>NZ_JACFPU010000001.1:0-242566 GCF_016101825.1 Gilliamella sp. B14384G12 | reverse complement strand
TAACAAACTCTTCTGCTGCTGTTGGGTGAATAGCAACAGTGTTATCAAAGTCTTTTTTAGTTGCACCCATTTTAAGTGCCACAGCAAACCCTTGTAACATTTCGTCCATACCATACCCTATACCATGTATTCCAACAATTTTTTCGTCAGACCCCACACAAACCAGTTTCATTCGACAAGGTTGGCGGTGACTTGTGACAGCCGTATACATAGCCGTAAAGCTTGAAGTGTATACTTTGACGTTTTCATCACCGTATTCTAAAATCGCTTGCGGTTCGGTTAAGCCTACAGTACCAATTGCTGGATGCGTAAATACCACTGTTGGAATATTAGTATAATCTAAATGTTCATCAGGTTTGTTATTAAACAATCTTTCCGATAAACGACGCCCAGCTGCAACAGCAACAGGTGTTAAAGCCATTGCGCCAGTATCATCACCAACAGAATAAATGCCAGGCACGTTCGTATTTTGGAATTTATCGACAATAACAAATCCGTTATCATTAACGTCAATACCTGCCGCAGATAAGTTCATATCCTGTGTAGCGGGTTCACGACCTATTGCCCAAATTAGACAATCAACCGTATAACTTTCACCATTTTCAAGGGTTAAGGTTAAACTATCATCGCTATTTTTAGTAACTGATTGTGGAATAGCAAACGTGTGTAGATGCTGTCCTTCTTCCGTTATTACTTCCATTAAGGTTTTAATAATCAACGGATCAAACGATCTTAATGGTGTTGCTTGACGAATAAATTGGTGAGTCTCTGCCCCTAATGCATGCACAACCCCTGCAATTTCACAAGCAATATACCCTGCCCCAACCACAGCAACGCGTTTAGGTAAAGATTTTAATGCAAAAAAACCATCAGAGGTAATACCATATTCTGCACCAGGGATAGTTGGGATTGTCGGTTTACCCCCTACTGCAATTAAAATGTGATCGGCACTGTAATGTTCACCATTTACTTCAATTGTATGTGCATCAACAAATTTAGCGTAACCGAATATGATATCAACATTGTTATTAGTTAAAACACGATCATAGGATTGGTGAATACGATCGATATAGGCATTTCGGCTATCAAGTAATTTATCCCAATTAAATTGATTAATTGTCGTATCAAAACCGTAATCCGGACCGTAGTGATTAATTGCTTCGGCGATTTGTGCACCATACCACATCACTTTTTTAGGTACACAACCTACGTTAACACATGTTCCACCTAACAATTTTGCTTCTATAATTGCACATTTTTTACCATATGACGCTGCTCGGTTCACTGATGCGATACCGCCACTTCCACCGCCAATCGCTATATAATCATAATGTTTGGTCATTAAATATCCTCTGTAATCGTTCTCCCAAATTAAGTAATAGCTTTGCACAAAGTGAATAATAAAAAAAGCGTTAATTATAAAATTTAACAATAGATTTTAACGATTGATCTTAGGTATATTGGATAAAAAACCATTTTATTAGGGCGTTAGGTATATAAAGCTCTTAATTTTCAGCCTATCTGGGGAAGTAATATTAAAATGAAAAGCGAGTATAAAACGTTTGATTAGTGTAACGCCCGCTAGACTAATCGGTTACTTGATTCAGTAACCGATTTTGTCGAAGAAAGTTAGCGGTTTTTAATGGCATTGATAATGTTGGTGGTTGAGCAACCATCTTCAAAATTGAGGACTTTGACTGTGCCACCGGCAGCAGTGACTTCTTTGCCTCCCGCAATATCTTCAGGTTTATAATCACCGCCTTTGACTAATACATCTGGCAGGATGCTGGCAATAAGTCGTTGTGGTGTCTCCTCTTCAAATGGAACAACCCAATCAACTGAATTGAGTGCACCCAGAACAATCATGCGTTGCATAAGTGGATTAATGGGTCTTGATTCACCTTTTAATTGTTTTACTGATGCATCACTGTTAACTGCAACGATGAGACGATCGCCCAGTTTTCTTGCATTAGCAAGGTAAGATACATGTCCTGCATGCAGGATATCAAAACAACCATTGGTCATCACAATTTTTTCACCACGCATGCGAGCTTTTTTTACTTCTTCCTTAAGCTCATCTTCAGTCATTACTCCAAAACCATCATCGGCACGTGCACGGATAGCGTTGCTCAGTTCAACCTGCGAAACGGTTGATGTACCCAGTTTGCCAACCACAACACCTGCAGCAGCATTGGCAAGGAAACAGCTCTCTTCTAATGATTGACCGGCAGCCAAGGCCGCGGCTAATGTGGCAATAACGGTATCACCTGCTCCCGTTACATCAAACACTTCTTTCGCTTGTGTTGGTAGATGATAAATTGGTTTATTTAATTGCAACAAGGTCATGCCTTTTTCACTACGAGTCACTAATAGTGCTTTTAGATCATATTGCTTAATCAGTTGATGACCTTTTTCAACAATATCTTCTTCTGTTTGGCATCGACCAACTACTGCTTCAAATTCCGACATATTTGGAGTAAGTAACGTCGCGCCTCGGTAACGTTCAAAATCCGTACCTTTAGGATCGACCAATACCGGAACATTTGCTTGATTAGCCAGTTTTATCATGGCTTGTACTGCCGATAGCGCACCTTTGGCGTAATCCGACAAAACCATAACTTTATGTGTTTCTAATGCGGTTTGAATGCGTTCAAGCATGGGTGTAGAATCAACATTACCAAACCCCTCTTCAAAATCAATACGAATTAATTGCTGATTGCGCGATAAAACGCGTAATTTGGTAATAGTCGGATGTGTCGATACTGATACAAAATCACATTGTACTTTGTGTTTACTTAATTGTTCATCAAGAATTTTGGCAGGTTCGTCAATACCCGTTAAACCAATTAAACGTGCATTACCACACAGTGAAGTGATATTCATTGCAACGTTGGCCGCTCCGCCGGGTCTTTCTTCTAAGGCATCAATTTTGACAACCGGTACGGGCGCTTCGGGCGATATGCGATTAGTGCCTCCATACCAATAGCGATCGAGCATGATATCACCCACAACGAGTACATTAGCACGATTAAAATCAGGTAATGATGTTTTCATTATGATTAGTTATCCTTACTGGTTATTTAAATCATATTTATCGGTTATTACTTTTCATCTTCGTCTTCGGATGCAAAAGCATCTTCTTCACTATCTTCGTGTTTACGTGGTTGATAAAAACGTGCAAAGAAAGTTCCGATTTCAAAAAGCAGACAGATAGGTACAGCTAATAAAATTTGAGAAAAGACATCAGGAGGTGTGACAAACATAGCGACAGCAAACACCCCTACAATGATGTACGGGCGTTTTTTACGTAGGCTTTGAGGTGTAGTTATGCCTGTCCAACAGAGTAATATAATAGCAACAGGGACCTCAAAAGCGAAACCAAATACAATAAAAAGAGTCATCACAAAATCAAGATATTTTGTGATATCAGTATTAATCGCCACATCAATCGGTGCCGTGTGGATAAAAAAGTAAAACGCCAGTGGAAATACGACGAAATAGGCAAAAGCAATGCCAAGATAAAAAAGAACAGTGCTTGATACAATTAATGGCATAACCAAGCGTTTTTCATGCTGATACAATGCTGGCGCAACAAATCCCCAGACTTGGTAAAGTACATAAGGAATTGAGATAAATATTGCCACTACAGCGGTTAATTTAATCGGGGTAAAAAATGGCGCGGCAATATCTGTTGCAATCATACTGCTACCTTGTGGTAACTGACTGATAAGTGGATTTGCCACAATATGATAAATATCATTAGAAAAATAGAGTAAACCGCTAAATACGACTAATATACAAATAATACAACGTAGTAGGCGTGTTCTGAGTTCGACAAGATGTCCAATTAAAGGTTGTGTAGCGTCGTCAGTCATGATTTATCTTTATCTGAGTGAATTTGAGGATCCAATTGAGAGGCCGAATCGATCTCTTTTTGTAACGATTCTGTTACGCGTTTTAAGTCATCAATTGATTCCTGAATTTCTGGAGTCAGTGCTTTTAAACCGCTTTGTTCAGCTTTTTTTAAACTGTCTTGCAACTCTTGCAATTTTAGTTCTTTGTTTAATTCCAGTTGCACTGTTGCTGACATACGGCGCAGTACTTTTATCCAACCAGCAACAGTTTTAATAGCGACAGGCAATCGCTCTGGCCCTAATACCACCAGTCCAATAATTAATACTAATAATAGCTGACCAAAGCTGATGTCAAACACGTGTTACTCTTTTTTAGAATTATTGTCATCAGTCGAATTAAGATTTTCAACTTTTGCTGAATTACTGCTTTCGGGTTTATCATCGTCATCATTCATGGCTTTTTTAAAGCCTTTAATTGATGCACCAAGGTCAGAGCCCAACGAGCGTAACTTTTTAGTTCCAAATAATAACACAACAACAGCAATTAATATGAGTAGTTGAGGCAAGCTTGGCATCATGATATCTATCTCCAATAAAGTTGAGATTTAAATTATACACTTAAATAATAAGATTCCAACAGTAACAATTAATGAATAATAAGCAATGCAATACCCGCAACACTCACTAAAGCAAGTATTGTCATTAAATATTGCTGACATCTTTTACTTTGTTGTAACTCTTGGTTAATTTGTTTTAATTGGGTATTCATCTGTTTGGTTATTCGTTCATAATCATTCAATTTCGCTGGTAACTGAGGCAAAATGATTCGCCATTGCGGTAATGATTCCCATGCTTGTTGCAATAGCTTTTGCGCACTATATTTATCTTTATACCATTTTTCTAAAAAAGGTTTGGCAGTTTGCCATAGATCAAGTTCAGGATAAAGCTGGCGACCCAATCCTTCAATATAAAATAATGTTTTTTCAAGCAGTATTAATTGTGGTTGAATATCCATCTCAAATTGTCGAGCTACCTCAAACAATTGCAATAAAATGTGTGAAAATGATATTTCGGCCAGTGGCTTGGCAAAAGCTGGCTCACAAACATTTCGCATAGCCCTTTCAAGAGCCACAATATCGGTTGTTTCAGGTACCCAGCCAGAAGCAATATAGGTTTCCGCTATTTTTCGATAATCGCGATTAAAAAAAGCTAAGAAGTTTTCAGCAAGATAACGCTGATCATCATTACTTAATATGCCAACAATTGCGCAATCAATCCCGATATAACGAGGATCGTTAGGATCAGAGATATCTACAAAAATATTACCTGGGTGCATGTCCGCATGGAAAAAGTTATCACGAAAGACTTGAGTAAAGAAAGCTTGAACGCCGCGCTGGGCAAGTAATTTCATATCGACATTATGTTGTTTAAGTTGCTCAACATTGGCAATAGGAACCCCTTTCACTCGTTCTTCAACAAGGACGTTCTTTCGACATAACTCTTGATATACATAAGGAATATATAAAATATTACTATTGATAAAATTTTCTCGTAATCTAGCAGTATTATAAGCCTCTTGCAGTAAATCGAGCTCTTTTAATAGTGTTGATTCATAATCTCGGACGATTTCAACAGCACGCAGTTTCTCGCCAAATTTTATACGTTTAGTAAATTGTTTTGCGACCCAATGCATCAAACCAATATCGGCTTGAATTGCTGGCATAATATTAGGACGTAATACCTTGATTACGATTTCGGCTTGACTATGTTTTAATGTAGCCGTATGCACTTGAGCGATTGATGCTGACGCTAATGGTTTTTCATCGAAATTAGTAAAATAATAGTCGATGGGTTGTTCAAGTGCTTGTTCAATAAGTTGTTTAGCAATTTTACCGTCAAAAGGATCGACCTGATCTTGTAATTTTGCTAATGCATTCGCAATGTCTTTGGGTAACACATCACGCCGAGTTGAGATCATCTGCCCGAATTTTATCCAAACCGGTCCTAACTCTTGTAAAGCTTGACGTAAACGTTCACCAATTGGTTGTTGCTTGGCTTTCGGTTTCACCCAAAATAGACAAAGCAATAAAAAGCGTAGCCATTTTGATAAACGATGTGCTGGCAAAAGCTCATTCAAACGATAAGCATGAAATACTGTTAATATTTTATAAAGTCGAAAAAATGTCATTATTTGTCATCGCTTCAAAATTTAAAGCCAGTATGTAATGCGACAATTCCACCTGTCATGTTGTGATATTTAACATCGACAAAGCCTGCATCTTCCATCATTTTTTTTAGGGTATTTTGATTTGGATGCATGCGGATTGATTCAGCTAAATAACGATAACTATCAGAATCGTTTGCCACAATTTTGCCCATTAATGGTAACATGGTAAAGGAATAAAGATCATAAGCTTTATTTAGAATTTTGTATTGTGGTTTAGAAAATTCCAGAATGAGTAAACGTCCACCCGGCTTTAATACTCGCCACATAGATCGTAATGCTTTATCTTTATCAGTAACATTGCGAAGACCAAACGAAATGGTAATACAATCAAAATAGTTATCCGCAAAAGGTAATTCTTCAGCATTAGCCTGTACATATTCGATATTTTTAAATAGGCCTTTGTCGCGCAGTTTATCACGTCCAACTTTTAACATGGATTCATTGATGTCTGCCAAGACAACTAAACCATTATCACCGACAAGTTGAGAAAATTTTGCAGTTAAATCACCCGTTCCACCAGCAAGGTCTAACACTTTTTGACCTTTACGCACACTGCTATATTCAATGGTGATTTTTTTCCAAATACGATGAATACCAAATGACATCAAATCATTCATTACATCATATTTATCCGCAACAGAATGAAATACATCGGCGACACGTTTAACTTTTTCTTCTTTTAAGACTTGCCGATAACCAAAATCAATTTTTTCTTGATTTGTATTATCTTGATTGTCAGATGATTGAGACATAAAAATTTACCTATCACAAAGATTTAGCTTATTTTAACATAAGCATGAATAAATGTGATGAACTAAATCAATAATGCTTCAACCATCTTGCTTACCGTTTCAAAATGTTGTGCAGGAGTATGATTAGGATCGAGATCATTTTGATGAATCACTAAATCGAAATGATAACTGTCTTTCAGCCCTTTCAACACTTGATTTTCTTTTTCAAAAATCTGTGTGTAATATTGAGCTAATGTATCAAAGTCAATCGTTGTGAAAAGCAGTTTATTGCTATTTTCTACTGCTCTTGAAAGCCGTTCCACATGTAAAATTGCAATGCGAATATAATCTGTTTCACTAAGATAACGTTGATTATATGGCGTTGAAATCTCTCGGTCTATATAGTTAATGTAACCATTACTGACATGTTGCGTATTATAAATATTGGCCAGTTGTAGCGACAACTCATTGAATTTACCTTGGCCAATAATTGCGACTTTTTTGACAAAAAATGGTTTAGCCGCATCAGCAATAAATGACCAGTTTTTATAAGGATTTTGGCGAACTTGCGTCGCGCTGATGTTCATAAAATTACGATCAGCATCAACAATAATTACTGGGCAATCGAAATAGAATTCATAATCTTTGACATCTTGTGGTTCACTGGTGAATACAACATTTGGTTTAATTTTATGCTTAGATAAAATCTGTTTAACACGATCACTCCAATCTTTCCAGCCATTGGGGTAAGATTTAATGCCCGCTTCATCTAAAATGTGTATATGAATATTATGACGATCTTTAAACGTTTCTTTTAACCATGAAAAACGATCGCTAACTTGAGGTTGCCTTGGTAGATGACTTTTATCAAAAAGTTCTTTATCTCGTGTTGCTTCACAACCCAAAAAAATATGCAGCTCATCAACTTGTGTCATTGCTTTTTCAATTAAATAGATATGACCACAATGTAAAGGATAAAACTTACCAAAAATTAAACCAACTTTATACTCATACGTCATAACAAACACCAACACATTTATATGCTTTACTAGTTAACAATGTACAGAAAAAAAAAGCTATTTCTAATCAAATGATGCTATTAAATATATTTCACCAAAGAACCTTTCAGGTCCTTCAGCGTAACATTATGATAATATTTAATTAAATTATAATTCAATATTTTTATAAATTTGATAATAAAATCCCTGTAGCAACTGAAATATTGAGTGCCGGCATATTATCATTACCTTTCAAATGTACAACGACATCAGCACAGTTAACAAGTTTCATATTAATTTGCTGAAAAATAACTAAAGCAATCTTTTTATTAAATTGAACTTTATGTAATTCGCTCGAAGCAACCGATTTGGTTTGACAAGGTAGTAAAGCAACGATTTGATAACCTTGTTGCTTTAACATATCAAGCGAAGCAACAAAATCATCACTTTTAATGGATTCAACTGCTTCTATACCACCCTCAGCGACTCGCATTGCAGCGCCACCACTATCAAGCAGATTTGTTTGACGTAACATGACAGCATTTACACGATAAAAAGCTGCACTTCTTATTAATCCTCCTAAATTATGCGGATTATTAACATCATCAATCGCTAAAATACAATCCTTATCGGTATTACTTTTTTGTTCTAAATAATTTAATAAGTTTAATGGAATACGTTTTTTAACAATCAAACAGACTCCACCATGATGCTGTGTTTGGGTTATTTTATTAAGCTGTTCATTAGAAACAATATCATAACCTAAACGCTCTTGAACTAACCAATTGATTAACTCTTTAAACTGATAAGTCATCTCTTGGATAATAAACAATTTTACAATAGCACTGCGTCGATGTTTGAATACCGCTTTACAACTATTTTCGCTGTAAACTAAAGTTTCTTCTTTACGTTGTCGATATCCGTCATAACCAAATGTCGGTGTTTGATCATTGGCACGTACTTTCTTCTGCCATGGAGAATCGTGTTCAATTTCTGATGGAGATCGATTTAATTCAATAACAATACTTTTTTTTGCAAACCTTGGTCTATCACTGCGTGCTTTAAAAGTTTCAATACGGTCATTACGATCACGCTTCGGTTTAGACTGAAAAGCATCATTTTTACGCTTATCTTTCCATCCAGTTGATTTTTGTTTATTAGCACGAGAGTCTTTTTTAGGCTCGCTATGTTTAGCGTAAAAAATAGTTGGTTTACTTTTTTCAGTATTGTCGGTCATATCAATCTCACAATTAATCGGTTATCGCGTTCGGATGGTTGGGGCTATCTTATCTAATACACCATTAACAAATTTATGGCTATCAGCTGCACCGAATGTTTTAGTCAAGTCTATCGCTTCGTTTATCACAACTTTATAAGGTACATCTTGACGCTTCATTAATTCATAAAGTGCAATACGTAATATGGCAAGTTCTACTTGACCTAGTTCTTCGACTTTACGTTCAGTGAGATAAGGAGCCATTTTTTCGTCTAATTCCGCAGTGTTTTTAGCAACACCATGTAACAGTTCTCGAAAATACTTAGTATCAACACCTTTCATGTCTTGTTCTGCAATAAAACTGGTCTCAACATCAGCAAGATCGTTTCTAGACACTTGCCAAGAGTAAATGGCCTGTACTGCACACTCTCTTGCTCGACGACGAGGATTAACTAATGCCACTAAATTACTCCTTAATTGCTTTGATAATATTTAGCATTTCTAATGCAGTTAACGCTGCTTCGGCACCTTTATTGCCAGCTTTTGTACCTGCACGTTCAATAGCTTGTTCAATAGATTCGGTTGTTAAAATACCAAATCCCACCGGAATGGTATGATCCAAACTTGCATTTAATAATCCAGAACTCGATTCACCTGCAACAAAGTCAAAATGAGCTGTGCTACCTCGAATAACCGTACCTAACGCCACAATTGCATCGTATTTTTTTGATTGCGCTGCAACTTTAGCGGTTAAGGGAATTTCGTAAGCACCTGGCACCCAAATTATGGTAATGTTTTTTTCGTCAACTTGACCAATACGAGTCAACGCATCGACAGCACCATTGACCAAACTTTCGTTAATAAATTGATTAAATCGAGCCACAATAATGGCAACTTTAGCATTGGGTGCTGCAACTTGACCTGTAACAGTTTGCATGTTAATTCCTTATTTATTGATTTTAAATGCAATTTCACTATCTTTATTTGTGAAAATTTTCCTGTAAAATTGTATCACAAATTAACGGCTTATCCTATTGGCAAATAACGCTTCGAACAAGCTTTATCTAACAATTTATTGGTAAAAGAAATACAAATATTTTGTCTATTAATGCTCAATAATTTTTTTTCATTCGTTAACATAAAAAATTTATGCAATTAATAAGCTAATTTGCTTAATTCCTCTTCTTTTTTTTACTTAAACATATGCCTTACCTGAAACTTTTTTACAAAATTTGTAATTTAATTTTTATTATCGCTTGCAAGCAGTTAGGAAAAAACTACAATGGTGATAAAGCTTTTTTAATTACGAGGTAGGACTGATGTATATTGACAATATTCGAAACGAATTAACCCAAGCAATTGATGTACTAACAAAATTTGTTTCGGATGAAAAAAATCTTAAAGCTATTCAACAAGCAGCGATATTAATTGCCGATTCATTTAAGCAAGGCGGTAAAGTATTGTCGTGTGGTAATGGCGGTTCTCATTGTGATGCCATGCATTTTGCTGAAGAGTTAACAGGTCGTTTTCGTGATAATCGTCCTTCCTATCCAGCAATTGCAATATCGGATGTAAGCCATATTTCATGTGTAGGTAATGATTATGGATTTGATTACATTTTTTCACGCTATGTTGAAGGTGTAGGTAGCAAAGGTGATGTACTACTTGGTATTTCAACGTCAGGCAATTCAACCAATGTAATTAAAGCCATTGAAGCGGCTAAACAAAAAGGCATGAAGATCATTACACTAACGGGCAAAGATGGCGGTAAGATGAATGGACTTGCAGATGTGGATATCCGTGTTCCACATTTTGGCTACGCTGATCGCGTACAAGAAATCCATATCAAAGTTATCCATATCCTTATTTTACTTATTGAAAAAGAGATGGCCAAATAAAATGTGTGAACTATTGGGTATGAGCGCTAACGTGCCAACGGATATTTGTTTTAGTTTTACCAGCTTAATTAAACGAGGTGGGGATAAAGGTCCCCATAAAGATGGCTGGGGAATCACGTTCTATGAAGGAAAAGGTTGCCGAACATTCAAAGATCCTGAGCCTTGTAGTTACTCTGCAATCGCCAAAATGGTTCAAGAGTATCCTATTAAGTCTAAGGCTGTAGTTGCACATATTCGACAAGCAAATCGTGGCGGAGTCGCACTTGAAAATACCCATCCATTTACGCGTCAGTTGTGGGGAAAAAATTGGACTTTTGCCCACAATGGTCAATTAACTGATTACCAAAATCTCGATACAGGCCTTTTTCAACCCGTCGGTGAAACAGACAGCGAATATGCTTTTTGCCACTTAATTAACCAACTGCACCAAACGTATCCCCAGCAACCTACTGATGATTTAGCCTTGTTTCGCTTTATAAAGCTTTGTGCTGATAATCTCAGTAAGCTGGGAATATTTAATATGTTACTTTCTGATGGACAATTTGTCTTTGCTTACTGCACCACCAATCTACATTGGATAACCCGTAGAGCTCCCTTTGGCAAAGCAAAACTACTTGATGAAGATGTAGAAATTGATTTTCAAAAACATACAACACCTAATGATGTAGTAACCATTATTTCGACTTTACCTTTAACATCAAATGAGACTTGGAATAAACTTAATGCAAATGAAGCAATCTTGTTTAAAAATGGTGAAATCAACCAATCTTTTTCATCTTAACGCGAACCATTGGCGGTTCGTCTTTGAATAAGTACTGTAAATACGCTAATGTTAATAGGCCAATAAAGGTTAATATAATCCAAGGTAAGTGTGGAAAACCAATCTCCATAGCAATATCATAAAGCCATCCCGCACCGGTATAACCAATAAATCCGCCTAGAGCCAGCCCTAACCGACTAAACCCCATGTAACTGCCTTTAGCTTTAGGATTTGTTAAAACCGTTGATAAAGTTTCTCTGGCAGGTTCAGCAACAATTGCCCCTAAATAAAAGAGTGCAATTAGTGTTAAAAGCATAGATAAATGTGTCGTAAAACCAATAATGATAAAAGCAAATGACATCAAGAACAGACCGAATTTAAGACGTTGATCCAATCTAAAATATTTTTCACTTAAGCGCGCAAGTGGATAAAGTAATACCAGTGAAATACCAGCTTGAATTGCATACATCCATTTTACATAACTAGGGCTACCTGATACTTGGGTTATAGTGAGCGGTAACATCAACATTATCTGTACCCATAACACATAATAACCGGTTAAAGTAAGCACATAACGGGTAAATTTTTTATCTTTAACAACCATTTTCATACCTTTGATGATTGGAGCTTTACCTATGGCTATGTGGTAAGCTGGCAAAAAGAGAATATTAAAAATACCACACAAGAAGAAAATAAAAGCCCCACACCAACAGACTAAATGGAAGTCATAATCAATTAAAATCCCACCAATAAGCGCACCAATAACTGCTCCTGCATTATCTTGTATCATTAATAGCGAAATAAATTTGCCACGCTCATGTGGACGAGTGAATTTAATAGTCAATCCCATACGAGGAGGATCAAAGAGTAACCCTCCTAATGCTGAAAGCAAACAAGAAAGTAACAATAGCCAAGGTTCGCTAGCAACCGCCATCGAAATAAATCCGACGCAACGCAAAAACATTCCAGTAACAATCATTGGTTTTGCACCAAAACGATCAGCAATCGCGCCACCAATAATTCCAAAACCTTGTTGCACAAATTGTCGAAAACCTAAAGCAAAACCGACAAATAGAGCACTCCATCCGACTTGACTTACAAAATGAGTCGAAACCAGAGGAAAAACGACGTAAAATCCTAAGACAATAAACAAATTATCCAACAACAGTATTTGTCTGCCAGTTTTGCGAATTTGGGATGGTATTGGCATTTAATTAACTCTTTCGGCTAAATAACCTTGATAATCAGGAATTTCGATATCAACTTCTTGTTTAAAAATGGCCGATTGAATTAATGCATTGGCAGTAGCTTGGTTGGTTGCAACTGGGATATTCCAAACTGTTGATAACCGTAATAACGCTTTAACATCTGGATCGTGAGGAACGGCGTTAAGTGGATCCCAAAAAAAGATAAGAATATCAATTTTACCTTCCGCAATTAGTGCACCTATTTGCTGATCACCACCCATTGGTCCACTAAGCATTGGGATAATATTTAATCCTGTTTCTTTTTTAATTAAGGTGCCCGTTGTTCCTGTTCCACATAAATTATGATGTGCAAGTTCTTCTCGATTTTTTTGACACCAATTTAACAGTGATTCTTTCAAGTGATCATGCGCAACTAATGCAATATTTTTTTTTGCTGGTAATTTACGAGTGGTATAACGCATTTTTGTTGTCCTAATTCTTTATAATTTTTGTTAATTTTTTAACAGAGTATGAATTAAAGTGCAAGGGATATTTATTGATCAATCGATAATAAAAAAGGCACCGAAGTGCCTTTTTAGAATTTAACAAGTTACAACCAATTAGAATTGATAGATTAAACCAAGTGCAACGGTATCTTTCGTTGTAGCTTTAATTTGTGATTTAGTAAATGCACCGTCTTCGTAAAGAGCACGACGTGCACCAATATCATCTTTATCTAACAAGTTGATTTTGTAATCAATGATAGCTTGTAGGTTTTTGTTGAAATCATAAGTTAGACCAACATCAACATATTTAGCTAGGTCATTACCTTTAAGGCCTGCATCACTTGTTAAGCTAGATGCATCTTTAACTTTATGTTGGATATAAGCTAAAGATGGAGTTAAACGACCAACTTCAAAGTCGATACCATATTGTGCTACGAATTCAAAACCTTTAGTTTTTAAATCATCCGCACGACGCTCTGTTGTAGCATTGTCCCAACCATATTTTTGTTTGCCTTCAATATATAGCGCTGCTAAATAAACATTATTGTTGTCGTATTTAACACCTGCTGACCATGATTTAGCATCTCTATGACCGCCTGTTTGTGCATAACCAGCACCAACAGATAGACCTGTGTCAAGCACATCCCAATCTACTACAGAACCCCATGCTTCGGCACTGTTGTGACCATTTCGAGCATGTTCATTGAAATGACTAGTTGAACTATTATCACCATTGTCAGCGTATTGAACAGCAAAGCGTAAACCATTAACTAGACCGAAGAAATCTGAGTTACGGTAAGTTGCTACAGCTTTAGTACGTGCAGTTAAAGCATAAAGATCATTATCTGATGCATCGCCACCAAATTCAGGTAAAACATCGGTATATGAAGTTAAGGTTTTTAACACACCATCATTACGACCATAATCGAATGAACCGAAATCACCAAAGTTTAAACCTGCAAATGCATAACGAGTTTCGTTATCAGCATTTTTTCCAGTTTTTGCTTCATATTCCCAACGACCATAACCGGTTAAACTATCAGTAACTTGAGTTTGTCCTGACATGCCTAAACGAGCGGTAGTTTTGTCACCTTCGCCAGTTTGATTGTCGCGATCAGTAATATAGTTTAAAGCATAAACTCGACCATAGAAGTCAACTTTATTACCATCTTTGTTCCATACTTCAATAGAAGCGTTAGCTGTACCTGCAATTAAAAGCGCAGGAATTGCGATTGCTAATAGATTACGTTTCATTTTGTTACCCTCGTAGGTATATTTTATTATTAAAGAAGCAAATTACTTTGCTCTGGATTTAATAATTAACTACTAAAAATAGCAATTATATTATTACAGTGATATCTATTTTAATTTTTATAAAATAGATTTTAATCGTATACACTATCTATTTAACAATGTTCTTTAGATTAAATCTGAGGTTTTGCGATTATTTTAATATTTAATATTAAATTTTTTAAACATTAAATGTTTTTTTGCTCAAAAAGAGGTTTTTTTAGGTATTAAAAAAGGCACCTAAGTGCCTTTTTATAAGAGGTTAAGAGATTAGAATTGGTAAATTAAACCAACGCCTAACACATCTTTTGTACCTGGTTTGTTCCCGTGTTTACCACGTGGAGTTTCAGTATTCCAATCAGCACCGATATCTTTATGATCTAACAAGTTGAATTTATATTCAACAATTGTACTAAAGTTTTTATTTAAATCGTAAGTTGCACCTAAAGACACATACTTAGCTACAGGAGAATTATATCCTGCCGCATAATAATGGTAATCAGCATCAGAGAAGTGCATAGAATCTGCTTTAAGTTTATGTTGAACATAAGCTAAAGATGGAGTTAAACGACCCACTTCTAAATCAATACCATATTGAGCAACTAATTCAAAGCCTCTGAGTTTAAGATCACGATCTCTTTCAACACCATTATTCCATACAACAGTAGTGGCTCTTTTTACTTTACTTTGGAAGTAGTTAGCACCTAAATATAAGTCATAGTTTTCATATTTAAGACCAGCTGCCCAAGTATTATGGCGGGTATCGCTCACAGTTGATTGAGCATAGCCTGCGCCAGCAGTTAAACCTGTATCAAAAATACGCCATTGTACGTTTGCACCGTAGGCTTCTCTTGAATTTCCTTTGATACCGTCTACAGTAGTAGAATTATCACCATTATCAGCATATTGTAAAGCAAAACTGATGTCATCAGACAAACCAAAGAAGTTGTTGTTACGATAAGTCGCTACAGCTTTAGTACGTGAAGAAAGTACATTCCAATTATTGTTTGCTGCGTCACCACCAAATTGCGGCAATACATCAGTATAAGCAGTGATTGCTTTTAACACACCATCGTTACGACCATAATCGAATGAACCTAAGTCACCAAAGTTTAAACCTGCAAATGCATAACGAACTTCATTGTCAGAATTTTTACCTGCTTTCGCTTCATATTCCCAACGACCGTAGCCTACTAGGCTATCAGTAATTTGAGTTTGGCCAGACATGCCTAGACGAGCTGAAGTATCATCACCTTCATCTTTTTGACCGCGGTCAGTGATGTTATTAGCTGCTTTTACTCGACCATAAAAGTCAACTTTGTTGCCGTCTTTGTTCCATACTTCGATAGAAGCGTTTGCACCAGCTGCAACTAAAAGTGCAGGAATAGCGATTGCTAATAGATTACGTTTCATTTTTTACCCTCATGGTTATTTTAATACTGACACAGTCCATAGGATTTGAGTCAATTTCAACTACAATGATTATTCATCCAAAAATAATATCTTTATCTATTATTTTTATCTAATTTTCACAGTAGTGTAAATTATGTATAAATTTTACTTAAAATCAAGTGAACTTTTCGTTAAACAGGATGTCTAAGGCTAAAAAAGGGTTTGTTTGGATACTTTTTGTACTTTTTTTGAATTTCTATTATGCTTTTTTCATCTAAACCAACTTAATATCGGTTTAGATGAATAAAAATGCAATCAGTTTAGAAATTTGCGTTACGCGGAGTTCTTGGGAATGGAATAACATCTCGGACATTTTGCACACCGGTGACATAAACAATTAAGCGTTCAAATCCCAGACCAAAACCAGAGTGAGGGACTGTGCCATAACGACGTAAATCACGATACCACCAGTAATCTTCTTTTTTAAGACCCATTTCGTCCATTCGTTTATCTAGCATATCTAAGCGTTCTTCACGTTGTGAACCGCCAATAATTTCGCCAATGCCTGGCGCTAACACATCCATTGCTGCCACAGTTTTACCATCGTCATTCATACGCATATAAAATGCTTTGATATCTTTAGGATAGTTTTTAACAACAACTGGTGCTTTAAAATGTTGCTCAGCTAAATAACGTTCATGTTCTGAAGCTAAATCAATACCCCAACTCACTGGATTTTCAAATTTGGCATCACAATTTTGTAAAATAGTAATTGCATCGGTGTAATCAACTTGTGCAAAATCGGCACTTATAAAATTTTCTAGCCGAGTAATCGCATCTTTATCAATATGCTGAGCAAAAAATTGCATATCATCAGCACGTTTTTCAAGTACTGTCTTAAATACATATTTCAGCATATCTTCAGCTAGCTTGGCGTTGTCATCAAGATCAGCAAACGCAACTTCAGGTTCCATCATCCAGAATTCGGCTAAATGACGCGTAGTATTTGAGTTCTCAGCTCTAAACGTTGGACCAAAAGTATAGACTTTTGAAAGCGCACATGCATAAGTTTCAGCATTTAATTGGCCGGATACTGTTAAAAACGCTTCTTTACCAAAAAAGTCTTTATCGTAATCAATTTTATCATTATCGTTTTTTGGAAGATTCAACATATCAAGCGTTGAAACACGAAACATCTCGCCTGCACCTTCGGTATCCGATGCGGTAATAATTGGCGTAGAAAGCCAAAAAAAGCCACGTTCATCAAAAAATTGATGAATAGCTTGAGCAAGCGTATGACGAACACGCGTAATTGCACCGACAATATTGGTTCTTGCACGTAAGTGGGCAACTTCACGCAGATATTCTATTGAGTGACGTTTCGCCGCCATAGGATAAGTTTCAGGATCATCCACAAAGCCATACACATCAACCTGTGTTGCTTGTAATTCATATTTTTGCCCCTGTCCTGGTGATTCCACAACTTTACCTGTGACTTTAACCGAACAACCCGCAGTTAAGCGCAAAATATCTTGTTCATAATTAGGTAAATTATTTTCGATAACAGCTTGAATTGGCGAAAAGCAAGAGCCATCATAAACTGCTAGAAATGAAATACCTGCTTTAGAATCACGGCGAGTTCTCACCCAACCTTGAACGGAAATGGTGCTACCAACGGCGATTTTGCCTTGTAACACATCAACAATAGGAGCAACTGAATTCATTTTAATTATCCATCTCTACATTAATTTGTTTAAATAAATTTTAAGTAATACTGATATATTTTAACGATTTCCCATAATAAAATGGAATCAATACCCAATTAAAAAATTTTTATACGGATTTACTTTTATAAGATTAATAATAATTTATTATTAATATTTAACATTGAAAGTTCGTTTTAACTCATCAATAAAATCTAAATCTTGAGATATTGTTTTACCTGGACTATCAGATAATTTAGCCACTGATTGATTATTGCATTGCGTTAATTTAATCACAATATTCAAAGCTTTGGTATTCGCTTCGGTTGAAGGAATATCACACGCCAAAAAGCCACCAATACCGAATGACAGTTTTACTCGATGATTAAAATGGTTATAAATTTTAATAGCCTTATCAAAATTTAAACTATCAGAAAAAACGAGTAATTTAGTTTTAGGATCTATTCCTAACTGCTGATAATGCGCTATAGCTTTTTCACCCCATTCAATAGAATCACCTGAATCATGGCGAAGTCCTTGATAACAAGAAGCAAAATGATGTTCGAAATCACGCAAAAAAGCATCCATGGTAATACAATCAGTTAAAGCAATATCTAAATCATGAGGGTACTCGTCTAACCAAACTCGAAGCGCATCTTTTTGACAATCTTTCAAAATTGGACTTAATCGTTGATGCGCTTGGAACCATTCATGAGCTTGAGTGCCAACGGGATTTAACCCTAAACGATAGGCAAGTAAATAGTTGCTAGTGCTATTAAAATCTTGAAAATTATCTTTCAAATAGCTGACAACGGCTTCTTGTACCGCAAACGAATAACGCCGACGCGTACCAAAATCCATTAAATTAAAACCAGACATATCCATATTAGCCGTTTTTTCATTAAATAGAGCCAATTTATCTTTTAGTCTAGCGATTGCTTCTGGCACACCGATTTGTGGTGAACGATCCTTATGTACAATTTCACTGATTACCGCAAGCAAAGGGACTTCCCATAAGATAACATCTAACCATTTACCTTCAATCGAAATTTCAAGTACACCATCTTCGTTTTTAATGGTGAGTAAATCACTATTGAAGCGCCAATCTTTAAGCCAATTTAAATAGTCCGATTTAAAAAAGGGAATACCAGATAAATAGTTAAATTCATCATCCGAAAGCGATAACGATTCCATTAATTTAACTTGATACATTATTTCATCAGCATAATGCCCTAATAAATCATCACTTCGACAACGGAACTGTGCAACAACGGTTGCATCTGGGTAATGATGAAAAACGGCTTGTTGCATATGCAATTTATATGCATCAGTATCTAAAATTGATGTAATTATTGCTGGTAACATATGTATCTATTATTACTACTATAAAGAAAATTCCTCAGATTATAGCAGAATAATAGTGAAGAGATAGATTAATTATGTAATAAGATTATTTTTAATCAGCTATAATACTATCTAAATAGGATAAAGATTGAATACCAACTAAAAAGGTTACGACAAAAATGAATACCAAAACAGCTGAATTACAACCCATTGCTAAATATCGTCTCGATTATAAAACCCCAGATTTTACCATTACAGACATTGATCTTGATTTTGATTTGGCGCCAGAAACAACCACAGTCACTGCTCGTAGCCGTGTTGTGCAAAAAAACCAGCAAGCAAACGATCTCATTTTAGATGGCGAAGACCTTAAGCTCATTTCGATCAACATTAATGAACAACCTTGGCAAGATTATCAAATCACTGAAACAGGTCTAATCATTCAGAATGTTCCAAGCGAATTCACCCTTACCATTGTTAACGAAATTAAGCCAATTGATAATACCGCGCTGGAAGGATTATACGTTTCAGGTGAAGCACTATGCACTCAATGCGAAGCAGAAGGATTTAGACATATCACCTATTATCTTGATCGTCCAGATGTTCTTGCTCGCTTTTCAACTCGAATCACTGCCAATAAACAACATTATCCTTATCTACTTTCTAATGGTAACCGTATTGCACAAGGTGAACTTGCTGACGGTCGTCATTGGGTTCAATGGCAAGACCCTTTCCCTAAACCAGCCTATCTATTTGCATTAGTTGCAGGTGATTTTGACATATTGAGAGATCAATTTACCACTCAATCTAATCGTAAAGTTGATTTAGAAATTTATGTTGATAAAGGTAATTTAGACCGTTCACATTGGGCTATGACGAGCTTAAAAAATTCGATGCGCTGGGACGAAACACGTTTTGGTTTAGAATATGATTTAGATATTTTCATGATCGTTGCGGTTGATTTTTTCAATATGGGCGCAATGGAAAATAAAGGTCTGAATATCTTTAACTCCAAATATGTATTAGCCAAACCAGAAACCGCAACCGATACCGACTATTTGGGGATTGAGGGAGTAATTGGTCACGAATATTTTCACAATTGGACTGGCGATCGGGTCACTTGCCGAGATTGGTTCCAACTTAGCTTAAAAGAAGGATTAACGGTGTTTCGAGATCAAGAATTCAGTTCTGACATGGGTTCAAGAGCCGTTAAACGTATTGATGACGTTAAATTAATGCGCACAGTACAGTTTGCCGAAGATGCAAGTCCGATGTCACACCCTATTCGCCCTGACCAAGTTATTGAGATGAATAATTTTTACACGGTAACCGTGTATGAGAAAGGCGCAGAAGTGATTCGTATGATGCATACGCTATTAGGCGAAGACAAATTCCAAGCGGGTATGAAGCTCTATTTTGAACGTCATGACGGTAGTGCAGCAACGTGTGATGATTTTGTAGCAGCAATGCAAGATGCATCAGGAATCGATTTAACTCAATTCAAATTATGGTATAGTCAATCAGGAACACCAGAATTAACTGTTACTGATAGTTATGACTCCAAAAATCAGCAATATACTTTAACAGTTGAGCAACATACTCCTGCAACTCAAGATCAAGCGAAAAAACAAGCACTGCATATTCCGCTAGATATTGAATTATATCAACATAATGGTCAAGTAATTACACTACAATATCAAGGTAAACCTATTCACCATGTTTTAAATTTAACTCAGTCTAAACAGCAATTTATTTTTGACCATGTTAATGAAAAACCAATTATTTCACTATTACGGGATTTTTCAGCACCTGTTAAATTAACTTATGATTATCAAGATGATGATCTTATTTTCTTGATGCAACATGCGACTAATGCTTTTAGTCGTTATGATGCCGCACAAATGTTGTTAGCAAAATATGTACGCTTAAATGTAGCAAATTTCCAAGAAAATCGTGAATTAACACTGCCAGAATCAGTATTAGATGCCTTTAGAGCAGTATTATTATCAGAAACAGCTGATCCAGCTTTAATTGCACAAATTTTGACTTTACCGTCTGAAAACGAATTAGCCAATTTATTTAAAGTTATCGATCCAACAGCTATTTATCAAGTTCGTCAGTTTTTACTGAGTTGTTTTGCCAATGAACTGAACGACGAATTAAATGCTGTTTATTTTAATAATAAAGTCGTTGACTATCATATTGAACATAAAGATATTGCTAAGCGATCACTTAAAAACTGCTGTTTAACTTTATTAGCCTATGCAGATAATAAATCCCATGCCAACACATTAGTAAGTCAGCAATACTATCACGCTAATAACATGACGGATTGCTTAGCTGCTCTAACTACAGCAGTTAAAGCGCAACTTGATTGTTACAATGAATTGTTAACTGATTTTGATAATAAATGGCATCAAGATGGTTTGGTAATGGATAAATGGTTATCCCTTAATGCAACAAGTCCAGATACCCATGTGCTATCAACCGTGAAGAAATTATTAACTCACCGTTCATTCTCAATGAGTAATCCAAATCGCATTCGTGCGTTAATTGGAGCTTTTGTAAATAATAACCCTGTTGCTTTTAATGCTGAAGATGGCAGTGGTTATCATTTCTTAGTTGAAATCTTGACTGAGTTGAACCAGAAAAATCCACAAGTTGCTGCTAGATTAATCGATCCACTGATTCGGTTGAAACGTTATGGCGAAAAACGTCAACAACTGATGCGAACAGCGCTTGAAAGATTACTAAAACTTGATAATCTCTCTAAAGATTTATATGAAAAAATTAGTAAAGCTTTAGCAGCATAATCAATAAAACATATCATCCTACATAATTATAGTAGGATGATATAACTTTATTATTCGATGGTTTTTTACTAAAACGTATAGGTAACCTCAAACTTTTTGACATTTTTACCTTTTAAAAAAATAATATAACGGACTTTAAATGACAATTACCATAAAAGAAATAACACCTGCTGAGCTAGCACAAAAAATAGAGGCATCTGAAAAGTTATTCTTACTTGATGTCCGTGAACCTAATGAAGTTGCCATTTGTAGTATTAATGGATCAACACATATACCAATGAATCTCATTCCATTATATTTAGATGAAATTCCTGATGAAATTGATATCGTTATTTACTGCCACCGCGGTGTTAGAAGCTTAAATGTAGCTAACTATTTAGTCGAAAATGGCTTTGATACCGAGTATTTATATAACCTTACAGGTGGGATCGACGCTTGGGCGCTCACTATTGATGAACAAATGACAAGGTATTAAAAAGCCCATGACTACATGGGCTGTATGCAACTATATATACTTTATCCTAATGAGGATTTTGATCTATTCCTGAGGCATTACCCAATAACCATTTTGATTATGCTCTTTCATATAATCTTTAAACTGTTGGGATTGGTAAATGCGCTTAATATCTTGAGCCCATTGACTGTTTTCATTACCGCCGTTCACAACAACCATAATTTCTAAATCAGGAATAATGGTTTCTAAAAGTAACGCTTTATTTGAGTCAATGTTAGCTGAGTAAACGATACTTCCTGGTATCACCGCAAAATCTACTTCGTTCATAACACGGGGTATATTAGCTGAATCCATTTCAACAATATCAATGCCTGCAATGTTTTGAGCGATATCATTTTTACTAACGATAATTGGATTAGCATTTTCTTTCAATTTTATCCAACCTGCTTTTTCGAGTAAGTTATAAGAACGGGCTGCATTTGACGCATCTTGTGGAATCGCGACTTTAGCCCCCACAAACACTTGCTGCAATGAGGTATACTTATTTGAAAATATGGCTGCCGGTACAGACGGCACATGAACCACTGGCTTTAAATTAGCTTTGCGCTGACTATTAAAAACATCCATATAAGCAGTATGCTGAGCGACCGTTAAATCAATACTACCTTCACTTAAAGCCACATCTGATTCAAGTAAATGAGGAAAATTAACTAACTTAACCTTATATCCTTCTGATTCTAATATTGGCATAACGGCATCTTTAAAAAGATCATTATAGGGACCAGGTGACACCCCCATACTAATCTCTTTTTTGGTTTGATTATTAGCTTGCTTGGATGAATCGTTACAAGCATTTATAAAAAATGCAGAACATACGATTAATGCTAATGATAGGTATTTAAATAATTTTTGTTTGATAAAACATATTTTCATGTGAGCTACCCTTTGTAAGCTAGAAACATTAGATACACTCTAACATAGAAAAAATAGTTCATTTATTCCATGTAATTCTATCTTATAACTTTTTGGAATAAGATATAAAAAACGATTATTAGAGAGATAAATATGCCTATGTTACCGTTAATAGTATCAATCATTATTAATCGTTGGATATATTATGAGTCAAACTATCGCAGATATTATTCATCGACTCTTTGTCGAGTTACACCAATATCCTGAACTTTCTAATCAGGAATTTGAAACCACAAAACGATTAAAATCTTATTTACAAAAAGCCAATATACGCATTTTGGAATTAGGCGCTAAAACAGGTGTGATAGCAGAAATAGGCTCCGGCTCACCAGTGCTAGCATTACGTGCTGATATTGATGCATTGCCTATCGAAGAACAAACTACTTGTGAATATCGTTCAAAAAATCCAAATGTAATGCATGCCTGTGGGCACGACGTACATACTGCTATTTTAATGGGAGCAGCATACTTACTAAAAGCACATGAAAAAGATTTAAAAGGAACAATTCGTCTACTATTTCAGCCTGCTGAAGAAAATTTTAGTGGTGCATTACACTTTATTGAAATTGGTGCATTAAAGGGAGTTGATGCAATCTTAGGGCAACACAATAATCCCAATTTAACCATAAATCAGATGGCATCATGTGCTGGGCCGTTTTCTGCTAATGTTGACCGTATTGAAATTACTGTTAAAGGTGTAGGTGCGCATGCAGCAAGGCCAGAAACAGGGGTTGATCCTATCGTTGTTGGTGCTCAAATAGTTAATGCAGTTCAAACAATATCAAGTCGAAGTGTGAGCGGATTAGATGCGGTTATCGTTAGTATTACCAAATTTCAAGGAGGAAATACTTGGAATGTAATTCCCGAAACGGTAGAAATGGAGGGAACGGTTAGAACGCTCACACCTGAAATTAGAGCTAAAGTTAAACAGCAGCTAAAAAATATTACTGAAAATATTGCTTCTGCCTTAGGTGCGAAAGCTGAGCTACGCTGGTTTGATGGTCCACCATCCATTATTAATGATGCTAAATGGGTTGAATTTGCCAAACAAGTTGCTAAACATGCAAATTATGAAATCGTCGACTTTAAACCTCAACTTGGTGGCGAAGATTTTGCTCATTACTTACATCACGTTCCCGGCGCTTTTATTAACCTTGGTTCACAAAGTCCTTACGCTGTGCATCATCCTAAATTTCAGCTTAATCGAGATATGATAATGCCTGCCGTTAACTATTTATCTGAACTTGCCAAGCAAGCACTAATTCAATTAGCACAAGATAAAAAAGCAGGTGGTAACTTATGATTAAATTTGAAAATGTATCAAAACAATATGAGCGCAATGACATTACTACCCAAGCATTAAATAATATCAATTTAACCATAGCAAAGGGGGATATTTATGGCATTATCGGTTATAGTGGTGCCGGAAAAAGCACACTTGTTCGTTTAATTAACTTTCTCGAAAGACCGACTCAAGGCAGTGTCACAATTCAAAATCAATTACTCAATCAACTATCTAGTCAAGAGTTACGTCAAGTTCGTCGAAAAATCGGCATGATCTTCCAGCACTTTAATTTACTTGAATCAAAAACCGTATTTGAAAATGTTGCTATTCCATTAGTCCTAATCAAAAAAGATAAACAAACGATTAAACAAAAAGTGTATGAACTATTGGAGTTTGTTGGATTAAGAGATAAAGCTAATAGCTATCCTAAAGAGCTATCGGGTGGGCAAAAACAGCGCATAGGTATTGCGCGAGCTTTAGCTAACAATCCAGATATACTGCTGTGCGACGAAGCCACATCAGCGCTTGATCCACAAACGACTCAATCCATTTTAGACTTAATAAAACAAATCAATGAAAAATATAAAATAACCGTTGTATTAATCACTCATGAAATGAGTGTTATTGAACGAATTTGTCACAAAGTTGCCGTCATGGAAAAAGGTAACATCATTGAGCATGGTAATGTGCTTGATGTATTTGGTCACCCGAAACATCACACGACACAAAATTTTGTCAGCTCTGTGATAAACGATCAAATTCCAAGTGGTGTAGTTGAAAATCTATTAAAAATAGAAGGAGACAAAAATAATATCAAATTATTTAAATTGGAGTTTTTAGGACGTTCAGCCTCTGAGCCCGTCATTAATTCACTCATTTTACAACAAAAAGTTATCGTGAATATTTTATTTGCCCATATGTCAGAAATCGAAAAAACGGTTTTAGGCAGTATGTTTGTTCAATTAAAAGGTGAGGATAGTAACATTGACGAAGCGGTGCACTATCTACGTGAACATGATGTACAAGTTACCAAAATAAAACAATGGGAGATTAATTAAATGCAAATATTTAATAATATACTTAGTTATTTAAGTACAAATTTTGCCACTACTGTCACCTCAGATCAGTTTATACAAGCATCTTACGAAACCTTGATTATGGTCGTTTTTTCTTTAATATTGGGCTCTCTGATTGGCATTCCATTGGGTATCTGTTTAGTAACCACTCGCCCATCTGGTCTACTTGAAAATAGACGAGTCTATCGCATTATCAACCCAATCATTAATTTAGTGCGTTCATTGCCATTCATTATTTTACTTGTCGCAATTTTACCTTTAACAAAGTTTATTGTCGGCAGCTCAATTGGAACTACAGCAGCAATTGTTCCACTCACTTTTTATGTTGCTCCTTACATAGCTCGATTAGTGGAAAACTCGTTATTAGATGTAAAAAGCGGTATTATTGAAGCTGCAGAAGCTATGGGCGCAACGCCAATCCAAATAATTTGGCATTTTATGTTACCAGAAGCTTTTAGCTCATTACTTTTAACGCTTACAACCGCCACAATTGGCTTAATTGGAGCTACCGCCATGGCGGGTGCTATTGGTGCAGGTGGTATTGGCGATTTAGCTATTTCATATGGTTATCAACGTTTTGACACGACGGTAACTTACATCTGTGTGTTTATTTTGGTTATTGTCATTCAATTTGTACAAAGTACGGGTAACTACTTAGCCCGCAAGGCACGGCATGAATAGCTTAACTAAGCGATAATATATAGAGTAAATTACTCTCTATATTATCTATATTTATTAAACGTCTTTATTACTTAAGTTCTATTACCTGAGTTTAAATACTACTTTATTGCAGATTAATAAATAGTAATGAATGTAAAAAAGTTTCAGGTTAACTATACGTTTGAGTATAAAACACACGAATAAATTCGTTATAACAGGTTTAAATTAGTAAAAACAGACTCATTGATAATATGTTTAATAGATTTCATTATTAATAAATATCAAGTAAAATAGGCGAAATTTTAATTCTGGTAGTGTAGGAAATCATTGTGACTGATGCATTACAGCAAAATTTGGTCGAAATACACGATATGTCTTTCTATCGTGGAACACGACCTATTTATAAAAATATGAGTTTGACTGTTCAAAAAGGCAAGATAACCGCTATTATGGGGCCTTCTGGAATTGGTAAAACTACACTATTAAGACTGATTGGTGGACAATTAAAACCACAAACAGGACAAATTTTATTTGATGGTGAAGACATACCAAGCATGTCTCGCTCAAGACTATATGAAGTACGCAAGCGCATGAGCATGCTATTCCAATCAGGCGCATTATTTACTGACCTATCTGTATTTGATAATGTCGCTTATCCTCTGCGTGAGCATCTTAAATTACCTGAACCAGTATTACATAACTTGGTATTGATGAAGTTACAATCCGTAGGACTTCGCGGTGCGGCAAATATGATGCCATCAGAATTATCTGGAGGGATGGCTAGACGAGCGGCATTAGCGAGAGCAATTGCGCTTGATCCTGATTTAATCATGTTTGACGAACCTTTTGCTGGGCAAGATCCAATTTCAATGGGCGTAATTGTTAAGCTTATTTCTGAAATTAATCAATCGTTAGGATTAACATGCATTGTGGTTAGTCATGATGTGAACGAAGTGTTGAGTATTGCCGATTACGCCTACATTGTAGCAGAACAGCATATTATCGCTGGTGGTACTTCAGAGCAACTACGTGACAATGATGATTTACGAGTTAAACAATTCTTGGAAGGACTTGCAGATGGACCAGTACCTTTTCATTATCCTGCTAATGATTACAAATTGGACCTAAGCAGAGGTATAAAATAATGTTGAATTTACTCGCAAAAATGGGGCAATGGTTTATTAATGTGATCGCCATGATCGGGCGCTCAGGAATGATGCTATTTGGCGCATTGATTGGTCAACCACAATTTAAAAAACAATTCCCATTACTGGTCAAACAATTCTACTTTGTTGGTGTACAATCATTATCCATTATTATCGTGTCAGGTCTGTTTATCGGCATGGTACTAGCGCTACAAGGCTACTTTATTTTAACAACATTTGGAGCTGAAGCCAGTTTAGGGATGTTGGTTGCACTTGCATTGTTACGAGAGCTAGGACCTGTTGTTGCTGGATTACTGTTTGCTGGCCGTGCAGGCTCTGCCTTAACAGCTGAAATCGGTCTTATGAAAGCTACCGAGCAGCTATCAAGTATGGAAATGATGGCAGTTGATCCTTTACGCCGCATTATAGCTCCACGGTTCTGGGCAGGATTTTTTAGCATGCCATTTTTAACAGCGATTTTTGTTGCGGTCGGAATCATAGGTGGCGTATTAGTTGGTGTAGATTGGAAAGGGATTGACTCAGGGTTCTTTTGGTCATCCATCCAAAGTAATGTTGATTGGTGGCATGATTTAGGTAACTGTTTTATTAAAAGTTTTGCATTTGCTATTGCCAGTACTTGGATTGCACTTTTTAATGGATACGATTGTGTACCAACATCAGAAGGAATTAGTCGGGCAACAACTAATACAGTTGTTTATTCATCATTAGTTATTTTGGGGTTAGATTTTATTTTAACCGCATTAATGTTTAGTAATTGAGGTCATTAAACATGAGTCGTAAAGTAGAAATTACAGTAGGATTATTTATGGTGCTGGTTATTGTCTCAGTACTATTTTTATGCTTTAGAGTAACTGACCCAACATCTTTTGTTAGTCATAACTCTTATAGAGTCTATGCACAATTTGATAATATTGGTGGTTTAAAAGTACGTTCACCAATTAAAATTGGTGGGGTTGTTATTGGTCGTGTCAGTGATATTAGCTTAAAAACCACGAACAATGAAGATTATAAACCGTGGGTAACCATGGATTTAGACACTCAATATAATAAAATTCCAAAATTAAGTTCACTTTCAATTAAAACATCAGGTTTATTAGGTGAACAATTTATTGATATCAACTTTGGATTAGATCAAGGCACAATAAATGATATTGATGCTTTAGATGCACCGACATCTTCATCAAGTACGGATAGTCCTAATCAAGAAGATAATCATCCTTATCTAGAAGATGGTTCTATTATATATAACACAAAACCAGCAGTGGTCATTGAAGATCTAATTGGACAATTTTTATATAGTGCGGGTGGATCATCGGATAAAGACAAAAAACAAGATACTAATGACAGCAAGGAGTAACTATGTTAACCAAATTTAAACAAACCTTTTTCTTAGTACTTACTTTAATGATAAGTGCTACGGCATTTGCAAACGATCCATATCAAGATATGCAAGTTGCAGCAGACAAAATTTTTAACACAATGAAAGCAGAGTCTTCAACACTTAAATCCGATCCGAACAAACTTAAAGATATTGTAAGAACGGATTTACTGCCTTACGTACAAGTTAAATATGCAGGAGCATTAATCTTAGGTAATGCATATAAATCAGCGACAGATGCACAGCGTACAGCTTATTTCAATGCATTTGAAAACTATTTAGTACAAGCATTTGCTCAAGCACTTTCGATGTACAATGGACAAACTTATCAAGTTGAAAAATCAAAAGATTTAGGTGATAAATCACTTGTTTCAATCCGTATATTATTAAATCAGCCAGACAAAAATCAACAACCTATTCGTATTGATTTCCAATGGCGAAAAAATACTGTAACAGGTGAATGGAAAGCCTATGACCTAACTGCGGAAGGGGTAAGCATGGTTACCACTAAACAAAACGAATGGGCAACTATTCTGCGCCAAAAAGGTATTGATGAATTAACCAAACAATTAAATGATCTATCAAATCGCAATATTGATCCTAACGCTAAATAAAAAGGCTATTTTATAATGTCGCGAATCAAAACAGATAAACAACAAGATGTATTGTACTTACAGGGTGAACTTGATGTTCACTCTTTAAATGATTTATGGACAACGCAAAGCTCTACATTAAATGGTGTTAAATACATTAATTTAGGTGAGCTCACTCGAGTTGATTCTTCAGGACTCGCGACTTTAGTCTATTTTTGTATTAAATATTGTGTAAAACTAAAAAATATTAATCCACAATTACAAACATTAATCACTTTATATGATTTACAACATGTCATTGATGATTAATATATTGGATTTTTATACTGAAACACCCCCATAACCTGAAACTTTTTTACAAAAATTAAAACGTATAATTTATATTAATGATGAGTATAACTAATGGATAAACAAGAAATTATAAATAAATTAAGAAATTCACTTGAACTTGACGATATTCATGTAATGACCGATGATGGAAGTCATTTTCAAGTTATTGCTGTCGGAGAATTATTTGCCGATCTTAGCCGTGTAAAAAAACAACAAGCTATTTACGCACCTTTAGCAGAATTTATTAATGATAATCGTATCCATGCGCTATCCATAAAAACTTATACTCCCACTGAATGGCAACGTGAGCGCAAACTAATAGGATTATAAGAATGATTCTTATTAACCCTTGAATAAACATTTTTTGCCTCAATATTATTTTCTATTAATAGAAAATATCAATGTACATAAGGTATCGCAACATGACTAACCCATTATTAACAAATGCACCATTACCCCTATTTTCGGAGATTAGGCCAGAACATGTTTTACCAGCCATACAAGAAACATTAAAAAATAGCCGAAATACGATCGAAACAGTATTAAAACAAAACAGCCAATATACTTGGGAAAATTTAATTCAACCAATTGATGAAGTGGACGAAAAATTTAGTCGTGCATGGTCACCTGTTAGTCATCTAAACTCGGTCAAAAATAGCCCTGAATTACGCGAAGCTTATGAAGCATGTTTACCACTTCTTTCTGAATTCAGCACTTGGGTTGGTCAACATAAACCTTTATATCAGGCATATAAACAACTTAAAGAAAGTGAACAATACGCCAAACTAACCAAAGCTCAGAAAAAAATTATTAATAATGCCCTACGTGATTTTGAATTATCAGGTATTGGCCTGCCAGATGAAAAACAGAAACGTTATGGTGAAATTGTTGCAAAACTATCGGAATTATCATCAACCTATAGCAATAATGTATTAGATGCAACTATGGGATGGTCAAAATTAATTACGGATGTTAAAGCCTTATCGGGTCTACCTGAAAGTGCCCTTGCCGCAGCCCAAGAACAGGCTAAAGCTAAAGGTGAAGAAGGCTGGTTACTTACTTTAGATATCCCAAGTTATCTTCCCGTGATGACCTATTGTGATAACCGTGATCTACGATTTGAACTCTATCAAGCTTATAATACCCGAGCATCTGATCAAGGTCCAAATGCCGGCAAATGGGATAATACTAAAATCATTCAACAAATTTTGACATTACGCGATGAGCTTGCTCAATTATTAGGATTTAAGACCTATGCAGATCAATCACTTGCGACCAAAATGGCAAAATCCACCATGCAAGTAATGGAATTTCTTACCGACCTAGCTTCTAAAGCCAAACCACAAGGCGAAAAAGAACTTGCTGAACTTAAACGTTACGCTTACGAATTTTTCGGTGCCAGTGATATACAACCATGGGACATCGCTTATTACAGCGAAAAACAAAAACAGCACCTCTACACTATCAATGATGAAGAGTTACGACCATATTTCCCAGAGCAACGTGTGATTAGCGGTTTGTTTGAAGTCGTACATCGAATCTTTGGTATTACCGCGAAAGAGCGCAAAGGTGTTGATGTTTGGGACTCTGAAGTTAAATTCTACGATCTGTATACTGCTAATGGTGAATTAAAAGGTAGCTTCTATCTTGATTTATATGCTCGCGAACATAAACGTGGTGGAGCTTGGATGGATGATTGTATTGGTCGTATGCACTTTGCGGATGGTCATACACAAAATCCAGTTGCTTATTTAACGTGTAATTTTAACCGTCCTATTGGCGATAAACCTGCATTATTTACCCATGACGAAGTCACTACCCTATTTCATGAATTTGGGCATGGTTTACACCACATGTTAACTGAAATTGAAGTACCGGGTGTTGCAGGTATTAATGGTGTGCCTTGGGATGCGGTAGAATTACCAAGTCAATTTTTAGAAAACTGGTGCTGGGAGCCTGAAGCACTTTCGTTTATATCTGGACATTATCAAACTGGTGAGCCATTACCAAAAGAGATGCTAGATAAAATGTTGGACGCTAAAAACTATCAAGCAGCATTATTTATTTTACGTCAATTAGAGTTTGGCTTATTTGACTTTACGTTACACAGTCAGAAAGATCCGGATATTTTAGAAACACTTAAAAAAGTACGACAACAAGTAGCTGTGGTTCCAACGGTTGAATGGGGTCGATTCCCACACGCTTTCAGTCATATTTTTGCAGGTGGTTATGCTGCTGGTTACTATAGTTATTTATGGGCAGAAGTATTGTCGGCTGATGCATTTTCACGATTTGAAGAAGAAGGTATCTTCAATACTAACACGGGTAATGCTTTTCTTGACAATATCTTGTCACAAGGTGGCAGCGATGAACCAATGACGTTATTTAAAAATTTCCGTGGTCGTGAACCACAACTTGAGGCATTGCTTCGTCACTATGGAATTAAGTAAGACAGATACTGCTCAGCTAAAGTTATTTGCTGAGCAGTGGTTGGCCACGCATACCGATCTGCCGTTCACACTTGTAAATCAAAACAATCAACTCGAATTACAAAAAAACGACGAACCAAAATTAGGCTCAATATGCGTCAATTTTGTATCTGGCGCTATGGCACATCGTCGTCAATTTGGCGGAGGACGAGGTGAAGCGATTGCCAAAGCGGTTGGCGTCAAAGGTGAGTATTTACCAACGGTTGTAGATGCCACCGCTGGACTGGGTCGCGACGCATTTGTACTTGCCGCTATTGGTTGTCATGTCACTATGTTTGAACGTCATCCTGTTGTTGCTGCACTGCTAGAAGATGGTCTACGGCGTGCTTATTTAGATGAAAATATTGGTGCGTGGTTACAGCGACATTTACGTTTGATTTATCACTCAAGTATTGATGGATTATGCACTTACACTCAAAAACCAGATGTGGTCTATCTTGATCCTATGTTTCCTCATCGAACCAAAAGTGCACTAGTCAAAAAAGAGATGCGCATATTTCAACAATTAGTGGGCAGCGATGATGATTCAGACAGTTTGCTCGAGCCAGCAAGACAGTTAGCCAACAAAAGAGTGGTGGTTAAACGCCCTAGTTATGCACCTTTTTTAGCCAACCAAAAACCAACAGCAGAAATTAAAACGAAAAATCACCGTTTTGATATTTATACCCCTTTAAAGTAATACAGGAATATTCATAATTTATGCGATTAGATAAGTTTCTTGCTCATCATCTCGGCATCAGTCGAACGATTGTTAATAAAGAATTAAAAGCGAAAAAAGTCACGGTCGACGGTGAAATTATTAAATCAGGTGCTTATCAATTGTCACCCGAACAGATAGTTGAATATGATGGTTATGAGATTACACCTGTGACCAATAACCGCTATTTTATGCTAAATAAGCCCCAAGGTTATGTGTGTTCAACTGATGATCCGGATCACCCCACAATTCTTTATTTTATTGATGAGCCTATGCCTGAAAAACTTCATGCCGCGGGTCGATTGGATCTTGATACAACCGGATTGGTATTATTGACTGATGATGGTAAGTGGTCACATCGCATTACTTCTCCTAAACATCATTGTGAAAAAATCTATTTTGTGACAGTTGAACGCCCATTAACCGCAGATCTCATTGAAATTTTTAACAATGGAATTCAATTAAAAAGTGAGAAATCACTAACTAAACCAGCTAAATTAAATATTATTGATGATTTCCATGCGGAGCTTACCATTAGCGAAGGACGATATCATCAAGTTAAACGTATGTTTGCGGCTGTAGATAATCATGTGGTTGCATTACATCGTAAACAAATAGGTAATATTAAGGTCGATATTCCTGAGGGTGAATACCGTCCCCTTACCCAAGATGAAATCAATTCGTTTAATCAAAATTAAGATACTTAACAAATTTAAATACTTTAAGTATTTAAACGAAGAATTAATATTTCAAAATCTCTTACAAAATTGCATGTAACGTTATCGTTTTTTAAATAACACATTAATTAACTTTCAGGTTAGAACAGATACAGGACTTACTAGGTGCAAGATCAACATTTACAGTTAGGAATTAATATTTCCAAAAAAAAACTGATTTTAATTCTTGGATTATTATCTATGTTAATGCCATTATCCATAGATATGTATCTACCCAGCATGCCAACCATTGCGCAAGATTTTAATGTAGCCGATGCAACGGTACAACTTACTATTAGCTGTTATTTATTAGGATTTTCTTTTGGACAACTTTTATTTGGCCCTATTACTGATAGTTACGGACGGCGTTACGTTTTAATTGCGGGTCTAATTATTTTTATAGTTGCCGCATTAATTTGTGGTATTGCATCGAATATCAATCAATTAATTACCGCGCGCTTTTTTCACGGTATTGCTGCCGCTGCAACATCAATAGTAATTAATGCATTAATGAAAGATATTTATCGTGATCGCGATGAATTTTCTAAAATGATGTCATTTGTCATGCTGATATCCAATGTTGCTCCACTCCTTGCACCGATTATTGGTGGATTTATTCTATATTGGTTTAATTGGCAAGCTAATTTTTACACTATCAGTCTAACGGCACTAATTGGGCTGGCTTTAGTTATCACCTTTATTCCAGAAACATTATCAAAGGCAAAACGATCTAAATTTAGTTTTACCCGTATTTTGAGTAATTTCATTACGTTGTTCCGTCATGGACAAGTATTAGCTTATATGATGATAGGCGCCTTTGCTGGTGCAGGTTTATTCTCATTTTTAAGTTTGGGACCTTTTGTTTACATGAACCTGCATGGTGTTGCATCCACACATTTTGGTTATTACTTTGCACTTAATATTGTTGTTATGGTGTTTATGAATACCCTAAATAGCCGTTTGGTTAAACATGTAGGTTCATTTAAAATGATGCAGTTAGGTCTTTTTATCCAATTTGTCATGGCAATTGGACTTATGATCGTGACATTATTTAATTTAGGTTTCATCTATTTAGTTATCTGTATTGCTGGATATATTGGCTGTATGTCAACCATAGGCGGAAATAGCATGGCTATTATTTTAGATTTTTACCCGCATATCGCAGGAACAGCCTCTTCGCTTGCTGGCACAATTCGATTTGCAGTAGCGGGAACCGTTGGTATATCACTATCATTCTTGGTCTCAAATCTTACAACAGTAACGACAGTTTCAGACAATAGTTCTGAATGGCTAATGACAGGCTCCATGGTTTTATGTAATTTTTTGGCTGTCGGTTTATTTTTAAAAATCAGAAATATTAAAAGGAAATAACGATGATCTATCGATTAGGGGATTTATGTCCACAAATTCATGAACATTGTTTTATTGCCAAATCGGCTGATATTATTGGTAATGTAGTTGTAGAGCAAGGAGTATCGATTTGGTTTAATGCTGTCTTACGAGGTGATATTGCACCAATCTATATAGGCAAAAATAGCAATGTGCAAGATAATTGTACGGTGCATATTGAAACCGATATCCCCTGTATTGTGGGTGAAAATGTAACGATTGGTCATAACGTTATTCTTCATAGTTGTCACATCGAGGATAATGTTTTAATCGGTATGGGAAGTACTATCTTGAATAATGCGAGAATTGCTAAAAATTGTTTAGTTGGCGCGAATTCATTAGTGACACATTCATTACCTTATGAAGAAGGATGTTTAATTATGGGGTCACCAGCCAAAATTATTCGCAAACTCACTGAAGCTGAAATTGCTGCTAATAAACAAAATGCTCTAAATTATGTTCAAAATGGACAAAAATTTAGCAAAACTCTATCACTGATTGATTAATACCAACAAGAATAATGATGCTTTAGAGCTTATTCACTCTGTGAGAGGGTGCAATTTATGATAAAATGCTAACAATTTTAACTGTTGCAATTGTTTAGGTACGTACTTGAAAAAGTCAAAAACAACAAGAAAACAGATAATCACTCAATTCATTTTACTGGCAATTATAGGATTATCGGTTTGTCTATTTTTATCCTTATATTCTTATAATCCATCTGATCCTGGATGGTCTCGTACTGCATGGCACAATCCAATCAGTAATTATTGTGGTATCATTGGCGCCTATGTTTCAGATATTTTATTCCAATTCCTAGGTTTTATTGCTTTCAGTATCCCTTTTATCTCGATATTCTTTAGCTCACAAATGGTGGTCTACTATTATCGTAACCCCAATGCTCCTATCAATTACTTTAGTTTGTCATTTCGCATTATTGGTATTTTAGCGTTTATTTTCAGCAGCACAGGTTTCTTTGCTTTAAATATTCGTGATGCAGAACAATTCAATGCTGGAGGATATTTAGGTGCAATTGTAATTGAAAGTCTTTTACCGGTAATGAATGCCCTAACCACTTCATTGGCATTATTAATTACCAGTCTTGCCTGCATCACTTTATTAACTGGATTATCTTGGTTTTACTTAATGGAAAAATTAGGTGCTTTGGTTATGTGGCTCATTACGCCATTCTCAAAGTTAATTTTATCACGTAAAACCAACCAAATAATAAATACCAACCAACAATCCGATAAAGAGTTATCCGTTGTTGGCAAAGAACAAGAACCAAAATTAACTATGCCTCTTGATAGCGAGACGGTAAATACAGATACCGCTCAATCAACATCAATCATAGCAAGTGAAGAAAAAATACAGCATGATATTAATACAGATAAAGCTGAACAACGTGTCGAATCCAACAACCTTAAGGATGATGAGACACTCATCAAAACGGCTGAACAATTATTACAAGAACTTGAAAAAACAACCACAGATCAAGTCAATTCAACCAATCAAGCAACTCGTGATGAGTCTAAAAAAGAGGCTGACTCTAATGATATTTTAGCTCGTATGGAAGTAATCATAAAAAATATGAATGAGCGAAAAACATCATCTGACATGCAATCAGATAAATCTGAAGAAGTGCAAGCTTTGGAAGAAAATAAATATACAATTTCTGATGCACCGAGCAAACCTTTATTCACATCAGGCTATCAAGCACCTAAAATAGAGCAAACCCAAGAAGTTGAGTTAACACCATTTGAGCCTATCAGTGAAATAACACCACCAAAAGTTAATCTTTCAACAACAATTAATGATCAAAATGAGCATGAAGAACTTAAAGAAAAAGTCATTGAAAGAGAACAACCTTATGATGTTGATATTGAATCGCTAAAAAAAGCGAACCCTGTTATTGATGATATCTATCTAAATGAAGAAGAGATTGACCAGATTGAAGAAATACCGCAATCTCCTACTTTTACGGTTGAAGCAGAGCCAGTAAATGAAGTTCAAGTTAATGAAGATAACGATGAAAATAATGAAGAAGAAAGCGAAGAAGATGGCTTAATCCATCCTTTATTAAGACGTAATGATAAACCTTTGCCAAAACCAACAACCCCTTTACCATCGTTAAATTTGCTGACGGCACCGCCTACTACGCGAATAGAAATCGATCATTCAGCGTTAAATGCAACGGCCAATCTTTTAGAAAAAAGTTTATCTGATTATCGAGTGAAAGCGAGAGTCGTTGACTATTTACCGGGACCTGTTATTACTCGCTTTGAAATTGAACTTGCACCAGGTATCAAAGCGGCACGAATCTCAACATTAGATCGTGATTTAGCTCGCTCATTATCCATGCCATCTGTACGTGTGGTGGAAGTGATTCCGGGTAAACCTTATGTGGGAATTGAGTTACCCAATAAAAATCGCCAAACAGTCTATTTTAGAGATGTGCTTGATAGCCCTCAATTTAGAAATGCACAATCACCACTTACCGTTGTTCTTGGTAAAGATATTTCGGGGCAATCTGTGGTTGCTGATTTAGCTAAAATGCCTCACCTACTTGTTGCAGGTACTACGGGGTCAGGTAAATCGGTTGGTGTTAATGCGATGATCTTAAGTATTTTATATAAATCAAAACCTGAAGATGTAAGATTTATCATGATAGATCCAAAAATGCTTGAGTTATCCATTTATGAAGGTATTCCACATCTATTAACCCAAGTTGTTACTGATATGAAAGATGCAGCTAATGCACTTAATTGGTGTGTCAATGAAATGGAACGCCGTTATCGTCTTATGTCAGCGTTTGGTGTACGCAATATTGCAGGCTATAATGATAAAATTAAAGAAGCAGAAAATATGGGTAAACCAATCCCAGATCCACTTTGGAAACCTACTGACAGTATGGATCTAGACAGACCAATGCTGGAAAAACTGCCTTACATTGTCGTTATGGTCGATGAATTTGCTGATCTTATTATGGCGGTTGGAAAAAAGGTGGAAGAGTTAATCGCTAGATTAGCACAAAAAGCAAGAGCAGCAGGTATCCACTTGGTATTAGCCACCCAGCGACCATCGGTAGATGTGATTACGGGTTTAATTAAAGCTAACATTCCTACCCGTATTGCTTTTACTGTATCAAGTAAAATTGATTCGCGCACCATTTTAGATCAGATGGGAGCGGAATCATTGCTTGGTATGGGTGATATGCTTTATTTAGCGCCGAATAGTTCTATTCCAATTCGTGTTCACGGCGCATTTGTCCGTGATGAAGAAGTACACGCTGTGGTGCAAGATTGGAAAGCGCGTGGTACACCAAAATATATTGAAAATGTGACCGTAGCGACCGATGACGGTGAAAATGGTAGTTCGGATATGTTTCAGGAGGAACTCGATCCACTATTTGACCAAGTGGTGGATTTTGTCGTTGAAACACAAAGAGCATCAATATCTAGCGTACAACGAAAATTCCGTATTGGTTATAATAGAGCAGCCCGAATTGTTGAACAAATGGAAGCGGAAGGCATTATTAGTCCTCCTGCCCATAATGGGAATCGTGAAGTACTTGCAGCACCATCCCACAATAATTATTGATTTTTAAAAATAAAAAGTACGCCAACCATTTTGTTCAATGAGTTGGCGATATCCAAACATTACATCACAAACAAATGATTTTACATCATTGCCTATAGGTAATAATTGATAATGAGTGATTATTCACAGCAAATAGCACTATTAGAACTTGAACTTAACAGTGATAATAATCAATGTATACCCGCACAATTAGCGACAAAAGCATTAATAAAAGAGGTCTGTTTATCGCCGAAACCTGGATTGGTTGATATGAATAATAGCGGTGCACATCGTGATATGGATTTCCAAACTTTTGTTCAAAGTATCAAAGCAATCAGTGTCTGGTTCGAACGTTTTTATCAATATGGTAAAGCATCGGCTTTGCAAGATAACCAACAATTTTTAGCAGGCATTAGACCGATTGGTATTGAGTGTGAGCAAGCAATGTACCAAGCGACAAATCAAGTCAATACTCACAAAGGTGGTATTTTTGCTTTTGGACTGCTACTAGGTGCAATCGGCAAATTAGAACAACTAGACTTAACAATCAATACGCAAAATATTTGTGATCAAGTTTCTGCTATTTGCCAAGGAATCGTTACCAATGAACTTAAACAAAATAATTCAACCAATTCAATAGGTGAAAAACTTTTTAAACTTCACAATTTGCCCGGTGCCAGAGGTGAAGCTGAATCAGGTTATGCAACGGTTCGCACTATCTCACTGCCTATCTATCGAGCAATGAAACATAATGGCTACAATGAAGAAACATGTTTACTGCAAGCAATGTTACATCTACTTGCCTATAATCAAGATACCAATTTAGTATCTAGAGGCGGTTTAGACGGATTAAATTTCGCTCAACATGAAGCGAGAAAACTCATTGAACAAGGTGGAATAACTGATGCTAATGGTCTTGAACGGTTAAATCAGTTAGATGAAGAATTTATAAAACGCAATCTAAGTCCCGGTGGTACAGCCGATTTAATTGCGATTACTTGGTTTTTAGCACAATATTAATTGAATGTTATTTATATTTAGAGCTAAGTATTAGGCTAATTCATAGCATTCAATTTTCCATTTTGAAAAACATAATATGGCTATTAAAAGATATTTATTATCACTATGATTTTATTGTTCTGTTTGAGCAATAAAAGCAATAAAAAATAGCCCCCAAAACCGCTACAATCGCCAAACAAAAATATGCCGTCGTCATTGAATATAGCAGACTAACATAACCGACAATGATTGGAAAAACCGTCATACCTAATGCATAAATAGCTTGAAACAGACCCATCGCTGTTGAACGAGCATAAGAAGGAATATCTGAAATCGCTTCAAAAGTTAATAGTGAAAATAGTATACCTGTCCCCATCCCTGGAATAATTTGCAACAGTAATATGAGATAACTTGATGATAATTGTGGTATTAAAACACAATAAAAGGCAAGCATAAGAAAAGAGAGAATGATCCAAGATGAGGAGCTTAATTTGGTTATCCAGCTACTTGCCCCAACTTTTGCAAACAATACAGATGACAGCATATATACAATTGAAGATAGACCAATTAAAGCAGAGTTGGCACCAAGTTCACTGAGTATTTGGTTTGTAAAAGACATGGTTGTGGACATTTGTATGCCCTGCTGAATTAAGGCCAACAGAGAAAAAAATAGCAGTTTGGGATCTAAAAAAACCTTAAATAAATTTTCAAAGCTAAACTGATGATGAATTCTTTCAGGATATTTAAGCCTAATCGCTAAAATAAAAGCGATAAATCCACTTATGCAACTTAAGAGACAAATAATCCTCATTCCAAAAGATTCAAAGAGTAACGTACTGGATAAAAATGCTAAAAATACGCCTATATTATTTACCATAATAATAAGACTTGTTGCATAACTTTTTTTGGATTTAGGATAAAAACCTAAGAATAACACCATAAATGAAATCCATGTTGAACTAGCAATACCCGAAATAATATTACCAATAAAAAATCCCCATCCATCGGGTTGGATTATGCGAATAACAGATGCAAAACCAGCTAAAAAAGATCCCAACACTATAAATACTTTATGCTTTTCTTTCACATTGGCAATTAAACCAACGGGTAAACGTAACAGTAATTGTGAAATACCATAAGCACTCACAACCATACCAATAAAATTAGTTGAAAGATTTATGGCTGCAAGATAAGGTGTTTGATAAGGGATATAAACGTATTGTGCATACCAAAAGAAAAACACAATACAAAGTAATAAATACGATTTTTTTTTCGCTGTTTTCATTAATTATAATTTTAATCCTTACAATCCTTAAGGTTAAAAATATATCTAAATAAAATATTTAGCAACAATTCAAATCAATCTTGTTTAACTTTTTAAACTGTGTTAGCTTGAGAAAAGTTAACCCAATGGTAAAAAAAGTGTTATCACCAAAAATAATACGATCAAATATGCATGATGATTGTTGTTTTAGTATTAACAACAACTCTAGTATGTTTGATCTTTTTTTTACCGAAAATTAACCACTGTTAACGTAATGGAGAAAATAATGGACTATGAGAAAATTGCACAGCAAATATTACAATTGGTCGGAAATAAGCAAAATATTATTAGTGTAAACCATTGCTTTACTCGATTACGGTTCCAACTAAAAGATAATAACAAAGCTAATCGTGAAAAATTATTACAAACTGAGGGGGTCATTTCTGTTGTAGAAAGCAGTGGGCAATATCAGGTAGTATTAGGTAATAAAGTCACAAAAATTTATGACGCACTTTTACCACTTATTGGTGAAATAAACTCAATAAAACAAGAACAACCAAAAGTTTCAATAGGTATTAAAATACTCAATGCTTTTGCCGCCATTTTTACCCCAATTATTCCAGCAATAGCCGCATCCGGTATGCTAAAAGGGATCTTAGCAATTGCGGTTATAATTGGTAATTACTACTCAACGGATATTAAAACTTATAATACTTATATTATTTTACATGCTGCATCGGATGCGGTGTTTTACTTTATGCCTATAATTTTAGGTTATACCGCAGCCAAAGTATTTAAAGCGCATGAATTTATCTCAATGATTATTGGCGCAACCCTATGTTATCCCTCCGTTGTGAGTTTAATGACAAGTAAAAGTGAAGTCACCTTTTTTGCGATTGAATTGACCAAAGCCAATTATACATCAAGTGTTATTCCCATCATTATTGCCGTTTTTATTTTAAGTTATATACAAAGATTTTTAGAAAAAATCATTCCTGAAGTATTAAAAATTATCATGGTGCCTACATTTTCACTACTCATCATGATCCCCGCCACATTACTTATTTTCGGGCCAATTGGTATCTATATCGGCGAATTTATAAACTGGGTCTATTACTTTATCATGGGAGTCAGTCCTATCTTATTAGGTGCTTTTATTGGTGGTGTATGGTGTATTTTAGTTATATTTGGCGCTCACCGCGCAATTGTGCCAATTGGCCTCAATGATGTAGCGCGAACAGGCAAACAAAATCTTTTGGCATTTGCTGGTGCGGCTAATTTTGCGCAAGCGGGTGCAGCGTTTGGCGTATTTTTCAAAACCAAAAATAAAAATCTTAAAACAGTCGCTGCATCAGCAACGGTTACAGCCCTGTTTGGCATTACTGAACCAGCAATTTATGGTGCCAATTTAAGATTAAAAAGACCGATGATCTGCGCCGTCATTTGTGGCGCAATCGCAGGGGGCTTAATGGGTTGGGGAGGTTCCTATGGTAACGCATTTGCTAACCAAGGAGTATTAACAATACCGGTGTACACAGAAGCAGGTACAAAAGCATTCTTATGTTATTTAATTGGCATAGGTTTTGCCTTTTTTGGTTCATGCATTATGACGATGATTGTTGGATTTAATGATATACCAAATGAAGAAGCGCCAAAAACAATGCCAACAACGTCCAGTACACAATTAACTTCAGATACTGCTATTTTGTCGCCGGTTGCTGGTGAGGTGATTGCTTTAGATCAAGTCAAAGATGAAGCATTCGCCTCAGGTGCAATGGGAAAAGGAATCGCAGTTTATCCTAAAGTGGGTGAAATCGTTGCCCCTGAAGATTGTACCGTTACGGCACTCTACCCTACTTTACATGCAATGGGGCTAAAATTAGATAATGGTATTGAACTACTAATTCATATCGGTATTGATACAGTTAATTTACAAGGTCAATACTTCCAATCTTATGTTCACGCTGGTCAACATATTACTAAAGGAACCAAATTAGTTTCATTTGATATTGATAAAATACAACAACAATTTGATTTAACCACCTCAATTATTGTGGTTAATTCCGATCAATATAAAAATATAGAATATTGTCAACAAGCTCAGGTTAGTGAAAAAGACGATTTATTATTTATTCAAGTTTAGAGGTTTAGTTATGAAAGCTTTTGCTAAGGATTTTTGGTGGGGAGCATCATCTTCAGCATTTCAAATTGAAGGTGGATGGGATGCAGATGGCAAAGGAATGACTGTTGCCGATTATAATTCATTTCAACGCTCTACTATACAAGCCGACAGTAAAGTCGCCAGTGATTTTTATCATCATGTTGAAAGTGATATTGCGTTATTTAAAGAGTTAGGACTAAAAACTTATCGCTTTTCTATATCATGGGCTCGTATTATTCCCGATGGCGATGGTGAAATAAATCAAGCAGGAATCGATTTTTACAATCGAGTTATTAACGAATTAATTAAAAACGATATTATACCTTTTATTACGCTCTATCATTTTGACTTACCCTTTGCCTTGGTTGATAAATATAATGGTTGGCAAGATCGTCGCTGTGTTGATGCATTTAGACGTTATGCTCAAGTTTGTTATAAAGCATTTGGCGATCGAGTTAAGCATTGGCAGATTAATAATGAACAAAATCTGATGATTCGTGTCAATGAAAGAATGAATATGTATCAAGTTGCACCTGAGGATATTGAAAAAGTTCGTGCACAAATGGATTATCATATGTTTGTTGCCCATGCAATGGCAACCAACGATTGTCATGCTTTAATTTCCGACAGTAAAGTTGGGCCTGCAGTTTCATCCACGATGACCTATCCTGCAAGTAACAAACCAATGGATGTATGGGCAGCGAAAATGAACGATAATTTCAAAACGAATTACGCGCTGGAAATGTACTGTTTTGGTGATTATCCTAACTATTATAAAAGCTACCTAACTCGCTGCGGAATCTATCCTAATACCCATCCTGAAGATGCTGAAATATTAAAACAAGCAAAACCTGATTTTATTGCTGTAAATTATTATCGAACTTTGGTTGCCAGTTATTTACCAGAGGACGATGCACACCCATTTGGTACCAAAGAAAAAGATATCGATTTTGACCTTTACGGTTACTTCAAAATCGAGAAAAATCCAAATTTAGTTGCTTCAACTTATGGTGCGCAAATTGACCCTATGGGATTACGCCTTGTACTAAATGAATATTATCGCCAATATCGTTTACCATTAATTATTACTGAAAATGGCTTAGGTACTCCCGATACATTAACTGCTGACAATAAAGTACATGATGATTATCGAATCGATTATATCAAATCCCATATTTCAGCTTGTCATGATGCAATTGAAGATGGTGTTGAACTATTTGGATACTGTCCATGGTCAGTCATTGATTTATTAAGCTCACATCAAGGTTTTAAAAAGCGTTATGGCTTTGTTTATGTTGATCGTGATGACCATGACTTAAAAACCCTTAATCGAATAAAAAAAGATAGTTTTTATTGGTATCAGCAAGTCATCAAAGACAATGGCATTAAAGAATAGTTAATACACAATATAAAGATGGGCTTTAAAAAAGCCCATCATAACTCATATTAAATATCATTAACTTACTAAATATGTCACTTTATGCGCCTCGGTCGGTAATGGCACTTGCCATTTAGAAAGCATTTGTGTAATTTTCTTATTCGGTAAGCTAGTATCTCGGCTTGAATTGCGTTGATATAATGTTTTTTCTGGCTGCTCAAGATAAACTATTTCAACCTCTGCATGATAAGCATAAAGCAAATCCAATGCTTTTTGGCGCATATCTCGTGATAAATGAGTAGCATTCCAAATAAATGATTGATTGTCTCTTAAATATTGTTTCACTTTAGCTAATACAAATTGGATCACTAATCCTTCATTTTGACCATGCTTTAATTTCAGTTCACTCCTTGCGTCATCATATGAGGCAACCGGTAATTGCGGATAATGTTTACTTATCCAACTATTTTTACCTGATGCAGGTAAACCCGACAATAATATGACTTTAGGTCCTTTCTGAGGATACAAAGCATAATCAGGCAAAACATTGCCTCCTCGAAAATAGTGTACTCTGGTGTAATCATCTATAAATTGCCGAGATTGATATAAACACCCTTCTTCCAAAGCTAATTGTTTAAAGAGTTCAACTTCATCAACCATTCGAGCTTTATCAGCACTGATACGACCGAGTATATCGGCTTTAGCTTGCATGCATAACATCCAGACAGGTAATTCCCATGAAAGCCGATGAATTAACCATTGCGGTGATTTATTATTACTATCATCACTTAATGCATAAAATGGAACCTGATGCACATCAATAATCCGACAAATCTTTTCTCTTAACTCAAAATCAATGCCCAATCGCCATAATAGTATTCGACTACTAATCGATCCTTTTTGGGAATGTCTTGGTTGTGAAATTCGACTACTTAACTCATCAATGATGGTCGTTTCTGGTTTGGCAATATCATGTAACAAAGCAGTCATAAATAGCACAAACTTTTCATCATCGGAAGATTTTGCAAACTCATCTTCACCTATTAAGGATCTTAATACCATTTGAGTATGAATCCAGACATTTCCCTCACCATGATAAGTGGGATCTTGTGGTGTCGTCATCAATTTATTCAACGCAGGTATACATTCCAACCACTGGTCAAAGTTATCTTTGCTGATACTGTAGGCGATCTCTTGTTGTAACTGCGAATAACTCATAAATCACCTCCAAATATTATGCCATCATTCCAATTTATCGTTATTTGTGGCGTATAAAGCTCGGCTTTTTTAGCTAATTGATTAGGAATAAACGGTTGCTGTAAATGGTGTTGACCCGCATCTAAAATAGATTGAACAAAATCTTGTCTTACCCATTTTAAACGTCCCGTTGTGGTATACTCTGATTCAATTTTCAAATATAAACCTTCCATCAAATCCGAGTTATCACACTGTTGCCAAGCCTTATTCAAATCAATTTTTTCTTGAGCAACAATTTTCTCAAAACAACTTTTCCAATCGTTTGTTTTAGCTAAAGAATATTTAACTAATGCTAATAAGTCACCCAATCTTTTCGGTGCGATTCCCGAATACAATACAGGAACAGATAAAATAGGACCATTAGCCAATAATTGATGACGCTTTTGGGTTGATAAAAAACAGTTATTATGTCTATCCCAAATATCAAATTCACAAAAATAGTGTGGTAATGCATCATAAAAAATAGAGTGTTTTTTATGTAACCATTCACCATACATAATATAGCGATCTTCTAAACGTTCAATTAACCAGCTTTCATGGACGGTTGCCCAATGTTTAAATAGATTAAACTGACGTTCTCGACTGCCCCCTATTAAGTAATGACCGCGTGATTGTAATAATAGCTCACCACTTTCTGAAAAACTGATTGCACAGTTAGCGCCATCGAGTTTTTCTTCAACCACAATATATTGCCCTATTAATTGATTATAGGGTAGCTGGCCATGCTCACTATCACCCAATTGCAAGCGCGAACTTTCCAAATGTGGAGTACGTGGGTATTTAATTAATTCTAAGTTTTGAATATAAGTTTCCATTGTCATTTTGTTTTCTCCGAAAAATTAGGGAAAACCGACAAGGTGAAGATCTATAGATTGAACTGCAACGTAGGAGCTTTAGAAAAAGCTAAAAGACAATATAATAGAAGATACCATGTCGGCATTAAGATAAAGTATTGAATACAGGCATTTTGCCACCTCACAAAAAAATTAAATATTAGACTAAAAAAACGGCGCCATTATCATTTTAAGTGAATATATTGTCAAGTAAAATTAGATTTTTTATACACGCAATAAGTGTTAAGATTCAAAAAGATGATTACCATTGATAAATTGTGGGGGGGTATATGGAGGTCGAAATCGTACTATTCCCAATGACGTATTTAGCCATTATTGAACATTATGGCGCGCCCGAGTTAGAACATGAATCAGTAAAAAAACTCATAAAATGGCGACAAGAAAATCAGCTTTTAGATGATAAATATAGAAACTACGGCATTCATTATACTAACCCGAAAACAACGCCACCTGAAAAACATCATGTCGATTTCGGTATCTCTGTTGATGAACCTATTACTAAAAACATTTATGGAGTGATAAATAAAACGATTCCACAACTTCGCTGTGCAAAAGCCAGAGATATAGGTTCGAGATATCATAATCAAGCAATTATTTATTTACTTGAAAAATGGTTACAAAACAGTGGCGAAAACTTGGGAGATTTTCCCCCAATTTTTCATTATGTTAATGTCGGTCCAACTGTAAAATCTGAACAGATGATAACGGATGTTTATTTACCTTTGTTAGATAAATAATACTTATATAATCTTAATTAGTTAGGTGAATAATCTGCGCCAAAATAACGTTGACTAATTTGTGAAAGTTCACCACTGCTAATAATTTTTTGAATGCCGTCATTAATATCCTGAGTTAATTGTTCACCTTTCGCACTTTTACTAATTAAAAGATAACTAAATGGTGAAGCAATGCGATCTTCATCTTCTTTACTGAGTTCAATTATTTTAAGATTAAGATGATGTTCACTAATAAATTGAGAAAGCATCACTTTATCAATTAATTGAAAATCATATTGGCCACTTTCAACATGCTGTAAAACAGGTAATAGGTCAGCTTCACTGTAAACGATTTTTACAGGATTATTCGCGTTTTGCTGATTATAAGTTTCTAAAGCAGTGGCATAATTTAGTCCTGGTGTTACCTCTGTCGACATTCCATTTAGATCATTAAAACTATTGATGTTATTATTGTTTTTAGCTACAGCGATAACATATTGATTTTTAAAAATGGGATCTGAATAAAAATACTTTTCCTTACGTTTCTCATTCATTGCATAATTATTGGCACCAACTTGATAACGTTGTGAATCAAGTCCTGCAAGCACCGATGGAAACTCAGTAATTTCGAAATTAATTTCATATTGTGGTAATTTTGCAAATATAGCCTTAACAACATCTATATCATAACCCGTTAAATCACCCTCATCATTTATTGTTGTAAAAGGACTTGGTGCGCCTGATGTTGCAATAGTTATCTGTTGTTTTTTAGAACTTTCAGTATTGTTATTTTGATCATCACAACCTGTTAAACACAAAGTTGCTAAAAACAAAAAACCATACCATTTTTTTAAATTCATAACACAAATCCTCTTTAGTTTGATATTGTTAAACCTATAGTTAAGTGGGTTATATTAAATAAATCCCATTTCTTTCATTTCATGACGATGATCTTTTTGATATATCGCCATGCCTGTTTTCATCAGGTCAAAACCTAAATTTTTATAAAACTCAACTGTTTGAGGATGGGTATAAAGAATAATATTACAATCCTTAACTTGCTCAATAAGTTTATCGACAATTAACCGTCCATATTGCTGCCCATGTAAGTATTTAGCTAAGGCAATGTTATATATTGCCGCCTGACAAATACCATCTGATAATGCTCGCCCCACACCGACAATACGATTATTATCTAATAAAAATACCACTGCATAACTTTTTCGAAATACCTGTTCTTGTGTTTTAGCATCTAAGGTGCTTAATCCATAAAATTTCAGTAAATCAGCAATTTCCTGCCAATTTATATCCTCACAGTGTTGTTGAATAGTAATACCCATTACGACCTCTTAACTGATTAAATTTCATAATCCATTTGCATAGCAGAATAATATCGGGATAAAAAATCTCTTGTTCTTTGTTGAACAGGATTTAGAAATACTTTATCAGGCGAGCCATCTTCAATAATCTGTCCTTTATCTAAAAATAAAACTCGTGTTGCAATATCATGTACAAAACTCATTTCATGAGAAACTAGAATCATCGTTATACCTGATTTAGCAGCCATTTTTATTGTTGCTAATACTTCACCAACCAGCTCAGGATCTAATGCTGAAGTTGGTTCATCAAGTAATAAAACTTTAGGGTTCATCGCTAATGCCCTAGCAATAGCCACTCGTTGTTGTTGGCCGCCTGAAAGTTGTTTAGGATAGTGATCAACTCTATCAGCAAGACCAACTTCAACTAATTTTTCATACGCAATCTGTTTGGCTTTTTCTTTAGGATATTTTTTTACAATTACTAATCCTTCCATCACATTTTCTAATGCATTTTTTTGAGGAAAAAGATTAAATTGTTGAAAAACCATAGCGGTTTGTTGGCGAAATTTAACAATTTGATCTCGTTTAAATTTGCTTACATCAAACGATAGCTTATCAATACTAATATTACCTGATTGTGGTTTCTCTAATAAATTAAGACAACGAAGAAATGTTGATTTTCCCGCTCCCGATGCTCCTATAATGGCAACAATTTCATGAGGTTGAATATGAAGATTGATGCTGTTCAAAATACAATTACCGTGAAAAGATAACGTTAAATTATTAACATGAATCATAACCATTTTCCTTTTCGGTAACTGGGCGTATTTTTATCGTCGCTTATCGTTAATCGCTTTTCTAAATATTTAACAAGTAACTCAATTAATATGGTTAATGCCCAATAAATTAATGCAAGTGAGATATAAACCTCAAAATAGCGATAGCTATGACCCGCCAATGTTTTACCCCTCCCGGTCATTTCGGTAACGGAACAAACGAAAGCAAGTGAAGTACCTTTGAGTAAGCCAATTAAAGTATTTCCCAAATTAGGTAGCGCCACAATGAAAGCTTCTGGAATAACAATCCGACGTAATAACTGACTATAGGTCATTCCTAATGATTGTGCCGCTTCAATTTGTCCTTTATTTACCGATTGTAATGCCGCGCGAATTGTTTCAGAATTATAGGCAGCTTCGTTAAAAGAGAAAGCAATCAATACAAATAACATGGGTGGTAATCCATTCATATTGAAATTTGTATCATAAAAATAATTAATATAACGTAATAAAATTGGAATTCCATAAAAGCTTAGATAAAGCTGTACTAACAATGGCGTTCCTCTTATAAATGAAACAAATACCGCAGCAATTTGTGTTAAAACCGGTATTTTATTCATTTTAATTACGGCAATGATTAAACCCAATATTACGCCAAGTAACATCGAAAAAATCGTAATAAAAAGCGTGACTGGCAAATAAGCGAGTAATGTGGGTATTTGGGTAAAAATCAATCCAAAATCAATTATATTTGGCATCCGCATCTATCCCAATATTAAAGTTAGTTAACTGAACTAAATTGTTTATCTCGATTATGTGGCGTTTTCCAATTACTCGTATCTGGCCCTAACGGCAAGATATCATAAGGATTGTGAGCATTATTACCTAAGAAATAGCCTTTTTTTATCGCATCAAAATCAGTGGTCTCACCAAATGCAGGTATTTGATAGAGATCTCGCGCATATCCCCATAAATTAGGATAGTCGATAATTCTATTTCGATTAGTATTAAAAGCGGAATAATAGGCTACATCAAATCGGGCTAGCGTAACATATAAGCGAATATCGGAATCGGTAATCTTATCGCCAAAAAGATAACGGGATTGACTTAATCGTTGTTCTAATTGATCTAATTGGTTAAAAACAAGATGGTAAGCATGTTCATAGGCTTTTTGTGTCCGGGCAAATCCAGCTTTATATACACCATTATTTACTTCATGAAATATGACATCATTTAATTCATCAATTTCAGTACGTAAATGTTCAGGGTAAAGATCAGGTGCACCAGCTTTGTGAAAAGGTTTAAATACGGTTTCCCAATAGTTGGTCAATCTAAAATAATCATTGTTAACCACTTTGCCCGTTTTTACATCAACTACGGTAGGAACTGTTGCTCGTCCACTGTATTCTGGATCTGTTTTAGCGTAAATCTCTGGTAAATAGCGAATACCTAAAACAGGATCAACACCATTAGGATCGAGCGAAAATTCCCAGCCATGGGGTGTGCGGATAGGGGAAACTTTACCAACACTAATGACATCCTCTAAACCCAATAATTTAATGGCGATCATCTGACGATGAGCCCAAGGACAAATTGCCGCCCAAATTAAACGATAACGACCTGATTCTACCGGTAATAAACCTGGTTCATTACCAAATGGAGTGTCGAATCGGTTAGTTTGACGTACAAAGGCGCCATCTTGGTTTATTTCATTATTTTCTGTAGTGACTACTTTTCCTATAGACATACGCTTACTCCTAATATTTGGTACTGCAATTGAAAATTTCCAAGAGTTGGATTTATTCAATCTAGCATCAAATATTTAGCGGTTAAAATAACGAATAAGCATATTTATATAATCATAAATTATATAAAACAGGATTAACCTATTAAATGTGCAGAAATAATTACTTTCCTAATCGTTTATAGAGCCTTTCAGGACGACCTATTTTACCGTGATTAAGTTCAACGATTAATAATTTAGTTTGGACACAATATTCTAAATATCGTCTGGCTGTAGTTTTGCTAATATTTGCTTTTTCGACAATTTGATCGACCGTTTGCGGTTCATTTGTCTGCATAAATAGATCTTTAACTTTTTGTAAAGTAATCTCTTCAATCCCTTTAGAATGGCGATTGATATCAACAAAATCTTTAGTTTGCAAATTAAACAGTTCATCAATGCGTCTTTGATTGACATGTTTTTGTAAACTTTGACGATATAAGAAAAGTTCAAAACGCTCAAGTGAATGTTTTAAACGTTGGTAAGATACTGGTTTAATTAAATAATCAAAAGCACCAAACCGTATAGCTTTACTACACGTATCCATATCACTTGCTGCAGTGATAAAAATAACATAAGAATCTAGTTTGTTATTAATAATGTATTCAAATAATTCAATACCTTTACCATCAGGTAAATAATTATCGAGTAAAATTAATGTTGGTTTTAACTTTTCAACCATTATTTTAGCTTCTTCTAAATTTGACGCGATCCCAACGACTTTTACTTTTGTATCTCTTTGTATAAACTCAGCATTTAATTCTGCTAAAATAGGTTCATCTTCTACAATAAGAACTTTTATAGCATCTTCTTTATACTCGTTAAGCTCTCTCATGCATTTACCTCTTTTTATTATTTAGGTATAAAAACTGAAAAAATTGTTCCATATGGTGTATTATCTTCAAATGTAATATAGCCATTGGCCTTTTTTATGTAGGTTGAAACAAGATGCAAACCAATACCATGCTCTTTAGCATCTTGAGAAGTTACGCCGGGTTCGAATATCGATTCGCGAATACTTGCATCTATACCACATCCTTGATCACTTACTTCTAATACAATTTCATCCGTTGCATCACTCAGATACAAATAAATCGTTTTATCACCCTGATTATTTTTTAAGCATGCATTGAAAGCGTTATCAAGTAAATTACCCAGCACTGACATAAATTCGGTTTCAGTAATTAAGGCAGGTAATGCACTTAATTGACATGCAGGATCAAAGACTAGATTCAAGCCAATTTCATGTGACTTTGAATATTTACCTATTAATAATCCACATATAGCCGGTATTTTGAAATGCTCAGAAATAAAATCTAAACAGTTTTGATTATCCGCCGAATGTAGGGTGATAAAAGATTGTGCTTCTTCATAACGTTTCATATAAATGAGCCCTGACAAAGTCGCCATCCAATTAAGGTGTTCATGTCGTAAAGCTCGCAAATTATCAATGTATTGAGTTACTTGCGTTAATTTCATACTTAATAAATTGATATCATCATAATTACGAAAAGTGATCACCCAACCTTGAATTTGATCATCCACTATCACACGAATCCGGTTAGCAATAACAATAATATTATTAAAGTAACAAATATGATCGTGTACATCTTTTGTCTGATTTTCATTTCCGTAAAGAAAATCAGTTGATTTGATAAAATAACGTAAATCATGGTTAAGCAATTCTTGATCACCTGCAATAATGTCTAACATGTTTCGAGCCGATTGATTGATATTGATAATTTTATAATTAAGATCAATAGCAATAATGCCCTCAAAAATAGATTGCATTATTGATTTTTGACTTTTAACCAACAAAGCAATCGCTTTTGGCTCTAAGTTAAACATCTGTTTTTTCACTGCTTTTGAAAAAAAGAACGAAAATACAAACAAAGCAAAAAAGAGTAAGGAACAAAAAATGATAATAGGTATAAATTGGTTAATATGTAATACATATATATCATCAATCATATAACCAACAGAGACGATACCTATTATTTTACCTTCATCCATGATAGGAGCTTTACCTCGTAGTGCTAAACCTAACGAGCCTTCGCTAATAGAAATACTGCTATTTCCGCTCAGTACTTCTTGATTATCTCCACCTACCATTGGTGAATGTAACTTATCATTCGAGGTATGATATAAACGATAAGCTTGTTCATCACCAATAACGATGTAACTGGCATCACTTTGTTCAAAAATATCGTTAACTAAATTAGCTAAATTGACGGTATCTTTTTCTTTAACATATTTTATTAAACTCGGAATAACGGACAATTCCTTCGCTTGAACTTGCGCCTTTTCACCCAAACTTCGGTACAATGTAGTTTTAGTTGCATTCCATATATAGCTTTGTAAAAGTGCGAGTATTATTAACGAAAAAAGTAAAAGAGACAGAAATAACTTCGTCGCAAAAGATAATTGTACTTTTTTTCGCATAATAACGCTCGTATTGAAAATTGACTATTGACATTGAGTTTATCACAGCATTAAAAAACATAGAGCCTTTAAAACCATAAAAACCACACTTAAAGTATGATTTAAATCACAAAATTGGGGTTAAAATTTTGTAACCATATGCGCCAATCTAACAAATTCAAATTTTTTTGGAGAAAAATAAAATATGGCGGATCTTAATTCAATCGGAAAAACGCGGACTGAAGAAGAATCAGTATCAAGTTCTGATGAAAAACAACATGATAAATGGCCTTACAATGTGAAACAACAACAGCAAGGATGGCCGTACAATTGGTGGCGGCTTATGGACAATTATAAAATTGGTGTAATCCCGCTTCCATTATTTATAATTGCTGGTATCCTAATTTTCGCTGAAGTGTTAGTAACTGGTAAATTGCCTAGCGAAATTGTTGTGATGGTGGTAACTTGTGCTTTCTTTGGCTTCCTTTGTGGTGAAATTGGTAAACGGTTACCAATCGTTGGGAAAATGGGTGCTGCAGCGATCTGTGCAACATTTATTCCATCAGCGCTAGTTTATTACGGTATTTTACCTACTCCGGTCGTCGAAGCAACAACAAAATTCTATAGAGATACACACATTTTGTATCTATACATTTGTTGTATTATCGTTGGTAGTATTATGAATATGGATAAGAGAACGCTTATTCAAGGATTCTTAAAAATATTCGGACCAATGGTATGTGGTGAAATCGTTGGAATGTTAGTTGGTGTCGGTGTTGGTTATTTACTAGGTTTATCTCCATTTGAGACCTTCTTCTTCTTAGTATTACCTATTATGGCTGGTGGAGTTGGTGAAGGTGCGATTCCTCTTTCAATCGGATATGCATCAATATTAGGTATGGAACAAGGTGAAGCTCTTGGCCGTGTATTACCAATCGTTATGTTAGGCGGTTTAACGGGTATTGTTTGTGGTGGAGTTCTTAACCGTCTTGGTAAAGCTTATCCACATTTAACTGGTAATGGTCGATTACTGCCAGCTTCAGAAGATGATGAGTTAATGGGTGATAACAAAGCAGCTAAAGCTGAACCTGTTATCGACGTAACAACATTTGCATCAGGTGTATTATTAGCAGCAATTCTTTATATGATTGGTATGATTGGTCATAAATTAACTGGTATTCCAGCTCCAGTGGGAATGTTATTTGCTGCAGTTTTTGTTAAGTTAGTATCAGGTGTTTCACCGAAAGTATTAAGTGGTTCACAAGTCGTTTACAAATTTTTCCAAACGTCTGTTACCTATCCAATTCTATTTGCGGTAGGTGTAGCAATCACTCCATGGGATAGAATCGTTGCAGCTTTCACCATTACAAATTTAATTGTTATTGTTTGTACTGTTGTTAGCTTAGTCACCACTGGTTTCTTTGTCGCTAAAAAATTAGGTATGTATCCGGTTGATGCTGCTGTTATTTCATGCTGTCAAAGTGGTCAAGGCGGAACAGGTGACGTAGCAATCTTAACTGCCGCAGAACGTATGGAGTTAATGCCATTTGCTCAAATTGCAACCCGTATAGGTGGTGCAATAAATGTATCAGTGTCATTACTCATTCTCGGCAATTTCTTAGTTTAGATTAAAATTTTAAAGAGCAACCTTAGTTTAACTAAGGTTGTTCGCTTTTATTTATAGTTAAATTTAGCATAAAACAGCTTTTAAGGAGTTTTCATGAAGCTTGTCAGTTATCTTGTCTCTGGTCGAGCAAGTTTTGGTCTTCTTACTCAGAATGGCATTGTTGATTTAAAAGAAAAATTAGGTAATAAATATGCCGATTTAAAATCTCTACTTGCTGATTCTGAAGGACTTTCTGTCGCCAAAACTTATCTTGATGCGCCAAGTGACATTGATGAACAAGACATTACTTATCTACCTGTTATTCCAAATCCAAACAAAATTTTATGTGTTGGTATGAATTATGCTGAAAAACGCGCGGAATTTAACGAAACTAGCTCAGCGCCAACGTTATTCGTTCGTTTTCCTGATTCACAAACAGGTCACAAAACTAATATTATCAAACCTGCTATCACTAACGAATTAGATTACGAAGGTGAATTAGCGATCATTATTGGCAAAGAAGGATTTCGTATTAAACCAGAAGAGGCATTATCACATGTAGCTGGCTACAGCTGCTATATGGATGGGTCTATTCGTGACTGGCAATATACTTGGTTTACAGCAGGTAAAAACTGGCCAAGTACTGGCGCATTTGGTCCATGTATTACAACCAGTGATGAAATTCCTGATCCAACAGTTTTATCTTTAACCACTTATTTAAATGGTCAGGAAATGCAACACGATTGTATTAAAAATCTTGTGCACACTGTACCAGAACTTATTTCTTACATTAGTACATTTACTCGTTTGTCGCCTGGAGATGTCATCCTTACTGGTTCACCTGGTGGTGTTGGTAAAAAACGTAACCCTCCAGTATTTATGAAAGATGGCGATAAGATTGAAGTCGAAATTACAGGAATTGGTCGTTTAACCAATTATGTAGTAGCAGAAAGAGGGTAATTTTATGTATGATTTAGTTGATTATACCATCGTTGATATTTCTAAATCAGAACAAGATTATCAAGAAATTAAGCTATTATTGTCTCGATCTGATCTTGATTTAGACTCGCAAGTTACTCTTTTTATGGTAGCGAAAATTAACGATAAAATTATTGCTTGTGCTGGTATGGATCGCAATATTATTAAATGTGTTGCTATTGATCCTCAATATCGCGGTAATCAACTAAATCTGACTTTAATGGATCAAACCATAAAATATGCCAATGAAAACGGCTATTTTCACCTTTTTTTATACACTAAGCCTGAAAATATAGATTTCTTTAAAGGATGCGGTTTTTACCCTATTGTTGAAATAACTGATTTAGTTGTTCTAATGGAAAACAATCCGGTCGGAATAAAGCAATATTGTAAACAACTCAATGCACAGAAAAAAGAAGGAAAAAAAATTGGCAGCATTGTTATGAATGCCAATCCTTTTACTAAAGGTCATCAATACTTAGTACAATATGCAGCAAGTCAATGTGACTGGTTACATGTATTTGTTGTCAATGAAAATGCCTCACAATTTTCATTTGATACACGCTTAAAACTAGTTAAAGATGGCACAAATCAGATAAAGAATGTCACTGTGCATGCAAGCTCACCCTACATTATTTCTAGAGCAACATTTCCTACTTATTTCCTAAAAGATAAGACAAAAATTGATCAAGCCTATATGGGTATCGATCTGTTAATTTTCCGCAATTATATTGCTCCAGCACTCAATATCACTCACCGATTTGTAGGGACTGAACCTATTGATGAGGTGACTAAAGCTTATAACGAAGCGATGCGTTATTGGCTTGAAGATAATACGGTAAGTAGTCTTCCAGCCATTACGGTTGTTGAAGTTGAACGTATAACCGAAAGCAATTGTGTTGTCTCGGCTTCATTAGTAAGAAAGCTACTGGCTACTGGGCAATATGAACAGGTTAAAACGTTGGTTCCCCCAACAACATGGGATTATCTTTCGGCTAATTTGGATAACTTTAAAATTTAATACGTTTTAAAAGGTAAAAAAATGAAAATACAAAAAGAAGCTATGGCTGGGACTCTCGAATCGAGCGATTTGTTAGTTAAAGTCATGCCAAATACGGGGATTGAAATTGTTATTAATAGTGATGTTAATAAACAATTTGGCGATCAAATACGTGCAGTTGTTAATCAGACTTTAAATGATCTGAATGTAACTGATGGTTTAATTATTATTGATGATAAAGGCGCTTTAGATTGTGCTATCAGAGCAAGAATTCAATGTGCAGTATTACGCGGTGCAGAAGAAGAGAACTTAGATTGGAGTAAATTACTATGAAAAAATTACGTCGCAGCATGTTATTTCTTCCAGGCGCCAATGCCGCAATGTTATCAACATCGTTTGTATACAAACCTGATTCAATCATGTTTGACCTTGAAGATGCGGTTTCAATTAAAGAAAAAGATTCAGCACGCCTTTTAGTCGCTCAAACATTAAAAATGCCTGTTTATAAAGAACATAATATTGAAACAGTTGTTAGAATTAACGCACTAAATACACCATTTGGACTTAAAGATTTAGAAGCCGTAGTTCGAGCAGGCGTTGATGTTGTTCGTTTACCAATGACAAACAGTGCCGAAGATATTCATGAACTTGAAGCTCACGTTGAACGTATCGAAAAAGAATGTGGTCGTGAAGTTGGTAGTACTAAATTAATGGCAGCAATTGAATCGGCTCAAGCTGTGGTTAATGCAGTATCAATTGCTAAATCATCTCCTCGTTTAATAGGTATTGCTCTTGCTGCATTTGACTATCTTGTCGATATGCAAACAGAAAGAGGCGATGGTACCGAACTATTTTATGCTCGTTGCGCTGTTCTACATGCAGCTCGTGTAGCGGGTATTGATGCTTTTGATGTTGTCTATTCAAATGTTAATGACGACGAAGGTTTCTTAAAAGAAGTCAGCCTAATCAAAAAATTAGGATACAACGGCAAATCATTGATTAATCCAAGACAAATTGAGCTATTACACAATGCTTATGCACCTACTGCTAGTGAAGTAGAAAATGCTAAAAAAATAGTTGAAGCAGCTGAAGAAGGTGAAAGAAAGGGGCTTGGAGTTGTTTCTTTGAATGGCAAAATGATTGACGCACCAATTATTACTCGTGCTCAAAAAATCATTGAACTAGCAAAATACTCCGGTGTACGTAAAGAAATTTGATAGGATTGAAATATGACAACTTCTATAAACCAAAAAATTGATGATTTATTAAAACAGCATCCTGATCTTAAAAATATCACACCATTTATTGATGCTAATGCAACCACACCATATTTAAAAGATGAGTCTAAATATACTCGTAAATTATGTGACTCGATTGAACAAGCCATTAAAAAGTGTGAATTACGTGACGGTATGACCATATCTTTCCATCATGCATTCCGTGAAGGTGATAAGGTTATCAATAAAGTTGTAGAGACAATTAGTAAATTAGGCATTAAAAATCTAACTTTAGCATCAAGTTCATTGTTAAGTTGTAATGCCGCATTAATCCCACATATTGAAGCTGGGGTGATCACTAAAATTTACACTTCTGGATTACGTGGAAAATTAGCTGATGCGATTTCACACGGTTTAATGGATAATCCTGTACATATCCATTCTCATGGTGGGCGCGTAAAACTCATCCAAAGTGGTGAAATTAATATTGATATCGCATTTTTAGCCGTATCAACAGCTGATGAACAAGGTAATGCTAATGGTGTATCAGGTAAATCACAATGTGGTGCACTTGGTTATGCAATGGTTGATGCACAGTTTGCCAAAAAAGTAGTTTTACTAACTGAAGATATCGTCGGTTATCCAAATAACCCTGCAAGTATTCGTCAAGATCAAGTTGACTATATTGTTAAAGTTGATGAAGTCGGTGACCCAACTAAAATCAGTGTGGGCGCAGCACGTATCACAAGCAATCCTCGTGAACTTATGATTGCTCGTTACGCGGCTGATGTCATTGAGCATTCTGGCTATTTTGAAGATGGCTTCTCAATTCAAACCGGTTCTGGTGCTTCTTCAACAGCTGCAACGCGTTTCCTTGAAAACCGTATGCGTGCTAAAAATATCACAGCCTCATTTGCCTTAGGTGGCATTACAGCTAGTATTGTTGATTTACACGAAAAAGGTTTGGTTAAACGTTTATTAGATACCCAAAGCTTTGACGGTGCAGCAGGACAATCCTTAGGCCGAAATAAAGATCACATTGAAGTCTCAACCAATGTTTATGCAAATCCTGCATCTAAAGGAGCAAGTGTTGATGAATTAGACATTGTGATTTTAAGTGCCTTAGAAATTGACCTTGATTTCAATGTTAACGTATTAACAGGTTCTGATGGCGTAATGCGCGGAGCATCTGGCGGTCACTGTGATACAGCTGCGGGAGCAAACTTAACCATTATTGTTGCCCCATTAATTCGTAGCCGTATCCCAACTGTAATTAAAAACGTAACCACGCTGGTAACTCCAGGTGAAAGCGTTGATGTATTAGTTACTGATCATGGTATTGCAGTGAATCCTAATCGTCCAGAAATTGCTGAACGTTTAAAAGCAGCTAATTTACCAATAATGAGCATTGAAGAACTTTATCAACGTGCAGTTTCGTTAACTGGTGAACCAAAACCAATCGAATTTGAAGATAAAATCGTAGGTATCGTTCATTTCCGTGATGGTTCAGTAATTGATGTAGTGCGTCAAGTTAAAGATTAATTACTCAAGAACCTGTCATAACAAAACTTAGCATGGCATAAATAAATGCCATGCTCTTATTCCTGTATTATGAATAAAATGTTAATTAAATTTGATGATGGTACCCCGATTAGTCTTGAGCAAATGCTACTAGCGAAAGAAAAGCGGGTAGAAAACCAACTATTAGCTATTTCTCTCTATAAAAAGCCCCTCGTATCGTTGACGTTAGTTATCCCGGGTCCAATAAAAAACAGTAGTGGCGCTAATTATATTTTTCAAGAAGCAATCACCGCGTTACATCAGTTTTTTATTAAAAATGATATACCATTAATTAAAAAACAGCACTATCATGAATTAACAGGTTATGAAGCGATTCTTGTGGTAGATTGCGCGATTGAAAAACTCAAACAATACTGCATTGAAATTGAAAGCCAACATCCATTGGGCCGTCTATGGGATATAGATGTGATTGATCCAATAACCCAAAAAAGTGTTCCCCGCTCACAATTTGAATATGCACCAAGGCAATGTTTAGTTTGTGAGGATATTGCTAAAATATGTGGTCGGTCAAAACGACATTCATTAGATGAGATTTTTGTTGCTATTAAAGAAAAAATAGAAAGTTTTCAAAAAAATAAATCTTAATATAATGATAAAGTTGAAAAAACAGAATTGATCCGAAAGAGCATATCAATTGTTCATTAAACTTTATCATTACTACTAAAATTTTAAATGACAGCTAAAGCTTGTTCTAAATCACCTAATAAATCATCGATATCCTCTAAACCAACAGAAATACGAAGTAGTTGATCTGAAATACCGGCTGTTTTACGTGCTTGAGCAGTGATACCTGAGTGGGTCATCGTTGCTGGATGACAGATTAGACTTTCAACCCCCCCTAGAGATTGAGCTAACGTAATAATATTAAGTGCCTTTAAGAATTTAGGCATTACCTCGGGATCTCCAGCTAATTCAAAACTTAGCAATGAACCAAAACCTTTTTGTTGTTTTTTGGCAATCTCATGTCCAAGATTAGACGGTAGTGATGGATGATACACATTAGCAATTTTCGGATGGTTAACTAAAAACTCAACGACCTTTTGTGCATTGGCTTGTTGTAAAGTTACTCGCGCAGCAAGCGTTCTTAATCCACGTAATAATAAATAACTATCAAATGATGAAGTGAGGGTACCAATATTATTGGCCCACCATAAAACATCTGTAGCAAGCTGTTGGTCTTTAAATACTAAAATACCCGCTAAAAGATCGGAATGTCCATTAAGAAATTTAGTACATGAATGGGTTACAATATCCGCCCCTAACTCTATAGGTTTTTGCAATATAGGGGTCATAAATGTGTTATCGACTAACACCAAAGCCCCGACATCGTGTGCTTGTTGTGATATTTCTTGAATATCAACAACTCGAAGCAATGGGTTACTTGGCGTTTCAATCAATACTAATTTTGGACGTAAACTTAAAGCTTCTTTTAGTGCAATTGGATCGGATTGATCAACAAATTTCGCCTTGAAATAACCACGTTGACTTAAACTATTAAAAAGACGATAGCTACCACCATAACAATCGTGGGGAGCAACCACCAAGTCATCGGGTGTTAGTAGTGCGACACTGACAAGATGAATAGCAGACATACCACAGTTAGTAAGAATAGCATCCACCCCTCCTTCCAACTTGGCGACCGTTTCCTCAACGAATCGCCTGCTTGGATTTGCCTTACGTGCATAATCAAACTCTCTTGGTGTTGCAAATTCTTGATAACGGTAACACGTTGACGGGGTAATGACAGGGACGACACTCCCATATTGATCATCAGTATTGATCCCACCTCGGACAGCAATAGTACCTTGGCTTAAATTTTTAGATTGGCTAGCCATAATAACATTCCTAAATAATATTTTATTTATTATAAAACTTTCATGTACAAGAATAACACAACCATTTAAGACGTCAATATGTCTAGACGTCTAACTATCTCGATGTATAGATTGCAGCAAAATAAAAAAAAAGTTAAAATTAACCCTATAAATTGTGATGTGATTTGGTGAAGAATATGATGGAATGGAACGGCCAATACATAAGCCCCTATGCTGAGCATGGTAAAAAAAGTGAGCAAGTAAAAAAAATTACTGTATCAATTCCTTTAAAAGTATTAAAAATATTGACTGATGAACGTACGCGCCGACAAGTGCATAATTTACGTCATGCAACGAATAGTGAACTATTATGTGAAGCGTTTCTCCATGCTTACACGGGTCAACCACTACCTTGCGACGAAGACTTACAGAAAGATCGTGAAGATGGTATCCCTAGCCAAGCTAAGGAAATAATGAGTAATTTAGGTATCAATCCCGACTTAATTGATGAATAGGTGTTATTTATATTTTTTATTGACGAATAACATCATTCATTAAGACAAAAAACAAAAAAGGCGCATTATGCGCCTTTTTCAATATTGACTGTATAATTTACGGAAAATTATTTTTTACCGCCAACCATAGCGAAACGTTGTTTGAATTTATCTACGCGTCCGCCAGTTGCAACATCACGTTGTTTACCTGTATAGAACGGGTGACACTCACCACATACGTCAAGATGAATATCATGACCAATTGTTGAATGAGTATTAATAACATTACCGCAAGAACAAGTTGCTTTAATTGCTTTATATTCTGGGTGGATACCTTCTTTCATAATAAACCTCTAAAGTTTGTTCGTATCGCTATATAAACGGCCTTAAAAGCAAAATCTATACACCATACGAGTGTTAAAAAACATGATAAGGTCGCGAATTATACGCCTTAAACGGTAAATAATCAAGCTATAAAAAAGACCTATTAAACAGGCAATTGCCCTATTACCACTTGCAATTCAACCTTTTCTCCATTTCGTAACACTACAATGGGGACGGTTATCCCTGGTTTCAACTCTGCAATCTGATCCATTGTTTCAACAATTGATTTAACCGGTTTACCATCAACCATAATTAAAATATCATTAGGTTGCACGCCCGCTTGTAACGAAGGTCCTTCAGCGTTGGTCACTAAAATCCCTAACACAACAGGTAAATCACTTGGATTTTGTGTTGGCGCAAACTCTAACCCATCAATACCAATATAACCACGAATAACCTTACCGTCCTGTATCAATTTATTCATAATTTTAACGGCCAAAGATGTCGGAATTGCAAATCCAATGCCTTCTGGAATTTCATTTCCCATATTTTTTGCAAAAGTGAGGGTATTAATACCCATTAATTCGCCTTTTGTATTAACCAAAGCGCCACCTGAATTACCATGATTAATTGAAGCATCTGTTTGAATAAAATTCTGTCTTCTATATGGGCTTAATCCATCTCGACCCGTTGCGCTAATGATTCCTTGAGTGATAGTTTGCCCAATATTATAAGGATTACCAATTGCTAAAACGACATCGCCAATATTCGGTTCGCGCTGAGGATTAATGTGAATTGTTGGGATATTCTTCGCATCAATTTTTAAAACAGCAATATCAACTAATTTATCAGAACCAACAGACAAAGCTTCAAAAATTCTTCCATCTTGCAAAGCAACAATGATTTGTTCCGCACCATCTACTACATGATAATTAGTAATAATGTAACCATGTTTGCTCATTATAACCCCTGAGCCTAATGGCGTTATTGCACTATCTTGTGAGCGATTTGGTACAGAACTAATTGAACGACTGTATATATTCACTACGGCGGGAGCTGCAGTTTTAACCGCAAATGAATAACTCATAGGGTCATTATTAAAAATGGAGTTTGCAAAATTTGATTGAGTCCCATTACGTAATGATGGAAATATAATCAATAATACGATAGCTAAAACAGTACCAATCAATATTGGCCATAAAATTTTTTTAAGCATTAGTATGAGTACTATGGTAGCAGTAGAATGGATATGATTTTAACATATCTAATTAGAGGTTAACATTTATGTTTTTCGCCGATAAATATTATCGGCGAAATCAAATTAAGCAATCAATTAACGTAAAATAAGATAAAGTTGACTATCACCACGTACAATATTTAACGCAATCGCTGATGGTTTACTATCGATAATTTTACGCAAATCAGCAATATTGTTTATTCTTTGTTTATTTACACCCGTGATTAAATCACCTTTTTGTAAACTTAATCGAGATGCTGGTGAATTTTTAGTAATGCCTTCAATTAAAACGCCCTTTTGACCTTTGATATTGCCATTACTTAATGTTGCGCCTTCAAGAGCTGGATGTAATGATTTTGCTTCTGTAGCAGATTCATCACTATTTTTTAATTTGACATTAACAGTTATTGTTTTACCATCACGAATTATGCCTAGTTGCACAGTCCTACCCGCACCTGTAGTTGCAATTTTAGCTCGCAGTTCGGCAAAACTATCAACAGGCTTACCATCCATTGAAACAATCACATCGCCAGATCTTATCCCTGCTGCTTTAGCGGCAGAATCGTCAAGCACTTCGCTTACAAACGCGCCTTTTTGCACATCTAAATCAAATGCTTTGGCAATATCGGAGGTTAACTCATTACCTCTAATACCCAATACACCACGTCTAACTTCTCCATATTCAATCAATTGAGAAGTTAAATTTTTCACCATCGTACTCGGTATAGCAAAACCGATACCAACGTTACCACCACTAGGTGCAATAATGGCAGTATTAATTCCTACTAATTCACCATTTAAATTAACTAACGCCCCCCCTGAATTACCACGATTGATTGAGGCATCTGTTTGAATAAAATTCTCAAAGCCATTCATATTAAGTCCACTACGAGCGAGTGCAGAAATAATACCAGATGTCACAGTTTGACCAATTCCAAATGGATTACCAATTGCGACAACATAATCACCAACACGTAATTTATCTGAATCAGCTAAAGTAATGGCCGTTAAATTTTTAGCCTCTTCAACTTTAAGCAATGCAATATCACTTTGAGGATCTCTACCTATTAATTTAGCAGTATATTCATGTCCATCGTTTAATGATACCGTTATTTTATCAGCATTATCAATAACATGATTATTGGTAACAATATAACCCTTTTCACTATCAATAATGACGCCTGAACCTTGACCAGAAAAAGCTCTAGATTGACTATCGGGATACCCAAAAAATCGTCTAAACTCTTCGGGGATATTGGTTTGCATTTGAGCTGTTCCTTCAACCTTGATACTTACAACCGAAGGCAATACTGCCTCTAACATTGGCGCTAAGCTTGGTTGCTGAGAATTTTCACTTGTTGGAAACGAAGGGAAAACAGCAAAGGCATTCGGTAAGGTAACTAAAGAAAGACTTAAGCCTAAAGCAATTAAGCTAAGTATTTTTTTAGGTTTTAGTAAAGAATTATTAATCATAAAACACTCTCTTCCTTATAAATTTAATATTTACCATAACATTTCACCAGATAATTCTAGCGAAAAAACTAAGATTAATTATGATTTATTTTCATCAGTTTTGAATAAACCAGAAGAGTCATCAGAATAGTCTTTTGGTTGTTTTTTTAGAGTGAATTGTTTTTTTATAGTAGTATCATTATTCGCATCTAAAGCCATAACTGGCATATCATTTTCTGAAGTAAATTTTCCTGAACTTTCAGCCATATGTTGATAAAGACGACGAAAATCATTAGCCATGTTATCTAATATTTCAGCGCTATGTGAAAAATATTTAACAATTGTCTGTTTTTGAACGTTTAACTGCTCTTCAGTTTCCTCAAGTTGACGTTTTACTTGTGCAAATTGACGCCCTTTTGAACTAAAAATATTCGTTAAAATAATACCTAAAACAAAACCAATTACTAAGCCAATAACCAGATAAATCATCATCTGTTTATCCATATTTCACTCCTTGTATCTTTTCGTTATAAAACTTTATACTCTATTGCTCAATTATTTTACTTATTTTGCATGGTTAGCAAGTTTAATCAATTGCTTTTTTAGTTTATCGGGTGCACTTTCTGCCAAAGCAGACAAATAAATGGCACTTTGGGGACTTAAAGCTCTCGTAATTGTAACACTTTTTGATGAATCATTAATCATTTTTACATATTGACTGGAAATATCTGGATTAATTTTATATTGAATTGAAGATAAGGATGGTAATATTTGCTTTCGTATTTCAGATAATAAATTACTTTGTTCGTATCTTAATCTGGTTAACCAACTAGCTGAACTTACTTCAAGGATAAGAACGCCTTGACGATAATTAGCAATTCTATATTGCTGCCTTAACAAAGATGGCAATAACTCATTAATCACATCAGCCAATTTATTCAATGCAAATGTTTTTTCTTTTATCTCGGATAAACAAGTTTGTTGAGACAAAATTGAAGTTAACATCTGTGGCTCATTATAACGCATATTTGATACTTACCTTTATTTCCGAATAAAATAATAGTCAACGAATTACACATCATGCAAAATAAGTAGCATTAATTTACCTTATTTAAATAAAAAAGTCTTACTTAAAAAAGACATTTACAGTTTATTATTTTTTTATTGAAAAACAATAGTATCTCACTACGATATTTTGTCTAAATATCAAATGATATAATATTCAATAAATTAATTGTTCATTTGAATATAAAAGTATTTTTATATGGATTATTTACTCGTATAAAGTATTTATCATGCCACTTAATAAAACCATGAGTTTATTTCAAGATTGTTGCCACTTTGTTCTTACTGATGTTTATTTTTACTTATAAATAAAAGTCGTTGTATTTACTGAATAAAGCTAATTGAGAATTAGCACAATACTATTTATTTTTTATTAACATAAAAGCATAAACAAATATAAGTTTTACCGCCCTACACTTTGAACTCAGTATTGTCATTCCATATCAATGTTGCAATTTTAACAATTTCTCAGTGACACTTTGTTTATAAAAATTGAAAGTTTTAGGATGAGCCAATCTAAACTAGAATGTTGATCATCCCAAAAACGTTATGCATTTTGGATCGTCGCTCCAAAAAGCGTTAATAATAAAATTTGATATTTTATAAATATTTATAATGAGGTTGTACCAACTGTTTTCTATTTTACTTCAGTATCAAAAAAATTATTTAATCTGATTTTTATCACATCAAAAGTAATCTAAAAATGATCAATTGGTTCGTTTACTATCTATACTGCTTAAATATTCATTTATTTGCAAAAAGTGATCATTTAAATAGTTTGTTATGATCGTTATACACCTTTAAATCACTAAATCACAGATTGTCTGTTTTGCCCCTTTTTGCATTAAAGAAAGATAATGATTGGTGACGTATTCTTTGAACTGCAAATTATTCGATAAATCATCACCAAACACTGCATTCAAACTCAATAAAGCGGTTACTCTTTCTTGACCATCTTGACTTGAGTCAACAAGTGTTTTTAATTCACTAAACATTGGATCGCGTATATCAATATCATTTTGATTGTCATCCATGCCACCTACATAACGCATCCAACCGGCTACGCCTAATGCAAGTAATGAAAAATCAGAATTGTTTTGAATATGCCAACGCACAGAATCAAGCATACGTTGTGGTAATTTTTGAGTACCATCCATGGCAATCTGCCAAGTTCTATGTTTCAGTGAAGGGTTACTAAATCTTTCAATAAGTTGCTCAGCATAGTGTGATAGATTTACCTGTGAAGGAACATGCAGTGTAGGTGCTTGTTGTTGCATCATCAGTGCTAGTGTTGCTTTTTTATAATTGTGGTCATTCATACAATCATTAATATGTTCATACCCTGCTAAGTAACCTAGATAAGCTAAAAAAGAATGACTGCCATTTAACATACGTAGTTTCATCTCTTCATAGGGAACCACATCATCGACAAACTCTGCCCCAACTTCATCCCAATTAGGGCGACCAGAAACAAAATTATCTTCAATAACCCATTGAATAAAAGGTTCACAGGCAATACCACATGGATCAGCCATGCCTGCTAACGTATTTTTAATCTCTGCTAAAGTTTCAGATGTTGCAGCAGGCACAATACGATCGACCATTGTACATGGAAACGTTGTATTGACCTTAATCCATTGTGCTAATTTTGCATCTCGCGCTTTTGCTAAACCTAATATCGCTTTTTTCAAAACAACTCCATTTTCGGGGATATTATCGCAGGATAATGCAGTAAATGGTTTTATTCCTCTTTGCATTCTTCTATAAAGCGCTTCAACAATAACACCTGGGGCAGACATAGGTTTAGATGGATTGGCTAAATCCTCTTTAATCAGAGGATTATCTAAATCTAAGTCACCACCACCTGGTCGCATACAGTAACCTTTTTCGGTTACGGTTAAAGACACAATTTCTACCACACTATCGGCCATTTTTTCTAAAATTGCCTCAATGCCGTCGGTAGATGCCAAAAGCGACTCTTTTACACTACCAATAATAAATGCTTGTTTTGTTGTAGCTCCTTTTTCTAATACGGTGTACAAATGATCTTGCTGACGAATATCATGAATTAACTCTTCACCACCAACAATATTAACCTCACAAATTCCCCAATCACTTGTTCCTTTATTCAGTAAGCGATCCATAAACAATGCTTGATGTGCACGATGAAACGCACCAAATCCTAAATGAACTATGCGTGAAATCATTTTTTTTCTGTCATAGGAAGGTTTATGTTCAATTGATTGTGGGATATTTGATAAATTTAACATTCTACTCACCATAATTAACAAATTAAATACTATATTGGTTAGACATATTTTCACTTATAGATAATCTTTTCATCTTCATTTTTTATTTTTTGTGATCATAATCACATTTTTTGGTTTATTTAATATGCACTATTTTGAAAATATTTAATAATACCAAAATATATTGGCATACCAATTATCGAAATAAACATAGTTAAATCATAATTGACTTATAGTACTTATAACAATTAGCTTATAATTGAGGCAATATAACCAAAATTAGAATGGGGATTAAAAATAATGCCAACGATTAATCGGCTCTATCAAGAAATTGGTAATGAGCTGAAATCATTATTAAAAAATGGTACTTATAAAATTGGTGATCGATTACCACCCGAGCGCGATATCGCTGACGCATTTAATGTAAGTAGAACGGTTGTGCGCGAAGCACTCATTATGCTAGAACTTGAAAATTTAGTTACAGTAAAAAAAGGCTCTGGTGTATATGTAATTGGTTTACCAAATGAAACTTTGTCAGAACAAGATAAAAAAATAGAAGAAAATGATTTTGGACCATTTGAATTATTACAAGCAAGGCAACTAATTGAAAGCAATATTGCCGCTTTTGCAGCTTCACAAATTTTGAAATCCGATATCATAGAGCTTAGAGCTATTTTAAAACAAGAACGTCAAATGTTAGAACAAGGCATTCTGGATGACTACAGTGCTGATGAGATGTTTCATATTGCAATTGCCAAAGCAACGAAAAACTCAATACTTGAAAGTTTATTAAATGATTTATGGCAAAAACGTTCTACCAGCAAAATGTGGGATCAATTACACAGTCGCATTACCGATCATAGTTATCGAAAAAAGTGGCTTTATGATCATGAAAAAATTCTGCAAGCATTGCAGGTAAAAGATGCAATAGGTGCACGCCATGCTATGTGGCAACATTTAGAAAATGTTAAACAAACATTAATGACCGTTTCTGATAGTGAAGATCCAAATTTTGATGGTTATTTATTTGATTCTATTCCAGTTAATATTGTTAACCAATAGACAATAAAAAATCAGCATTGTTTATAGATCTTTTCGTTTAGAAAATTAAGTAAATAAAAATCATTGAGGAGATTTATATGGAACAAACGATGCGTTGGTTTGGACCAAATGACCCAGTATCACTAGATGATATCAAACAGGCTGGAGCAACTGGAATTGTTACAGCTTTGCACCATATTCCAAATGGCGAAATATGGACAGTTGAAGAAATACAAAAACGAAAAGCAATTATTGAAGAAAAAGGATTAACATGGTCTGTTGTTGAAAGTATTCCTGTTCATGAAGAGATCAAAACGCATTCAGGAAAGGTTAAACAGCATATTGCAAATTACCAGCAATCAATTCGTAATCTAGCAGCTTGTGGCATTGATACTGTTTGTTACAATTTTATGCCTGTGTTAGATTGGACTCGCACCGATCTTGCTTATGAGCTACCAGATGGTTCAAAAGCTTTACGTTTCGATCAAACTGCATTTGCTGCATTTGACCTTTATATTTTAGAAAGAATTAATGCCGAAAAAGATTACTCAAAAGAAGATATCGATTTAGCAAAAGCTTATTTTGAGAAAATGACTCAAGCAGATAAAGACAAACTAATTGCTAATATCATTGCAGGTTTACCTGGGGCAGAAGAAGGCTATTCTTTGGAACAATTTAGAGCACATTTGGCGACGTATGATGGCATCGATAAGGCCAAATTACGCGAAAATTATGCCTACTTTTTAAAAGCTATCGTCCCCGTTGCTGAAGAAGTAGGTGTGGTATTAACGGTGCATCCAGATGATCCTCCTCGACCAATTTTAGGTTTACCGCGTATTGTGTCAACCATCGAAGATATGCAATGGATCAAAGATACGGTAGATAGTATTCACAATGGATTTTGCTTTTGCACCGGTTCTTACGGTGTGCGAGATGATAATGATTTAGCTATAATGGCTGAAAAATTTGCTGACCGCGTTCATTTTATTCACTTACGTGCAACGGTTCGCGAACAAAACCCACTTTCTTTCCACGAAGGTGACCACTTGGGTGGTGATGTGGATATGTATGCAGTAATCAAAGCACTCGTTACTGAAGAACAGCGCCGTAAACAAGCAGGAATTAAACGTTCTATTCCCGTTCGTCCAGATCATGGACACCAAATGTTAGATGATCTTAAAAAGAAAACCAATCCAGGTTATTCGTGTATAGGTCGCTTACGCGGTTTAGCAGAAATTCGTGGTATTGAATATGCCATTAAGCGTGCATTTTTTGAATAATATCTATTTCTCTATATAAAAAACACCCATTTTAAATGGGTGTTTTTTTTCATAATAATGAATAAAGTCTAGATATGTATTGCATCTAGATAAATATAATTAAGAATCCTCTATACTGCATACAAATGCTGTATTAATCCACGTAATGATCCTGCGACATTTAACACGTCGCAATAATAATTTACAGCAGTAATTTAATTTTTCAAATTTAATCAGTTAGTCAATAAACAATTTTAATCAGTCAAATAATCAAATCAATCTTATGATATTTTAAATTTGCCTATTTTTATAATATGGTTAAAAAACTAATATAACCAATTTAATAGAAATACTATTTAAAAAAGTTAAATTGAATGTATAAAAGCAAAATAATTATTAAAAACGCTAAGTAATATTTAAAATAATCTTATTATTAAAGATGATTAGAGAAAATCATGAACCTAACTTTTAAATTATAAAATGCTATCAAAATTTTACTGTTTTGACTTTTCCTCCCATTCCGCGTTATATTAATAACGATATTATCTACATCTATATCGTTAAGCAGTCTTTTCAAAAGCAGTTTAAACATAAGAGGTGTAATATGGGTATCTTAAATAGTATTTTTTCTAAAATATTTCCAAGTGCACAAGCAGCAGTAGGTAATGTTACTGATGCTGTAAAGAATCAAGTCAATAATATTACTGGTAATAACAAAGATACAGCATCAACTAGTCAAGATCAAAATCAACAGAACCAGCAGAATCAACAAAACCAAACCAATCAACAAAGTACAGGAAATCAAACATCTGTATCAAATGTTGATGTTATGGCAATTCTTGAAGACTTAGCTAAAAAATTCCCTGAAAAACTAAACTGGAAGACATCAATTGTTGATCTTTTAAAACTTTTAGGCTTAGATAACAGTTTAGATGCGCGTAAAAAATTAGCTAAAGAGCTTGATTATACAGGGAGTACCGATGATACAGCAGCTATGAATACATGGTTAATTAAAGCGGTAATGAAAAAAATTGCAGAAAAAGGCGGGAATGTAGCTCACCTTTTCTCTTAAAACTGAAGACAAAAGTACACTAAATCCACCTGCTATTATAGGTGGATTTTTTATTAAAAATGCTATGTTATCGGTCAGATAATCATCAAGTCTATTCACTAGGCTTTAAAAGCATGCAATCGATTCATCGCAGCTTCAATACCACCAGATAATAAAATTTCAGTACAACGTACTGACTCATCAATCGCTTTATCAATCAACTCTTGTTCAGATTTAGAAGGCTTGTTTAAAACATAGCTGACCACTTTATTTTTATCGCCAGGATGACCGATACCGATTCTTAAGCGATAAAAATTCAAATTATTACCTAATTTACTGGCAATATCTTTCAAACCATTATGCCCGCCATGGCTGCCACCAAATTTGAATTTGGCGATACCTGGATTAATATCAAGTTCATCATGTGCAACAAGAATTTCTTCTGGTTTAATCTGATAAAATGTAGCCATAGCCTGCACCGCTTTACCGCTTAAATTCATAAAGGTTGTTGGCACTAATAAACGTACATCATGACCAGAAAGAGTTATCCTTGAACTGTAACCAAAATATTTGGGGTCATTTTTTAATGATTGATGATATCGTTCTGCCAATTGATCAACAAACCACGCACCCGCGTTATGGCGAGTTGCAGCATATTCATTGCCTGGATTAGCAAGTCCTACAATAAGTTTAATAGTTGTCATGATAATTCGATAATATGTGTTGCTATAAGTAAAAAAGCCCCAAAAAGGGGCTAGTAACCATAATGCTAAAATCAATTAGTAATGAAACATTGCTGAAATTGATTCTTCATTGCTGATGCGACGAATTGCCTCAGCAAGCATACCTGATAAAGTTAATTGGCGCACATTTTTCAATGCTTTAACTTCAGCAGTTAATGGAATTGTGTCACAAACAACAATTTCATCAATAGCACTGTTTTTAATGTTACTGACGGCTTTGCCTGAAAAAATTGGATGCGTTGCATAAGCATACACTCTTTTAGCTCCGCGCGCTTTCAAAGCATCGGCCGCTTTACAAAGTGTACCTGCGGTATCAATCATATCATCAACTAAGATACAATCTCTATCAGCAACATCACCAATAATATTCATCACTTCTGCTTCATTAGCACGCTGACGACGTTTGTCAATGATGGCCATGTCTGTATCATTTAAAAGTTTTGCAATCGCACGCGCACGAACAACACCGCCAATATCAGGTGATACCACAATTGGGCGTTCAAAATCACGTTGCAACATGTCTTCTAAAATAACTGGACTACCAAATACGTTATCAACAGGCACATCAAAGAAGCCTTGAATCTGTTCAGCATGAAGATCGACTGTCAATACTCTATCAACACCAACGGTTGATAAAAAGTCAGCAACCACTTTAGCGGTAATAGGCACACGAGCTGAACGAACTCGACGATCTTGCCTCGCATAACCAAAATATGGAATAACAGCAGTAATACGACCCGCAGATGCACGACGCATTGCATCAATCATTACTAGTAATTCCATTAAATTGTCATTGGTTGGCGCGCAAGTTGATTGAATAATAAAAACGTCTTCACCACGGACATTTTCATTAATTTGGACATTTACTTCACCATCACTAAAACGGCCTACGACAATGTCACCAAGAGAAGTATAAAGACGATTAGCTATACGTTTTGCTAGTTCGGGTGTGGCATTACCAGCAAAAAGCTTCATATCAGGCACGAGAAATCCTCAAGCATGTTATTATGATTACTTTATTCGTAATCGGTTAAATCGGAGCCATAATTATATAATTATTTATCTATTATGCTCAACCATAATATAAAAATTTAACAAAAATATTTGATATATATATCAAAATTGCGAATTAAAAAAATTTGCCTTTAAGATACTTTGGCTGAGAACCTAAAATCGAGTAAACTAACACACAAATCCATTAATAAATTTTACCAAATTCCACAATCTAAGTAGATAACGTGATGAACGAAAAATTAAATAGCAATAACCCAGAAATCAAATCCAAAAGAACTATCCGAAGTTTTGTATTACGACAAGGTCGTTTAACTAAAGGTCAAGAACAAGCATTAAACAATTTATGGCCACTATTTGGCATTGAATATCATTCAAACTCACCTATATGCTTTGATGAAAATAAACCTGTCGTTTTAGAAATAGGATTCGGCATGGGGGCATCATTAGTTGAAATGGCTCGAAATGCGCCGGATAAAAACTTTCTGGGGATTGAAGTTCATAAGCCAGGTGTTGGCGCTTGTTTAATGGCTATTGAAGAAAACCAATTATCTAATTTAAAAGTCATGTGTCATGATGCGGTTGAGGTTTTAGAAAACATGATCCCTAATCATTCATTAGATAAAGTGCAAATCTTTTTTCCCGATCCATGGCATAAAGCAAGACACAACAAACGTCGCATTATTCAGCCACAATTTGTACAATTAATTCGGCAAAAATTAAAAGTAGGCGGTATTTTACATTTAGCGACCGACTGGCAAAATTATGCTGAACATATGTTAGAGGTTTTAACCGAAGCTGAAGGTTTTGAAAATTTATCAGCAACAGGCGACTACATTCCGAGACCCGAAGATCGCCCTATTACCAAATTTGAAAAACGTGGCCAAAATTTAGGTCATGGTGTTTGGGATTTACAATTCAGAAAAAAATAGCGTAATAAGGAGCCATTATGCAAAATAAAACAATTAATTTAATTTGTCATCGTCGTTCAATTCGGTCTTACCAATCAACGGCGTTAACCAACGATCAGATAGAATCACTTGTTCAAGCTGCACAATCGGCTCCAAGCTCCAATTTTTTACAATGCGCTACAATAATTAGAATCACTGATAGCGAGAATCGCTCAAAACTAGCACATTATTCAGGGGATCAAAGCTATATAAATCAAGCTCCTGAATTTTGGGTGTTCTGTGCCGATTTTAATCGGCATTTTCAAATTGATCCAACTATTCCTCTTGAAAAAGCAGAACAACTTTTAGTGGGTTGCATTGATACGGCTTTTATGGCACAAAATACCGTTATTGCAGCAGAATCATTAGGTTTAGGTACGGTTTATATTGGTGGATTACGCAACAATATTGAGAAAGTAACACAATTACTTGCTTTACCTAAATATGTTCTTCCGCTTTTTGGGCTTTGTATTGGTTATCCAGACCAAAATCCAGATATAAAACCAAGATTACCGAAAGAATTAGTTTTCTTTGAAAATCACTATCAACCAATCAATCATCAATTATTAGCACAATATGATACTCAGATGCGTCAATACTATGGTCATCGACTGACTAATCAAAAAACGAATGGTTGGAGTGATAAAATTGCAGAAACAATTATCAAAGGGCAACGAGATTTCATTTTAAATTATTTGCATAAACAAGGATGGATAACTAAATGAACAACAATCAATACCAATTAGACAAAGTCGTTATATTAAGTCGTCACGGTATCCGCACTCCGTTACAAAACACACTAGCATTTTTAGAAAAGTCCAGTCCATTAAAATGGCCTAGCTGGGATCATGCTTATGGTTATTTAACGACACGGGGGGGTGTATTAGAAGCTTTCTTTGGACACTATCTATCACAATGGCTTGAACAAAAAAATATTAATATTGAACCAGAAAATCCAGATATCTATGTTTATGCTAACAGCCTTCAAAGAACGGTAGCAACAGCCCAATTTTTGGTTAATGGCGCTTTTGCGGGTTATGATATTCCTATCCATCACAAATATACCATTGAAAAAATGGATCCGATTTTTGATCCAAGTGTGCAAGATGATTCTCCAGAAATAAAACAAGCTGTATTAAACGATATTGAAGAGGCTGATAAAGCTGGGGCAATTTTTAAAAATTTAGCGCCTGCTTATCAAATGGTTTCAGATATATTGGAGTATCCGCATTCACAACTATATGCTCAATATCAATGTGATTTTGCTGATATCCCTTATGAACTCTATTTTAAGAAAAATGAAGAACCTGAATTACATGGCCCATTAGCTATCGGAATTTGTGCTGTTGATGCTTTCTTATTACAATATTATTCTGCATTTCCAAAAGATCAGATTGCGTGGGGCAAAATCACCAGCCAAGAACAATGGCAACAAATAATACAAATTCGTAACCACTATATTGATTTAGTATTTCATACCAAAACCATTGCTCAACATATTAGTAAACTATTAATCAATAAAATCGATGATTTACTGCATAATAAACAGCATAAGGTAAATTTACTTGTTGGTCACGATAGTACCATTGCAGCATTACTTGGTGCTTTAGATTTTGCACCATACCAACTACCAAACCAATGTGAAAATACCCCAATCGGAGGAATGGTTATCTTCCAACGTTATCGCCATATATCATCTGGCAAATACTTTTTTAAAGCCGAATACGTATATCAAAGTTTTGAACAACTTTATACCGGACAGGCAATCGATATCAATAATCCACCACAACATTATCAATTACAGTTGGAAAATGCTTCTGTCAATAGTGATGGTTATTATGATTGGGCAGATTTTGCAAATCGTTTGGACAATAATGAGTAGTCTATTAGTTTTTCTATAAGAAATAGTTTCCACCGACACTCATCGGTGGAAAACTTGCTCTTTTTTCTGAGTGAATACCCGCAGATATAATCACCTACTCTTCTAACTTTTTTTTCAATAATTAAGTTAAAATACCCAACCAATTACCCCAATAAAAGATTTCTAACAATAAGCCAATCCCAAAAACATACTTGGACAGAATATGCACAGCATATTTACTGAAAACTGTTTATTTTTCAAATTGAGATAAAATAAACACAAATTTAAAATTAGCTTTTACTATGATTCAATACAATACTAAGAAAAAACTTATTGGTTATTAGGATGAAAAAGTCCATCTATTTAGTTGAATCAGATCATTAACTATCACAAGTACAACAGTAAATTGGGTATAGCCATATCACAACGATTTTAATTCGATTTTTAATCTTAACCTGAAAAAGTTTGCAATCAATCTAATAAATGATAATCCATTAAATACCTTTGCTGCCAAGCAGCTGTAATCGGTTTCATAAATTACTTTTCTATAGTGTGAATCCAAATGCGAAAGAATTAAAAAATTTATTCGATTCGCGCAATTATTGATCAAACCCCTACGGTCTTGATTATTATTATCATAAACAATAATAAAAATAAAATAAAAATATACTGAAACGTTAGCATAACCTGAAATTTTTTGACAAATAATAGAAAACATTAAATGTAATCGATTTCATAAAATGTTAACCAGATCACTTTTTTGGGATATCTAAAGTGATAATATTAATTTAAACCAATAAATTTTTAGATAAATAAAAGTGTAAACGATTTCTAAATGATGCTAAATCATTTAAAGCTCAACAAAGGAAGTTCATCATGAATCAAAACATTACGTCATCACTGCATAATAAGAATTATTGGGTGTTTAGCCTCTACTTTTTCCTTTACTTTTTTATTATGGGAGCCTATGTCCCATTTTTTCCAGTTTGGTTGAAAATGATTGGACTAGACCAAGCAAGTACAGGATACGTTTTTTCATTTATTTCATTATTTGCGTTAGTTTTCCAACCTATTTTTGGCTTGATTTCAGATAAATTGGGATTAAAAAAGCATCTTCTTTGGATTATTACCCTGCTATTAGTATTGTTTGGACCATTTTTTATTTTTGTATTTGGACCTCTACTCAAATTTAATGTCACATTAGGCGCAATTGTGGGTGGATTTTATCTAGGCATGGTATTTAGTGGAGGAGCACCATCTATAGAAGCTTTAGTTGAAAAAATCAGTCGTCGTAGCGGTTTTGAATTTGGTCGCAGTCGTATGTTTGGTTGTTTTGGATGGGCAATTTGTGCTTCATTTGTTGGGATTATGATATCAAAAAACGTCAATGCTGTTTATTGGTTATGCTCTGGATTTGCACTGATTCTTCTATTTTTAGTCAAGATCGCTGATCCCGCAAGAACTTCAACAACGGATGTTGTCGAGCAAATGGGATTAAATAAACCTGAACCTTTTAATATAAAACAGGCTTTAGATTTACTCTGCATGCGTAAAACGTGGTTCTTTATGCTTTATATCGTTGGTGTGGCATGTACTTATGATGTGTTTGACCAACAGTTTGCTAACTTTTTTACTTCATTCTTTTCTAGTGAACAAGTTGGTCGCGAAGCATTTGGTTATGTCACAACGCTTGGTGAATTTTTAAATGCTACAGTAATGTTTTTTGCACCAATAATTGTAATGAAAATCGGCAGTAAAAATACCTTATTGATTGCGGGTATAATCATGTCAATTCGCATAACTGGCTCAGCGTTTGCTAGCACCGCAGTTGAAGTAGTAATATTAAAAACATTACACATGTTTGAAGCACCATTATTACTTGTTGGCGCCTTTAAATATATCACTAAGCACTTCCCTATCCGTTTATCAGCAACCGTTTACTTGATTGCATTTTGTTTTGCAAAACAATTATCTATCATGTTTATGTCTACATTTGCTGGTTTGATGTATGTTAAAATTGGTTTTGAAGGAGCTTATTTAGTCCTTGGCTCCATCGCATTTAGTTTTACAATGATTTCATCTTTCACGTTATCAGGACGTGGACCATGGGATGTTTTTAAATATACAAAAAAAACAGTAATCAGGTAATTAATCTAGATTCATTAAACATAATTAGCTTAAATTAAGGTACTTAGATGAAAATATTAGTGACTGGTGGTTGTGGATATATAGGTAGCCATACTTGTGTCCAACTAATTCAATCAGGCTTTACACCAATTATTATTGACAATTTATTCAATAGTAAAGCCTCAGTATTAGAGAGAATACAAACTATCACAGGGAAACCTGTTGTCTTTTACCAAGGGGATGTATGTGATGCAAAATTATTAGCAACAATTTTTAAAGAACATGACATCAAAGCCGTTATTCATTTTGCTGGTTTAAAAGCTGTTGGTGAATCGGTATACAAACCACTTGAATATTATGAAAATAACGTGTATGGCAGCATTGTTTTAATGAAAGCGATGCGTGATGCTGGCGTTAAACAATTGGTATTCAGTTCTTCAGCTACCGTCTACGGTGAATTAGCACCTGTTCCTTATGTTGAAACGTTACCGCAAGGATTACCTACTAGTCCATATGGTAAAAGTAAACTTATGGTAGAACAATGTATGATGGATTTAGCCGTTGCCGAACCTGATTGGTCACTAACACTGCTACGCTATTTTAACCCTGTTGGTGCTCATCCTAGTGGTTTAATGGGTGAAGATCCTTTAGGCATTCCAAATAATCTGATGCCCTATATTACTCAAGTTGCAGTGGGTAAACGAGAGTCACTCGCTGTATTTGGTAATGATTATCCAACAGAAGATGGCACTTGTGTACGTGATTTTATTCACGTTGTGGATTTGGCTGACGGGCACATTGCCGCTCTAAAAGCTGATCAAAATAAAGCTGGAATTCATATTTATAATTTAGGTTCCGGTGTTGGCTACAGTGTTTTACAAGTTATTAAAGCTTTTGAAAAAGCTTCTGGTAAGCCACTTAATTGGCATTTTGCACCACGCCGAGCAGGTGATTTACCCGCTTTCTGGGCCGATGCTAACAAAGCCGAGCAAATATTAGGCTGGAAAACCAAACTTACGCTTGATGATATGGTAAAAGACTCATGGAATTGGCAATCTAATAATCCACAAGGTTATCCTGATTGAATTATAGTTTGAAACTAATAGCAGCAAAATCATAATTGAAGAGGCAAAAAATGGATATTTTTAACCCAGTTGATCATCCTCATCGTCGTTATAATCCATTGACCAATCAATGGGTACTTGTTTCACCACATAGAGCAAAACGCCCTTGGCAAGGACAACAAGAAGAGATAAACGAGGAGCAAAAACCAAGTCACGATCCAACTTGTTTTTTGTGTGCAGGTAACAAGCGAGTCACGGGGGATATCAATCCCGATTATAAAGGGACATTTGTATTTACCAATGATTTTGCTGCGCTAATGGAAGATACGCCAAATTCACCAGTTAACGATGATCCACTGTTTCAAATGCAAAGCGCTAAAGGCACCAGCCGTGTTATCTGCTTTTCACCAGATCACAGTAAAACTTTGCCAGAACTGGATTTATCTGCCATTGAAGGCGTAATCAAAATCTGGATCGCTCAACAACAAGAATTAAGTAAAAAATATCCTTGGGTACAAGTGTTCGAAAATAAAGGTTCAGTAATGGGGTGTTCTAACCCTCACCCGCATGGACAAATTTGGGCAAATAGTTTTTTACCCAACGAAATTGTGCGCGAAGATCTCAATATGCGCAATTATTATGAAAAATATCAACGTAATCTATTAATTGATTATGTTGAAAAAGAACTCATAAATCTTGAGCGAATTGTCGTTGAAACTCAATATTGGTTGGCGGTGGTTCCTTTTTGGGCAATCTGGCCATTTGAAACACTTCTGTTACCCAAAACACATATTCCACAATTAACCCTGTTAACAAGCGATCAACAAAGTGATTTAGCGATTGCACTCAAAAAATTAACCAGTCGTTACGATAATTTATTTCGCTGCTCTTTTCCTTATTCAATGGGTTGGCATGGCGCACCATTTATGGAAAATAAAAATGACTATTGGCAAGTACATGCTCACTTTTATCCCCCTTTGTTACGTTCAGCGACAGTCAAAAAATTTATGGTCGGTTACGAAATGCTAGCCGAAGTACAACGAGATTTAACGCCAGAACAGGCAGCCGAAAGACTGCGTAATGAAAGTGATGTTCATTATAAAGATATAAAGGATAAATAGATGAAAGAATTAATTAATAAAACTTCGCAAGCATTTGAAACTAAATTTGGCTATAAACCAGATACGTTGATACAAGCGCCTGGCCGCGTAAATTTAATCGGGGAACATACAGATTATAATGACGGATTTGTGCTACCTTGCGCTATTAATTATCAAACAATAATCAGCTGTCATAAACGTTCAGATAATCTGATTCGGGTCATTGCGGTTGACTATAATAATGAGCAAGATGAATTTTCATTGGATTTTCCCATTGAAAAACATCCAAAATACCAATGGGCCAACTATGTACGCGGCGTAGTCAAACATCTAAAAAAACATACTGATAATATTCATGGCGTTGATCTCGCCATTAGTGGTGATGTACCACAAGGTGCGGGATTAAGCTCATCAGCATCTCTTGAAGTTGCCGTAGCCAAAATGTTCCAAGTTTTATATGATTTGCCATTAGATGGCACCCAATTAGCTTTGATTGGTCAAGAAGCCGAAAATCAATTTGTTGGTTGTAATTGCGGTATTATGGATCAACTTATCTCTGCACTTGGACAAACACAACATGCCTTATTGATTGACTGCCGATCGTTAGAAGCATTCCCTGTTTCAATACCCGAAGAGTTTGCAGTAGTAATTATTAACTCAAATATCAAACGTGGTTTAGTCGATAGCGAATACAATAGTCGTCGCCAACAATGCGAAGCAGCAGCTAAAGCTCTTGGGGTAAAAGCGTTACGCGATGTAACGTTAGATGAATTGAAACAAATTGAAAGTAAGCTTGATCCTATTGTTTTTAAACGCGCTCGTCACATAATCACTGAAAATGAACGTACCTTAAAAGCCGCTTCAGCGTTGGCAAACAGCGACTATACATCTTTATCAAATCTTATGGCGCAAAGCCATAACTCTATGCGTGATGATTTTGAAATCACTGTGCCTGCCATTGATTATCTGGTTGAGATAATTCACAATAAACTTGGCGATCAAGGTGGCGTACGCATGACAGGTGGTGGTTTTGGCGGTTGTGTTGTCGCACTCGTACCCAAAAATAAAGTTGATGATATCAAAGCAGTGGTTAATGATAATTATTTTAAAAAATTTGGTATCAAAGAAGATTTTTATATCTGCAAACCAAGCAAAGGAGTGCACGCTTTATGCCTATAAAACAGATTATTACACTTTCAAATAAACAGGGTATGAGCATTAAACTCTCAAACTGGGGAGCAACTTGGCTTTCATGTGAACTACCCGTTGCAGGACAAAATCGAGAAGTCTTACTTGGTTGTAAAACTTTTGAACAATATGCACAGCAAGATGCCTATCTAGGCGCGACCATTGGGCGATATGCTAACCGAATTGCAAACGCGACCATCAAGGTCAACGAAAAAAGCTACTCACTGACTGCAAATCAAGGAGTAAACCAACTGCATGGTGGTAAATTAGGGTTTGATAAACAACTGTGGCATATCCAATCTCAATCTGACAAGCAGGTCACATTTACATTGATTTCGCCTGATAGAGACCAAGGGTTCCCTGGTGAGCTCAAGGTCGAAGTAACCTATAAACTCACTGATGACAATCAAGTTATTATCTCTTTTAATGCTATCACGACCAAAACAACCCCAGTCAATCTAACCAATCATGCTTATTTTAATTTGGACGGAGAAACTATCAAAGATATCCTTAATCATACCTTGCAAGTGAATGCTGATTTTTATTTACCCGTCGATCGCGACGGTATCCCATACAGTGATTTAGTTAGCGTTAGCCATAACGATATGGATTTACGCATACCAAGGCTAATCTCTGATAAATTACTCCAAAGCCCAGATAGGCAAATCACCGGTGGTTATGATCATGCTTATTTATTAGATAAATCACAACCCATTGCCGCTCATCTACTATCCGCCGATAAAAAAGTGAAGATGAATGTGACCACGACCCTACCTGCACTACAAATCTATACGGGTAATTTTTTACAACATACGCCGAATAGACATAATGGTGAATATCATAATTTTGCGGGTATCGCATTAGAAGCGCAGTTTCTACCAGATAGTCCAAATCATCCCGATTGGCCACAACCTAGCTGTTTTTTAGAACCGAATCAAACTTATCATCATCAAATTTGTTATCAATTTATGATAGATAAGTTATGATAGATAAGTTATGAGATAACTAATTATGGATGAACAATTATTGTGTTCATCCATCATAAAAGATAGAGTAAAGGCTTTTTATCCTTATAAACAATATATATTGGTGGATTGTTATTGAATTTTTTTAATTAAAACAAAATAACAAACTCTTTAAATTGATTTATCTGAATTAAGAAAATCAATTACAGAAGAAACAAATAGACTTCGCCCTTTTTCAGCACGATCTAAATGTACAAAATGTGTGCCATCGGGTATTTCTACCAAATGTGCTTGCTTAGCTTCATTAACAATAGCTAAAGCATCCGCTTTACGGCTCCAAAAGTCATTTTGCGAGAAAATAACTAATATCGGCATCAATAAATGTTTGGCTTGCCACTGCTTTTGGCCAATAGCTAATTCAAAACTATCTGCCATTGCCCCTGTTGGTGAGCGAAATTGAGGAGGTGTATGAGAAAAAGATTCAGGATCAGAATTCATCGCCTCTTGAGCATAAGCATTAGCAACTAAAGGATCCCGCCATAAATCTTTTTCAACCATAGGGATACTTAAATCCCAAGCCTGAAACAAACTTTCTTTAGTATTTAATTGATAACCACCAATACTGTGATTGAATTGTTTTGGATTTAATTTGTCTTCAAATACTGAGCCTTTACCTAATAATTTATGATCGTCAACAGCACCATATAATGAATTATAAATAATTAACTTATTAACACTATCACTATGTTGCTCAGCATAGGCGGCAGCCCAATGACCACCTGTAGCCCAACCCAAAATATTTATTTTTTTGGAATCTGTCCATTTTAATATTTGATTCACAGCGCACTTTAAATCATCAATTGCGGCGGGCGTACGGACTAATGGTTTAGATTCACTTGCAGGTCGAGACATCTCTTTAGGACGACTAGATTTACCATATCCTCGTAAATCAATAATATAGACATCAAACCCAGCTTGAGCTAAATCTTCTGCTAACGATCCCCCTTGAACAGGTAAATCAAACGAACCAATACCTGCAACTCGAGCACCATGAACTAATAACAATGGTTCTTGTTTATGTTTATTATTCTTTAATTTAACTTCTCTGATAAAAATATTTTCATCTAAATAGCAAGAACCGATCAAATGGTCTCTTTTTTCGATCATACTAGCACTACCTGTATAGGGTAAAATTAACAAAAGAATTATCATACTCCTTTTAATTAGTCTAATCACTTCAATATCCTTTATTTCAATCAATAACTTCTAAAGTTAACAATATTCAATTACTTTATTTTAGATTACCGCTAAATTTAAACAAGATTTTTGGCTAGTTTACTAACAATCCAAGCTAAAATTAGGTATGATATTCATATCTTTGCTAATGGATAAACTAATAAATGAAAAGCAAAACTTTAACCGCTATCTTTCCTGGAACTTTTGATCCAATTACTAATGGGCATATTGATCTCATTACTCGAGCATCATTACTTTTTCCTCGTTTAATTGTTGCAGTTGCAGAAAACCCTAATAAAAATACCCTTTTCACCTTAGAAGAACGGGTTAATTTAGCTTCAACTGCGGTTGAACATCTATTAAATGTTGAAGTGATTGGTTTCGATAATTTAATGGCTAATTTTGCTCAAACACATAATGCGACCGTAATTGTTCGCGGTGTACGTACAACGCATGATTTTGAATATGAAAGGCAATTAGCTGAAATGAATCGCGCATTAAAGCCAGATTTAGATACTATATTTTTGATGCCATCAATTGCAATGGGCTTTATTTCATCAACTATTGTTAAAGATGTGGCTTACCATGGTGGCAATATTACCAATTTAGTGCCTGTCCATGTTAAAAAAGAATTGTTACAAAGACTTACTTAGATTTTAAACTTACGATTATGGTTAAATTTTACACCCCACCTAAAAAAAAGCTCACCTCACAAAAATTGACCGTTACCGTTTCTTCGCTTGATGCCTTTGGACAAGGCGTTGCTAGCCATAACGGAAAAACAATTTTTATCAAGTCAGCCTTGCCTGATGAAACCGTTGATATTAAGTTGACCGAAGATAAAAAAAATTACGCAAAAGCGACCGTCATAAAATATTACAATCAAAGTAACGAACGGGTTAAACCTCAATGTGAATATTATCAAAAATGTGGAGGTTGTGAACTACAACATATCTCATCACATTTACAACAGCAAGCCAAATACTCGGCGCTTATTAACTTATTACAAAAAGAAAGTGGACAAAATTTAGCTAGTGTTATTAAAGATTCACCCCAAATTATTGCAGATCAACCTTACCATTATCGCAGGCGAGCAAGATTAGCAATCAATCTAGTTAAAGGTGAATTATTTATTGGATTTCGTCAAGCAGAATCAAGTCAAATAATCAATATTGAGCATTGTCCGATATTAGTTGAACAATTAGATTTATTACTTGCCCCGTTACAAAATTGCTTACGCCAAATTACCCAAAAAAAAGCACTCGGCCACATTGAATTAATCGCCGTTGATAGTGGTGTGATTATTGTATTAAGGCATACCTTGCCAATGACATCTCAAGATACCGAGTTATTGAAACAGTTTGCCCAAGAACAGAACATTTCACTCTATTTTTATGGTGAAGAGTTAGTCCATATTACTGGAAACAAAGAACACTATTATTTAATTAATCATTTAAAGTTAACCTTTAGCCCACTTGATTTTATTCAAGTAAACAGCAAAATTAATCAAAAAATGATTAATCAAGCTTTGGAATGGTTAACATTAAAACCAACAGATAATGTATTAGATCTATTTTGTGGAATGGGTAATTTTTCATTGCCAATGGCAACATTAAGTAAATCGGTTACTGGGATTGAAGGCATCGGTGCACTGGTTGAAAAAGCCAAATTCAATGCTCAATTAAATAACAAAGAAATTTGTGCCAAAACACATTTTTTAATCAATAATTTAGATGATAAACAGCAATTTAACACATGGAATCATGCTACATTTGAAAAAGTATTATTAGATCCTGCAAGAGCAGGCGCTTATAATGCTGCAGCAGAAATTGTGAAGATAGCACCCGAAAAGATTGTTTACATCTCGTGCAACCCTGCTACTCTAGCAAGAGACTGTAAGCAATTTATCGATAAAGGATATAAAATTGCTCAAGTTGCTATTTTGGATATGTTTCCACAAACTAAGCACATTGAATCAATGTTGCTGCTAACGAAGTAGGATAGTAATTATGGTATCAGTTAGAGGAGCCCATCAACACAGTGAAGAGCATTATTCTCTTGCACAATTTGATATTGAAAGATGGACCAGTCAAGAATTATTATTAACCAATCCGACCTCTTATAAAAAGTTCAAAGAAGTTTGGGATTTTTGTTTTGAAAACAGTGCTGGAGCGCCAGAACAGATCCACTGCTTCCAAAATGCGATTGAAATGGTCGAAATTTTATCAACGCTCAATATGGATATTAATAGTCTATGTGCTGCGTTATTACTTCCTTTTGTTGATACCAAAATTATTCGTCGAGAAGATATTCCTGAAGATTTCGATCGCGAAATTTCAAATATTATTTCCAGCATCGTAAGAATGAAAGAAATTCGCCATTTACGAGCAATTCGTAATGGCAGTGCGACGACTGAACAAATTGATAGTATTCGTCGCATGTTATTAGCTATGGTCAATGATTTTCGTAGTGTCGTCATTAAATTAGCTGAACGCATTACTTATTTACGAGATTTAATCTCAGCCCCACAAGAAGAGCAGGTTTTAGCGGCTAAAGAGTGCTTTAATATCTATGCACCACTTGCAAATCGTCTAGGTATTGGTCAACTCAAATGGGAACTTGAAGATTTTTGTTTCCGTTACTTATATCCTGATGAATATCGCCTTATCGCTAAAAAGCTACATGAAAAACGCTTAGATCGTGAGCTGTATATTGATCAATTTGTTGAACATCTACAAGATTTAATGAATAAAGATCATATTCGTGCAGAAGTCTATGGTCGCCCTAAACACATTTATAGTATCTGGCGCAAAATGGAGCGTAAGCATCTGCAATTTGAAGATCTTTATGATATTCGCGCAGTAAGGATTATTTGCGATCGTATTGAAGATTGTTATAACGCTTTAGGTATTGTTCATAGCCATTATAAACATATCGCCAAAGAGTTTGACGACTATGTTGCCAATCCTAAACCTAATGGTTATCAATCCATTCATACGGTTGTTTATGGACCACAACATAAAACGATTGAAATTCAAATCCGAACAGAACAAATGCACAATGACGCAGAGCTAGGTGTTGCTGCGCATTGGAAATATAAAGAAGGCAGTACTGATAAAATGACTGCTTATGATCAACGAATTTCTTGGTTACGTAAACTTCTAACTTGGCAACAAGAGATGTCTGAAAGTGGTGAAATTCAAGAAGCCGTACGCAGCCAAATTTTTGATGATCGAGTCTATGTTTTTACACCGAAAGGCGATGTCGTGGATTTACCCGCTGGTTCAACTCCGCTTGATTTTGCTTATCATATCCACAGTGATGTCGGGCACCGTTGTATTGGTGCAAAAGTAGGTGGTCGCATTGTACCTTTTACCTACAATTTAAAAATGGGCGACCAAGTTGAAGTTATTACCCAAAAGCAACCTAATCCAAGTCGCGATTGGCTGAATCCAAATACAGGATTTGTTAACAGCAGTCGTGCCAGAGCTAAAATTCAGGCATGGTTTAAAAAACAAGATCGCGATAAAAATATTGCCACCGGCGAGCAAATTTTACAAAGTGAACTTGAGCCGTTAAATATTACTTTAAAAAGTGTCGAAAAAATACTCATCAATAAATACAATGCCCACTCATTTGACGAAGTACTTGCAGGTATTGGCAGTGGTGATATTAGAATTAACCAGTTAGTTAATTTTATTAATGCTCAATTTAATAAACCGACGGCGGAACAAGAAGATGAGGCTGTCTTAAAACAAATTGCCCAAAAATCAACTACACAAGCTAAGAATAACAACAAAGCGGGTAATAAAAAAGGCAGTGAAATCATTATTGAAGGTGTCGGCAACTTAATGTACACCATTGCTAATTGCTGTCGCCCTATCCCTGGTGATCCTATTGCTGGTTTTGTAACGCAAGGACGCGGTATTTCAATTCATCGAGCAGATTGCGAACAGTTACAAGAATTAAAAAATCATGCTCCTGAACGCATCACTAACGCCGTTTGGAATGATAATACTCACTCAAGTTATACCATGGTTACCCAAATCGTTGCCAATGATCGTAGCGGTTTATTAAGAGACATCACCACCATATTAGCTAACGAAAAAGTTAATGTGCTTGGCCTAATAAGCCGTTCTGATATGAAGCAACAATTAGCGACCATTGAAGTAGATATGGAAATCTTTGACCAGGATTCTTTAAATCGTATACTCAATAAAATTAAGCAACTACCCGATGTTATTGAAGCCAAACGTTTTCAAAGCTAACAACTAATCAATCGCCACGCTTAAGTGGCGATAATTCATTACACGTTATTTTCGTTGTAAAATTTTAAATTGATATGGATAACTATTTTTTTCATCGGCTTGGTGATCTTCTTGATAAATTACCTGCCATTGCTCGGGTAAATAATCGGGGAAATAGGTATCCCCTTGCAATTCAGCATCAATGTGCGTTAAATAGAGCCGATCAATTAATGGCAAGACTTGCTGATAAATATTACCTCCGCCAATAATAAAAACTTCATCAGGTTGTTGCGCTTGGGCAAGGGATATTGCCTCATCAATCGATTTTACCCTGCTTACATTAGAAATTTTATTATCACTTGGCTCTATTTGTCTTGAAATAACAATGTTGTGACGATTAGGAAGTGGTCTACCAATTGATTCAAACGTTTTTCGCCCCATAATAACAGGCTTATTGAGCGTGTTTTTTTTAAACCATGCTAAATCAGCAGGTAAATGCCAAGGCATTTGATTATTTAGGCCAATAACACGATTATGTGCCATAGCAACAATAACACTTAAAATCATAGTAATTACACGTATCCCAAAGATTTAATTCGTTGATTTACATTTTCTGGAAAAATAGTTTGACTCCAAAGCCTACGGCTTAGAGAAAGTAAAGGTTCTGTCTGTCCGGAAACTATCCAATTCGCTAATTCAGTTGCTACATCAGGATATATTGTTGGTTTAGGAGAAGGTAAGCTCAACCAATACTTAAGTTTAATACTATTCAAATTCTCCATAACAGTAGCCATATCTAAAGTGTGTAAACACTGTGCATTATAGATTTGCTCAAATTGCCCTGATACAGGCTTAGTCAAAATCTTTTTACCTAATACTAACGCTTCAGAAATTAGGGCAAAACCTGTGTTGGTAATAATACCAGAACAACTTACTAAAGCATGGGTAAAGTTATCACGACCAAGAGGTTGAAAAGTGATATTTTTTTGTTGAGACTGTTGCTTTATATCTGGATGAAAACAGATAAATTGATGATCTGGGAATTGTTGTAACAATTGTGTAATTTCATCTAATGCCTCAAATGGCAAATAAACAATGATATTTCCATCTTCGGTAGGTGTAACGTCAAAGGTGTCAATCATTGGAGGAATCAATTTATGCCCAAAATGAAACCAATGTAAGCCAATAGGATTAGTGACAGGTGCATAATACTTCATAATCACATTCGCTATCAACCCATATTCTTTAGGCTTGAGATATTGGCATACGGCTTGATTACTGATGCCTAAGCAGTTTCGATGCTGATAGTGAGCAGCCCATGCACTAACTGGCTCAAAATCACTAATAATACAATCATATTTTGATAAATCGAGTTCACGCACATCTTTTACGAGTCGAAAAGCTCGAATTCGTTGTACCGTTTTACGAAAGTTGATTTTACCATTCAGTGTTGCAAAAGAGACACCACGATAAGTAGTATAGTTGCCAAAGGCTTGCATATCAAAATAGTCTTTAGGATCACGGCCGCTGAAAATATAGTCAACATCAGCACCAGCTACTTTTAAAGCTTTTGCTAACGTTCTACAACGACTGACATGGCCATTTCCTGTTCCTTGAACGCCAAAGAGAATTTTCATATCAATATTTTTTGATGATTGTAATTGGCGAATATAATAACAGAACACTTAATTATTAGCTCCATTATTTTAAGCAGATAATAAAAATAATTATAATCAATCACGATTAATAGCAATTTTGATTAAAGACATCAAAAAACATTTGATAATTTTCTTATTAATCAATTAACTAAAAAATATTTAGTGATAATAAGGCACTTCTTTTTGTTATAAATAACAACTTTTAAAATTCATTTCTGCTAATGAAAAATCCATTAATTCATTTCGATAACAATCAACAAACCAATTGAAATATTTAAAAAAATTAGTCAGTTTTTACCTAACAAATACGATTATTTATTTCAGTTATTTATAACAATTATCTTATTAAAAAAGATTGCAGTTTAATGAAAGTTTATTGGTTAGCATAATTTTTAGATTAAATTATTTAACAACCCAAACTCATCAAATCTATGAAACGAATTTCAATGCGATACAAGCGATTGTAAAAATAGTTGATCATTGATAAGTGATTCGGCACTTCATAATGGTTTTCTGTATGAATAATGTTAATGATGGCTCACCCTAAACTGCAATTAATATTTAAATATATTGGATTTTTATTTTTTTAGGAGTAATTACCATTTTCAATATATGTAAAGATGGTATAAATCAGATGTTTTTTTAAGTAAAATAAGTTTATATATTATTCATTTGATGAATAGTGAGATTTTACATGTCATTAAGATTCATCCATAAACAAACATATCTTATTGCAAAAGTAGCAATAATTTTATTTCTATTTGTTTATTCTATAAGACATTTATCTATCATCATAAATTCATCTTTGCCTGTTGCTGTGGTTTCACAACATAGATCATCAATGTTAGAAGTCAGTAATAACCATGATAGTTATTATCTTTTAACAAAAAAATCAGAATGTTTATCAAATTGTACTGTCTTTAACCATTGTTCACTCTGTAATACGCTAATATCTAATATTGTATTGAATGTTGAGTTTTCACCACACCGTGAACAATATCTTTCATATAACTTTGCTCTACAATTTAAAGAATTTATTCCTGAATTAAAACCACCAAAAGTTGCTTAATTAAATGATTCAGTTGCATTAGCAACAAAAATTAGTTTAAGCAATTATCACAAAAGTGACTGTTTTTTGTTATTAATTGTATCGTTAATAACAAAATAGTCCTTGTTTTTCTTAAAAATGATGAAAGGAATATTATGAAGCGTCGAATTTTTTTATTAAATCTTACTGCAGCTATAAGTGGTTTAGCCGTTACCAAAGCCTTTGCCAAAATGGATCACTCTGCGATGAGTGATACCATGTGTGAAACAAATTCTGATGAATGCCAAAAGGGGGATAGAATGCACCACGAACATATGAATATGAGTCATAACAAGAAGCCACAAAAACTTTTACCTACTTCAGCATTACCACAAGGTCAAGATTTACCAGAGTTAGTTCGTTTAAAAAATACAAGTGACCAGCCAGGAACATTCGAAGCAAATCTGGAAGCAAAACCTGTTAAAATAAAATTAACACCACAATTAACAACAGAATTTTGGGCATATAATGGCACTATTCCGGGCCCTGCAATTGAAGCTTTCGAAGGCGATAAAGTTAAAATAACCGTCAAAAACAGTATACCGCAAGCCACAACGGTACATTGGCATGGTTTACTCATTCCATCCAATCAAGATGGTAATCCACAAGACGAAATCCCTGCTGGCAGTAGCCGAACTTATGAATTTACTATTCCAGAAGGCAATGCAGGTACATATTGGTACCATCCACATGGGCATGAAACCGTTTCCGAACAGATTGCACGAGGATTAGCCGGAATGTTTATTGTACGCAGTAAAAAAGATCCACTTGCCTCTTTTCCTGAACAAAACTGGTTCTTTTCTGATTTAAAATTAACCGATAAAGGTGAAATTGCCGATAATTCAATGGTTGATTGGATGAATGGACGTGAAGGTCAATTTGTATTAATTAATGGTGCTTATCGTCCTAAAATTACCGTAAAAAGTGCAACTAGAGTGCGTATTTGGAATGCGTGTTCTGGGCGTTATCTTAATTTATCAATTCCTGGCTGTGATATTTACTTAGTTGGCACAGATGGAGGATTGATGCCTAAACCGGTTCAACTAAATTCACCGCTATTATTATCACCAGCTGAACGTGCTGAATTGGTTATTGTACCTAAACAATCGGGTACAGTATATTTACAATCAATTGGATACCATCGTGGAAAAATGGGCAATGTACCCCCAGAGCAAGATATCATACTTGGTGAATTAGCTTTGACAGAATCCTCCCCTATAACCTTACCGTCAACGTTACGAGAATTGCCAAAATTAGGGCAAGCAACTGCCCATAAGACACTTGAATATACCGAAGTTATGGATGTAAAAGAGCCTCGAGGAGGTATGCTATTTTTAATTAACGGCAAACGCCATGATATGCAACGAATTGATTTAGAGAGTAAAATTCATGAAGTTGAAGAATGGACAATTTTTAATAACTCTCACATGGATCATAACTTTCATATACATGGAGCACAGTTTACCGTCGTTTCACATGAATTAAATGGTAAAAAGAATCCACCTAAATATGCAGCATTAAAAGATACCATTAATCTGCGCCCACATGAAAAAATCACCATAAAAATTCAACAAAATATGCCAGGATTACGCATGTATCATTGCCACATAGTTGAACATGAAACACTGGGTATGATGGGTCAATTAATGGTGAAATAATTTAATCAACTTTCCCCCCTCTTTTTTTAACCATTATTTATTAAAATTAGAGGTGGGATATTTTGTTGATAAAGAAAAACAATAAACAAAGTTTAAGGTTTAGAATATTGAGTAATCTCTTTTTAATCTATTTTAATTAATAGCTATTAAGGTCTAGTTTATCTCCATTTGAGTTTCGATCAATTTAAATCCACTTATCATAAGTTTTTTGATGGGTGGATTTTATACTATTCCTCATTAAATATTACTTTATTTATATAAATTATCTCTTATTTATAATCGGGCTTATTAACTTTATTTGCTGATCATTTCATTGCCTACAATAATCGCTTAACTTGTTGTAATAATTGTTTTTGATTTTGACAAAAAATGCTAATATACTGCCGAAATGATCATAATTAATTATTGGCAAAAAATCAGCAAACGCTTGATTATTAACACGGCTTTATCGCACTTATTATTAGGTGTGATTGCTGCTGGGTTTGGATTGTATCAAGAAAACGCTTTACCTGCGCAATCATCAGCGTCCCAAGTTGGTATTATTACCATTACCCGAATTGTACAAGATCATCAAGCTCCGATAACAACAACATCACAAACATTAGTCTTAGCGCAAAAAAGGCAATATTATAGGTTAATTACACCATTAAATTACCGTGATGTTAGTCCAAATCCAATTATTCGATTATCACCTAATAATGGCATAAGGGCTGGACCTAACACTACTGCTTAATGAGCTTACCACTTAATTAAATTAAATTTTTATAAAGGCATAAGCCTTACTATTTCTATTAAAAAGAACAAGAGAAAAATCATGTTATTAAAACTATTAACCAAAGTATTTGGTAGTCGAAATGAACGCGTATTAAAAATGATGCGTAAACGCGTTGAAAGAATTAATGCACTTGAACCGCAAATTGAAGCCTTAAGCGATGAACAGTTAAAAGCTAAAACTACAGAATTTAAACAAAAAATCGCTGAAGGCGCTAAGTTAGATGATATTTTAGAAGAAGCCTTTGCTGTTGTACGTGAGGCAAGTAAACGTGTGTTTGGTATGCGCCATTTTGACGTACAACTTATTGGTGGTATGGTATTAAATGAACGTTGCATTGCTGAAATGCGTACAGGTGAAGGTAAAACTTTAACCGCAACCTTACCTGCTTATTTAAATGCGTTAACAGGTAAAGGCGTACATGTTGTGACAGTAAATGATTACTTAGCACAGCGCGATGCTGAAAATAATCGTCCATTATTCGAATTTTTAGGATTATCTGTTGGTATCAATCTACCTAATATGCCACCGCATATGAAACGTGAAGCTTACAATGCCGATATTACATATGGAACCAATAATGAATATGGCTTTGACTACTTACGCGATAATATGGTATTTACTAAAGATTCTCGTGTACAACGCCCTCTGCATTATGCTTTAGTCGATGAAGTTGACTCAATTCTAATTGATGAGGCAAGAACACCTCTTATCATTTCGGGACAAGCTGAAGATAGTTCTGACCGATATGTTAGTGTTAATAAAATCATTCCATATCTAATTCAACAAGAAAAAGAAGACTCCGATCAATTTCAGGGTGATGGTGACTTTTCTATCGATGAAAAAACACGTCAAGCCAATTTGACTGAACGTGGATTAGTGAAAGTTGAAGAATTACTTATTAAAAATGGAATTATGAAAGGTGATGAATCACTTTATGCGCCAAGTAATATTGTGTTAATGCATCATGTCAATGCAGCATTACGTGCTCATCACCTATTCCATAAAGATGTGGATTACATTGTCAGAGATAACGAAATTGTTATTGTTGATGAGCATACTGGCCGTACAATGGATGGACGACGTTGGTCTGATGGTTTGCATCAAGCCGTTGAAGCTAAAGAGCATGTTAAAATCCAAAATGAAAACCAAACATTAGCATCAATTACTTTCCAAAACTATTTCCGTTTGTACGAAAAATTAGCAGGCATGACAGGGACTGCTGACACTGAAGCATTTGAATTCAATCAGATTTATTGTTTAGATACTATTGTTATCCCAACCAATCGTCCAATGATACGTAAAGATCAACCTGATCTTGTTTATATGACAGAAAAAGAGAAGATCAATGCGATTGTGACTGATGTACAAGCTTGTGTTGAACGTGGACAACCCGTTTTAGTTGGTACAGCCTCAATTGAAAAATCTGAATTAGTGTCATCCGCATTTAAGAAAGCCGGTATCAAGCATAACGTACTTAATGCGAAATTCCATGCTCAAGAAGCGGAAATAATCGCTCAAGCAGGTAGTAAAGGTGCAGTAACCATTGCTACAAACATGGCTGGTCGTGGTACCGATATTATGCTTGGTGGTAACTGGCAAAGCGATATAGCAAAACTTGAAGCTCCTACTGCTGAAGATATCGAAAAAGCCAAACAAGCATGGCAAGCAAAACACGAAGAAGTGATTGCACTTGGAGGACTTTATATTTTAGGTACCGAACGTCATGAATCACGTCGAATAGATAACCAACTTCGTGGACGTGCCGGTCGTCAAGGTGATCCAGGGGCATCACGCTTTTACCTATCACTGGAAGATCCATTAATGCGAATTTTTGCTTCCGATCGTGTGGGTAACATGATGCGTAAATTAGGTATGAAAGAAGGTGAAGCCATTGAGCATCCTTGGGTAACTAAAGCCATTGCTAATGCTCAAAAGAAAGTTGAAAGTCGAAACTTTGATATTCGTAAGCAGTTACTTGAATACGATGATGTTGCAAACGATCAACGTAAAGCAATTTATCGTCAACGTAATGAATTACTTGATAACTCCGATATTAAAGAAACGATTGATTCAATCCGTAGTGATGTCTTTAATGCATTAATTGATCAATATATTCCACCACAATCTATTGAAGAAATGTGGGATGTTGCAGGCCTTGAAACAGCACTTAAAAGCGATTTTGATTTAGATTTACCTATTGCTAAATGGTTAGATGAAGAACAAAATCTTCATGAAGAAACATTACGTGAACGTATTTTACAAATAGCTCAAGATACCTATATCGCAAAAGAAAATACTGCTGGTTCTGAAGCATTTAGACAGTTTGAAAAAAGCGTTATGTTACAAACACTTGATGCTTTATGGAAAGAGCATCTAGCAGCGATGGATTATTTGCGTCAAGGTATTCATTTACGTGGCTATGCACAAAAAGATCCAAAACAGGAATATAAACGTGAATCATTTAATATGTTTGCTAGCATGCTAGAAGCATTAAAATATGATGTAATAGGGATATTAAGTCGCGTTCAGATTCGTTCTCAAGAAGAAGTTGATGAAGCCGAACGTCAACGTCTAGCCGAAATGGAAAAATTAATGGCAAAACAACAAGCCAACCATGAAGAGGTAACAAATATGGGCAGTGAAAGTAAAGAACAATCAGCAGGAACTTCATCACAACCAATAGTAAGAAACCAAGCAAAAGTGGGACGTAATGACCCATGTCCTTGTGGTTCAGGTAAAAAATATAAACATTGCCATGGTGCTGTTCACTAAGGCAAAAATTTAGTATCATCAAGCAATATTGATATTAAATAACCGACTAAACTCGGTACTAAACTTACTAGGGAAAGTACCAACTTTCCCTGATTTTAATAACAAATAGACAGGATTATGAAAAAACATACTGAAATTGCTGTAGGTATTATTCGTTCACAAGATTGTCAAATCTTTATAACTCAACGCGGTGAAGACTCACATCTTGCTGGTTTTTGGGAATTTCCAGGTGGAAAGATTGAAGTAGGTGAAACCCCATTTCAAACCTTGCAACGTGAAATAGCGGAAGAAGTTGATATCCAAATTCATCAAGCCCAATTTTTAAATATTTTTAAACATAGTTATGATGATCGTGACATCACCATTCATGCTTATCTTGTTGAAGAATGGGACGGTGTGCCATTTGCTAAAGAAGGCCAACCTAGCCGTTGGGTTGCGCAAGAAGATCTTAATGCTGACGAATTTCCTGATGCCAATAGACCGATTATCGAAATGCTTAAAAATTTAGATAAACAGATTTAATTCATTTGTCTGGTCGCTTTAGATAGCTTTAAAATATTTTAAAGCTAGAGTACTTTTGTTTTTTTGTCACATTAAAGTGAAACGCTAAATTATTAATTCCCTCTAATTTACTTATCAACTCTTGCCAAATGGTGTCATAAACGTTACCTATTTCTTAATATTCATTTAAATTATAATTTTTATACTGAAACGTATGCATTACCTGAAACTTTTTGACAAAACTTACGCTAAATTAGTTAGTTTTAATTATCATAAGTTTAATTGTTTGTTTGACTGGTTAAAAAAGGTATAATTTCTGCCTATTTTTTAACATTGCATTCAAAAAAAATGAATATTTTTTGTAAAAGGAATTAAGGTTTAACTATATGAAAGAATATAAAGTAATAATTTATCAAGAAAGTGCATTATCCTCATTACTTTTAGGTACCGCTAACGCTGATCCTTTAAAGTTTTCTACTTTTTTAAATAGATATGCGGCTCAAGGTTGGCGAGTGGTTACGATGGAAAAAGATATACGTCGTTTATATCTATTTTGGCGCAGAGAAGCTTACTTAGTTATACTGGAGCGAGAACACGACAATATTAAACCAAACTTTTTCTAACCCAATAATTAAAAAAGGAATCAATATTTCTATTAACTTTATTGATTCCTAATAATAAATAGATCGAGTCAAAATTAACCTAAAAAACTAAATAAGAAAAATTTTTGTCAAAAAGTTTCAGGTAATGCATACGTTTCAGTATAAAACCTATTTTTTGCATTGTAATTTTTGCTCAGCCAAAGCTAAAAATACAATACCAATAATAATACATAATCCACCCAACAAACGAGTTAATGTTATTTGTTCATTAAACACGATCACTGAAACTAGCATAACGGTCACTACTTGTAGATGTGAAGCAGCAAACGCTGGTCCTACAGGCGCTTTTTTTAATAAAACCATCCAAGTCATAAATGCGCCTGTATAGCCTAAAATGACCAAATAAGCCCAACCATGACTAAAAATACGGATTAACCAATCGAAACTAATTTCGAATGGTAAAGCTGATAATGCGGTTAATTTGAAAGTAGTTTGACCAAATGTATCAAAAAATAACAATAAGATAAAACCGATGATATAAAATTTTTTCATTAGGTAAGTCCTACTAATATCACGCCGAAAGTAATAAAAAATATACCAATAAGACGAAATGCTGTTAGATGTTCTTTGAATAAAATTCGTCCAGCAACCATAACTGTGATGATATTAAACGATCCCAATAGAATACCTTGCGATAATGGAACTTCACTTAAAAAAGCCAGCCAAAAAATAAAGCCAACAAAATAGGTACTAAACCCCAACCAAAGCCAAAAATTACCAAACAATTTTTGCCAATAGTGTAAACCTTGTTGATGTTTTGAAGTTATTGCAGCATATTTAAATGCAATTTGTCCGACAGTATCACAAAATAGATTTACTAACCAAAGAGTAATAATTAAGGCTGACATGGCTGACAAATTCCATGTATTTCAAGCACACTGTGTTTTATTAAGAAGTCACTTTGTCGCGCTAATTGCTTAAGTTGTGTTTCGATATCTTGAGAATGTTTTTCAATGATCTGTTGACACTTGTCACAAATAAACAGTATTGAAATATGCTCTGGATCATGAAAATGTGGGCAAATAATAAAACTATTCGACGATTCAACTTTATGGATAAAACCTTGTTCAAGCAAAAATTCTAACGCACGATAAATTGTTGGCGGCTTTGCTTGTGGTTCACTGATTTTAAGCAAATCTAAAAGATCATATGCACTCATTGCTTTATTTGCTTTCAGCATAATATCTAACACTGTTCGACGCTGTGTTGTCAATTTAATACCACGCTTCTTGCATAAAGTTTCAATTTTTTCAATTAGCAGATTATGCATTCTGTTTCCTTTGCCTCAATAAATTATTTTTTGCTGCTCTTCTTCGTCTTATTTCTTTAGGATCATTAATTAATGGACGATAGATTTCAATACGATCGCCATTTTTCACTAAATCATTAAGATCACAACGTTTACCATAAATACCAATCAAGTGTTCATCTAATTTTATCTGACAGATCGATAAGATATTGGATTTTGTGATTGCTTGCAAGACATCCGTTTGCTCATCAACATCACAATTAATTATTGTTGGATTATTAGGTAGCGCATAAACAATTTGAATACTGTTCATCTTAATAAATCTGCCTTGCTCTTTGTGAAAATGCATTAACCATATTCGCCATCACCTCTTTAAATACTGGAGTGAAAGCAATATCAAGTAACTTATTTTTGAATTCAAAATTCAACTCAAAACTAATTTTACTTTTATTTTCTCCTAATGGAGTAAACTGCCATTTTCCCGATAGGTATTTAAACGGACCGTCTAACAAACTCATTTCTATTGAATGAGGCTGATTAATTTTGTTTAGTGTTGTAAAAGATTTCTTAAAACCTAATTTTTCAACTTCAATAAATGCCGCCATTAAATTATCTTGTTTTCTAATAATGCCAGTTGCGATACAATCAGGTACAAATTCTGGATAGAGAGTAATATCATTGACCAAAGCAAACATTTGCTCAATTGAATAAGGCTCGATAACCTCGTGAAAAACATGTGCCATAATAATAAAATAAAAGTTAAAATTAGTGGCATATAGTATCACGTAACTTTATAATATCGCACATTATGACTAAGAAAAAATTACACAAGCCGGGTTCGGCAACTATAGCATTAAATAAACGCGCACGCCATGAGTACTTTATTGAACAGGAAATTGAGGCCGGATTATCCCTGCAAGGCTGGGAAGTAAAATCATTACGTGCAGGTAAAGCCAATATAAGTGATAGTTATGTATTACTCAAAGATGGTGAAGCATGGTTATTTGGTGCAACAATTACACCGTTGAATGTTGCGTCAACACATGTGGTGTGTGAACCTATGCGCAATCGAAAATTATTATTAAATGAACGTGAGCTTAACTCATTATTTGGTCAAATCAATCGTCAAGGTTATACCGTTGTTGCCCTTTCTTTATATTGGAAAAATGCTTGGGCAAAAGTAAAAATTGGTGTTGCTAAAGGTAAAAAAGAGTACGATAAACGCACCGATATCAAAGAGCGTCAATGGCAAGTTGATAAAGCCCGTATTATGAAAAACGCTAATCGTTAATCATTGTGTAATTCATCACTCAATGATCAATTTAATGATGGCGTATTATTTGTGGTTTGATAAAAATTTCATGGTTTTTTAACTCTTTAAAGTTAAGTAAATCATCGATCACATCAACACAAACATGCGCCATACTTTGAAAATCCTGCGCAATGGCATCAATTGGATAATAAGAGTAATCTAGATAGATGTTGTAGTCATAAGAACATATGCAAATTTCTTTCGGATCTAACTTTATTTCCACTAAATAACTAAGCACTTCTTGTAACAGATTCCCTGACGGTGTAAAAATCGCTTTTGGTAAACGCCCTAGTTCGTTATGCAGATTTTTAAGCAAATCGTATCCTTTATTTGGACAGTAGTCATCACTCACTAACCATTCTGGATTAACGGCTAAACCAGCATTCTTAAGTCCTTGTTTAAATCCTTTAAGCCTTGCATCAATCGATGTCAGTTGCGTGTCACAACCAATAAAATAAAATTCATCTAATTGTTTGGCATAAGGTTGTATTAATTCAGCAACCGAATCCAATGATTCACTTGTGATAAAAGGTAAGGAGGTATCTTTAAGATAGCGGTCAAAAAATAGTACCGGGGTATGTTGGTTAATACTTACATAAAAATCATCACAGTCTAAAGATGTCACCACAATCATCGCATCTACTTTACGCTCAACTAAATTTTGAGCGACGTTAACTTCGACGTCTTTATTATAATGACTACAAGTAATTAATAATTGAATGTTTTTTTGCCTAAATGATGCCTCTAAATGATGCAAAAACATTGAAAAAAAAGAATTCGACATATCAGGAACAATAACACCTACCGTATTGGTACTATTGGCTTTTATCAAATATTGGCGAATATGCGATTGATCACTGTATTGTTGAGCAATGGCTAATACCCGTTGCCGTGTCTGTGGTGAAATACGATATTTTTTATCTCGTTTATTAAAGATATGACTGACGGTCGTTGCCGACACGCCAGCCAAACGAGCAATATCATTGATTTTTAATTTATTACTCGCCATTTACTGCTCTCTTAATTATCGTGGTGTACGTTGTTGTTTATTCGGGAATACCGGATTATGGTTTTCCGATGGGCTCTGATACCAATAAGCAACACTGGCAATATCATCGCAACGTTCATATAATCTTATATCATCATTACCAATTTGTTGAAAAGCAAGTTTGATATTTTTATGGAACGCAATTGGATCTGGTAAATGCCAACGATATAAGCCATGCATTGGTAAGCTATCATCACCAAAACCGTGTACTGGGTTAGAATCTCCAGTTTGGAAAAAGTCACGCGTTGCATCACGATTGGTTTGATATGGATATCCCATAAACAATGTTTGGAAACATTTCGCTTTTGGCCGACCTTGACTATCGCGGTTATGAAATGCCCATGCGCCACCAAAATAGTCTTCTGAGCCAGTTGAATGCTGAGTTGGATAATCGCTATCGCCATCTAGATAGAATTTAAACTCACCTTCACCCCACCAATAACGCTCAAGGGCGGTCAATGCTAAGTAAGTACCAACATAATAGCCATGACCTTCAACATTGTCTAATATCACATAGTCTTGTGCATAATTAGTGACGCGCTGTCTACGCCATTGTGCATGGAAATAAAGCGGTGCTTCAAACGGTTTTGGCATGATTGCATAATTAATAGTAAAGAAGAAATGCTGTAAATCAGCTTCATGCTCATTTTGAATTTCAATGCGCGCTTTTTTATTAAATGGCATTCTAAAATAGCTATTAAAGCCACCTGTTGGATTAACAACAATTGGCACTGAATTAATATCACACCTTGCTCCAAAACCATTACAGAAAAAATCACCAATTGGGCTTTCAACAGAAGGAACTTTTTCATCATCCCAATAAATACGAATCACTACATCACGAAGTACAAAACTACCGCGATGCGTTCTGTCGGTTAAGGTAAACCACATATGACGAATTTCAGCTGGACCTGTGATCTCAGCAATTGTTACCGTTTCACCTGCTGGAATCGAAATACAACCTTGTCCTTTACGGCTTGGACCTAATGCACTGCCTTTCATACAAGATTTACCTTTTTCACCAGTCATATTTTCTGGCGAAATGGTTCGAGTTTGTTCAAAGTGAAATTGTGTTACAGAATTATATATGTTCATTGTGAATCCTTACTAACGTTATTAAATTCTATTAATGAAAAATTGAAAACAGTTTTAATTTATTTAACTTCTGGCTTATCTTCGATATTGACACTTTTTCTATCACGACTTAAGAAGAAGATGGCAAAAATCATAAAGCCTAATACAACTAAACCAAGATTATTAAATGTTGTTGCTGCACCTGCTTTATCATAAAAATCACCAACTAAAGTTGAAAATAAAATGACCCCTACTGAACCTGCAACCTGATAGCCAATTAAAAAAACAGTCGCAGATAATCGAGCATTAAAGTTATTATCAATATATTTGAACACTGAAACCAAAATGGTTGAAATTTCTAAGCAGTGCATAAGTTTAATCACTGAGATAATTGCAATGCTGCTTACATGACCCGTTAAGAAGATACGAGAAGCCGAAACAAATGCGGCAAAAATCAATGCATTTTTTGCACCGACACGATTCACCACAAATGGTACACAAAACATAACTGCGGCTTCTAAAAAGACTTGAAATGAATTTAAAACACCATACAAACGATATCCATCATTGACATCTTCAAACTGTTGTGTGAAATAAACAGGGAATAACTGTTGATCATAAATATTATAAAGGCTGTAAGTTCCGAGTACATAGATAACAAATATCCAGAATTTTTTAAGGGTAAAAACAGAGAGGATCTCATTAAAACTGAGTTTATCCTTTTTCTGGAACACTGCTTCGGTTGATTTACTTAAATCAGGCTTGAAGTTGAGGTTAAGAATCATGAAACAAACACCAACACCCGATGCTGCCCAAAAATTTAGGTGAGGATTAATACTAATCAAAATACCCGCAATAAAGGTACCGACAGCATAAGCAATACATCCCCATGTTCGACACTGACCAAACTCAAAACCAAACGCCCGGCTGATTTTTTCGCAGTAGGAATCAATTAGCCCCATGCCAGCAATCCAACCAAATCCTAAAAAGAAACTACCGAAAATCACACCAAGATAAAAATTATGGCGCAATAATGGTTCATACACATAAATTAATGCTGGAGCAGCGCAAGTAATAATAATACTTTGAAACCAAACAAGGTGTTTTTTTAGCACTAATTTATCTTGATAAATACCATACAGAATCATAATGATTAACGAAATAAAGTAGTTAAACGAATAAATAATGCCGGTCTGTTTTGCGCTTAAGCCTATCTCCTTACTTAGCCATATAGCATAAAAGGAAAAAACGAAACTTCCCGCTGCGTAATACATAATGCTATAAAACGAGGCAAACCAATAAGTTGGTTTTTTATAAAATGCACTAGTCATAATTTATCCTATAAAGAGTTAAGTACGCATTTGAGTATGAATAGCTAAAAATTTAGCTTTAACGGCTTTATTAGATAAATGTGATCAACTTCAAAGTTATTTTACTAAAGTAATGTAAATAAGAATTATAAGTGGCCTTGTTATTGAAGCTCTGCTGAGTTTATTGTTGACCAATTAGGCAATATGAAAACACTTACAGACTCTGTAGTTTGGTGATCATTAGCAGCAAAATTAGCCATACTGTTATCTATTGGTTCCCATTTGCCATTTCAATAAAGAAGATTTGTTGCATACCTATGCGCAACAGGATTTATCAACACTTAAGTCAATTTCAATCATTCAAATGACAATGCGGTATAAATTTGTAATGAATATTGGATGGATTTTAATGTGCTTATCATTGGATGGAATAAAACAGCTAAATTGCCATAATGGATTATGGATGTAATTATTACCACTGATAAATGGTAAATAATTATTTTATTGCATTATGCGCTATCTATTTTACAAGGAGTATTATTGATTAACGTTTTTTAATTATAAAAAATAACCGCTACAAAAGCGGTTATTTACCAAGAATCAACTTTCTTTCAAATAGAATTTGGAAGATCATCTATAATGTGCTCAAACTTTCAATTTAATTAATTTGCCATCCTGCTTCACAAATGACTGATTGACGTAAACATCACTACTATTTTTAACACAAAGCGGCTCACTTACAACATTATCGATAATAACGTTATTAAATAAAATACTCTGTGCATTTTCGATAAAAAATCCTTTACCAGCCTCAGGTTTAACATCCTTAAACATATCAACTTCACCTGCTTCAGCATTGATTTGCATTGATACTCGAATATTATCAAACGAAATATTGGCAATTGGCGATTCAGGAATGCCATATAAAAAACCAGCATAGGCACGCACATTTTTGGCGATAATGTTTGAAAAACTAATATTATGGCAAGCTGGGGTTGCTTCATTTATTGGCAGAGGATCTTTATTCCAAACAATTGGATCGTTACCTTTTGGTCCGCAGTAATAGTAATAATTCATTACAAAGGCTGATAGTACTTCATCCATAACAATATTACTAAAAGTAATATCTGAAATGGTACCACCACGACCTCGACGTGTTTTGAATCTCACACCACGATCCGTTTTTTGAAATACACAGTTAGTAATAGTGACATTACGAATACTACCACTCATCTCACTACCCAATACTACCGCACCATGACCATGAATCATGTTACAGTTAGTAATTAAAATATTTTCGCAAGGGCTTTTATCTGCTGTCTCCTCAGTACCCGCTTTAATTGCGATACAATCATCACCCACATCAATATAGCAATTTGAAATTCTGACATTACGGCAAGATTCAGGATTAATACCATCGGTATTAGGTGAATCCGCAGGATTTAAAATCGATATATTATCAATTACTACATTATTTGACTCCATTGGATGGACCGTCCAACTTGGAGACTGGGTTAAAAAGACTTTTTCAATAGTTATACGTTGGCAAAAATCAAAACCAATCAAGTAAGGTCTTGGATACTTTAGGGTATCACGATTATGACGGAAAGTATGCCACCATTTAGCACCATTGCCATCAATTTTACCGCCACCGGTGATAATGACATTTTCAAGATCTTGACCGTAAATACAAGGCATATAGACATCTTGTTTTACCCCCTCCCAACGTGAATGCACGATTGGGTAATCTTGTTCATTATCTGAAAATAATAAAGTCGCATTCTGTTCAATAACTAAAGTTAAATTACTGCAAAGCTTGATTGCGCCTGTTAAATAAGTTCCCACTGGAACGATAAGCGTTCCACCACCTTGTTGTTCAATATGTTGTATTGCATTGGCAAAAGCAACTGTATTAAGTGTTTTGCCATTACCTATTGCACCAAAATCTTCAACAGATACCATTGTCATTGTTGCTTCCTTTTGCATTTTAACGCGAACTGTCGCCCATTATAGATTACAGTTCTCATTGTTATTTGGATAAGTAGGCTGGTTAATTTTAGCCTTGAGTGGATAGTTTTAAAGAGTTACACCACTTTTTAATATCGCTAGATTTCTGAAATTATTTATCTCATTGCGTGTTTGCTGACCATTAGCAACCAGTACGATATAGTCAATAAATTCAATTAATAACTGTTGCATAGAGGTTCCTTCGATGAGTTTGCCCGCATTAAAGTCAATCCAATTCCCTTTTTTGTCTGCTAATTGTGTATTAGTAGCAATTTTTACCGTTGGTACGATTCCACCATAAGGAGTTCCGCGACCTGTAGTAAATAGCACCATATGACATCCCGCTGCTGATAAAGCTCCTGTAGCCACGGCATCATTACCAGGCGCACTGAGTAAATTGAGTCCATGCTTTGTTAGTCTTTCACCATATTTCAAGACATCAATCACTTCACTTCCGCCTGCTTTTTGCGTACAACCAAGGGATTTTTCTTCTAAGGTTGTTATTCCACCCGCTTTGTTACCTGGAGACGGATTTTCATAAATAGGCTGATTGTTTGAGATGAAATACTGTTTAAAATCGTTGATCATAAGCACGGTTTTATCGAAAGTAGGCTCGTCAACGCAGTGAGACATCAAAATATTTTCTGCACCGAACATTTCAGGTACTTCGGTAAGAACACTGGTTCCTCCATGGGCAATGACATAATCCGAAAACAACCCTAGCATCGGATTAGCAGTGATTCCGGAAAAACCATCTGATCCACCACACTCTAAACCAAATTTTAATTCGCTTAACCGCCCTACTTCGCGTTTGTCTTGCTTCATAATGGCATAAAGTTCTCTTAGCAGCGTCAATGCACAAGCAACTTCATCGGCTTCTTGTTGAGCAATCAGGAATCTAACACGCGACTCATCATAATCACCAAGATCGGCTTTAAATTCTGAGATTTGATTATTTTCACATCCAAGTCCAATAACTAATACAGCCCCCGCATTAGGGTGTTTAACAAGATCTTGTAATATTATTTTGGTGTTTTTATGATCTTGTCCAAGTTGTGAACAACCATAAGGATGTTCAAGTACGGTAATACCATCAATTTCTAATTGATTATTGAGTTCATCACAAAACTGTTTAACAATTTGCTGCGCAATACCATTAATACACGTTACCGTTGGTATAATCCAAAGTTCATTACGGATACCAACTTCACCGTTTTTTCGGCGATAAATGTTGACTGGTTTATCAGCTATTTCATGCAGCGACTGATTTTTGGATAAATTAGGTTGATATTTATAATCATTGATATCATTTAGATTGGTTTTTAAATTGTGTGAATGAATATGCTCACCTGTTTTAATTAAACAAGTGGCATGTCCTATTGGTAAGCCATATTTAATAATATTTTCATTAGGCTCAATATCTTTAAGGGCAAATTTATGCCCTTGTTTGATCGCTTGTGGTAAATCGATGGCGTTTCCATCGATTATAATATTATCTTCATGTGCTTCTATATCAGATAATGCCACAGCAACATTATCTTCATTGTTAATTTTTATAAATTTTACCATTGCACCACTCATTTTATTTGCTACCAGTAACACATTTTTCAATTGCACTACGCATACCTTCTTGAGTAATGACAGTTAAATATTGTGTTAATGTTTGTGCTAATTGCGGAGTATTTAGCAAATCGCAATCCCAATGAGCACTATCACTAAGTACTGTTTCCACTAATTGGGCAAGTGTTTCATTACCACTACTGACATTGGCCCAGCCAGTACTAAAGCGTTCTAACCAAATTGCATCATCTTGTAATGGATAATTTTGGTTATTTCTTACACCTCGATAAAAAGCAATTAAAGCAGCGAAAGAGAAGACTAAATGCTTAGGTAACACACTTTTTGCTTTTTGATAAGCAAGCAGTTGCGGAAGTATACGTGTTTTAAATTTAGTCATACTATTTAGAGCAATTGACATTAATTGGTGCTCAATAAATGGATTTTTAAAACGATTGATAACTGACTGCGCAAAATCAACTAATTCTTGATGTGGCAAATCTAAAACTGGAATAATTTCATCAAAAATTGTCTCTTTAATATATTCTAAAATTTGCGAATCATTCATTGATTCACCAACCGTATCAATTCCTGCTAGATAAGCCACTGGAACCAATGCTGTATGCGCACCATTTAAAATTGCAACTTTACGCTCTTTATAGGGTTTAATATCATCAACAATTTTGATATTAATGTTGCATTTATCCAAACGCAATTTTTGCGCTAGCCATTGTGGGCCTTGGATAACAAAAAGATAGAAATATTCTGCTGAATCAATAAAGTTATCTTTATAACCTAATTCGGATTCTAATTCAGAAATTTGAGCTTTAGGATAACCTGGGACAATCCTATCAACCAATGTTGAGCAAAATACATTATCGTTTTCTAACCAAGCAATAAATTTGTCTGACAAATTCCACTGGTTAGCATATTTTAAGACCAATTTTTTCAGTGCATCGCCATTATAATCAATTAACTCACATGGAATAATGATTAAACCACTCTCTTTGCTACCAGAAAAATGGTTAAATCTTTCATATAAGAAAGCCGTTAATTTAGCTGGATAGCTTGTAGCAGGTTGGTCTGTAAGTTTATCGCTTTCAACATAGCTGATACCAGCTTCAGTGGTGTTAGAAAAAATAAATTGAATATTAGGATCTTTGGCTAATGCAAGGTACTGGTCATACTGTGTATAGACATTTATCTCACTATTAACGGAACGAATCATCCTAAATTCTTTTACTGTTTCATTGCGTTCATTTAATCCACGAATTAATGTGGTATATAAACCATCTTGAGTATTTAATGATGGTGGAAAGTCTGTATTAAGTGGACGAATAATTGCTACACCCGCATCAAGATCGGTTTTTTCATTTAAGATATCCAATTGCCAATCTAAAAATGCACGTAAAAAATTACCTTCGCCAAATTGTACAACACGCGTGGTATATTTAGCGCCGGGAAAATCAATTCTGTTCAATGTTTTCATTACTATTACTCTAATATATTAATTTAATTCGATACCAAAATAGTTTTTCGCATTATCAAAACTAATATTTTTGATCATTTGACCTAGTAACTCGATATCACGAGGTGCTTCACCATCTTCTACCCAGCGACCAATCATACGACATAAAATGCGTCTAAAATATTCATGACGAGTATAAGAAAGGAAACTGCGGCTATCGGTTAACATTCCAACAAAACGACTTAATAAACCAAGCTGAGCCAGTTGGGTCATTTGACGAATCATGCCGTCTTTTTGATCGTTAAACCACCAGCCTGAACCAAATTGCATTTTGCCTTGTATTCCTTCTCCCTGGAAATTACCTATCATCGTACCCAAAATCTCATTATCAGATGGATTTAAGCAATAGAGAATTGTTTTAGGTAGAGCATTTTGTTTAGCTTGTGCGTCTAATAGTCGAGATAATGGTTGAGCAATAGGTGAGTCATTAATAGAATCAAAACCAACATCAGGCCCCATTAGATTAAACATTCTTGAATTGTTATTACGTAAAGCGCCAATATGATATTGCTGAACCCATCCACGTTTGTTGTATTCGCTGCCTAAATAAATGATAACCGCAGTCTTGAATTGAGCGACTTCTTTCGAAGTTAGATTTGCTCCAGTTAGTCGTTTAGTTAAAATTGCATCTAATTCTTTTTCTGTCGCTTCTTCATAAACGACCGTATCTAAGGCATGATCAGAAACTTTACAACCATGTGCAGCAAAATGATCCATACGTTTTGCTAACGCCTGACAAAGTTGGTGGAAACTTGAGATATTAATATCCGAAACAGTTGATAATTTTTCGATATAGGCTACAAAAAATTCAGAATCTATATTAAACGCTTTATCTGGTCGCCAACTTGGTAAAACTTTAATATCAAATGAACTATCTTGAGCAATGGTTTTATGGTGAACTAAATCATCAATTGGATCATCAGTTGTGCCAACCATTTTTACATTCATTTTTTTCATAATGCTACGAGCAGTAAATTCTTTAGTTTCAAGCATTGCATTACATTTGTTCCAAATGGTTTCAGCGGTGGCTGGTGATAGTAAAATATCATCGATGCCAAATGGTCTACGTAATTCTAAATGCGTCCAATGATAAAGTGGATTACCGATTGTATGAGGCACCGTTTCGGCCCAAGCTTTGAATTTTTCAAAATCATTTACCTCGCTGCCAGTACAAAACTTCTCCGGCACACCATTAGTACGCATGGCTCGCCATTTGTAGTGATCGCCTTTTAACCAGATGTCGTACAAATTTTTAAATTGATAATCTTGTGCAATTTGTTCTGGTGGTAAGTGGCAGTGATAATCAAAAATCGGCTGTTGTGCCGCATAATTATGATAAAGTTGACGAGAAAATTCAGTATCAAGTAAAAAGTCTTCAGTTAAAAAACGCATATTATTCTCCATAAACCGTGTTTATCTATTCAATTGCACATGCCAATAACATGCGCAACTCGATTAATTTATTGTTGCTCAGTTGTTGATGGTGCTTTTAAAATTGTCCATACCGCTAACGCAGCTAAAAGGTCAAGACAACTTAAAATGACAAATAATGGGCTAAAACCAACTGATTCCGCAAGCGCTCCCACAATTAAAGCAAAGATAGTACTAGCAAGCCATGCTGCCATACCTGTAAAACCATTAGCAGTTGCAACTTCATTTCGACCAAATACATCGGATGATAATGTAATTAATGCACCAGATAATGCTTGGTGAGCAAATCCACCAATACAAAATAAGAAGATAGCAACATAAGGATTTGCAAACAGTCCAATTAACCCAGGTGCAATCATTAATACGCCACCAACAGTAACAACTAATTTGCGCGAGTTAATCAAACTGACGTTAAAATATTTTTGGAAAAATGGCGCCATATAGCCACCGAGTATACAACCAAAATCAGCAAACAACATTGGCATCCAAGCAAAAATCGCAATCTGTTTTAAGTCAAAACCATAAACCGTAGACATAAATAATGGGATCCATGCGTTAAAGGTTCCCCATGCAGGTTCAGCTAAAAACCTTGGGATGGCAATACCCCAAAAGCGACGAGTACTTACGATTTTATACGCAGGTAATTTAGTAGTGTTTGATGTTTGGTGACTAACTTCTTGCCCTGATAAAATGTATTTTCTTTCTTCTTCTGATAATCGTTTTTGGTTAGTTGGATGACGATAAAGAGCAAACCAAAATAACCCCCAAATAAAGCTAAGTAAACCACAAATAACAAACGCTAATTGCCAACTGTGTAACCATATTGCTCCGGCAACTAATGGCGGTGCGATCATTGCTCCAACGGATGATCCTAAATTAAACCAACCAACAGCGATTGATCTTTCTTTTGCCGGAAACCATTCACTTGTTGCTTTTAAACCAGCAGGTATCATAGCCGCTTCGGCAGCTCCAACAGCGCCACGCGTAAACGCAAGACCCACCCAACTGCCAGAAAATGCGGTACTGATACAGAAAACTGACCATAATAAAGCAAATACCGCATAACCTACGCGTGTGCCAAGTAAGTCAAGAACATACCCCGCTACAGGTTGCATTACGGTATAACAGGCTGAATAAGCTGCAACAACATATGAATATTGTTGAGTTGTCATACCCATGACTTCATTAAGCACTGGGGCAGCAACTGCAATTGAATTTCGAGTTAAATAACCAAGAATTGTGCCAATAGTCACTAACGCTATCATATACCAGCGAAGATTTTTTATTGTTTTGTACATTTTATGCTCCATACACATTATGAATTTTGGCGCATATTAACATGTCAGTCAACTTAAAAAGTTGACATACATCACAGAACATAGCAAATAACCACAATAAAAATCCGGTTGTTCATTTGTCCGTCTTATTGAAAAATTATCTGACAAGATTATAAAATTTTAATTCAAGCTTGTTTAACTCTAAGCAATTAGATGTTATTTTAAGTACCAAACTTGAATTATGGAACTACTCAAAAATTATTATGACCCAAGAACAGAATGAACATCAGCGTCTTTATCAAGTTATCGCTACAGAATTAAAAAACCGAATTATCAATGGCGTTTATCCTGTAGGCAGCAAATTACCGTCAGAAAGACTTATTTGTGAAGAATTAAAAGTCAGTCGTTCGGTGGTAAGAGAAGCGATTATAATGTTAGAAGTTGAAGGTTTTGTTGATGCTAGAAAAGGGTCTGGTATACATGTTATTGCCAATAAACAGCAAACTATAAATATGATTGCTGACTCACACGGACTCAATTTTGCTACAACAGGACCATTTGAGTTATTACAAGCTCGTCAATTAATCGAAAGTAATATTGCTGAGTTTGCTGCAACTCAGATCACAAAAGATGATATTGTTAACCTATTAGAAATTCAGCACAATGCAAAAAAAGAAGATCACTATCGGGACTCTGATTGGGATCTAAAATTTCACACACAAATTGCCATGATTACGCGTAATACGGCTTTAATAACCATTGTTGAAGAAACATGGCGACAGCGAACCCTAAATCCTTTATGGAAAAAACTCCATGAACATGTACAGCAACAAAATATCGAAAGCTGGTGGGAAGAACATGATAAAATTCTTGAAGCATTAATCAATCGCGATCCTAAAGCAGCCAAATTAGCGATGTGGCAACATTTAGAAAATACGAAAAAAATGTTATTTGATGCAGCGAGTGAAGATTTTGAAACTAAACGCGATCACTATCTGTTTTCAGATAATCCAGTTGTTAGTATTAATGAAAATGAATTTGAATAATTATTGTACTTATTTATACCTTGTTAAATTATAGGTTTTATCAACTGACCTTATATTTTATATGACAGGCGAATAATAGGATCAGGTACTCTGATTAATTTAAACATTACAAATAAATACCAAAAAAACCTTTTTTATATTTGATAATCGAAATTGGTCAAACCAATACGACATTAAGATACTTCAAAAATGTTCCGATAAAATAATGAAGAAAGTTATTTTATCGGTCGTTTTGGCGACTGCAAATCAATACTATTTTTTAACCCTAAATTATTCAATATTGATGCTAAATAAGCTGATAGTGTTTTGAAAATTAATAATATTTTTCAGAAAGATATATAAAGATTCTATTGAAAAATTGAATAGGCATAACTGAGTTCAGATAAAAGACATTCACTAACATTTTACATAGTAATAATCTTTTATCTGATATCATTATTAAAGATCTATAACATTTATGATATTTATGACTAACTTTATTAATAACGGTTAAACATAATAAAATTAACTAGAAGTATGGATGATAAATATCCATACACTCTAATTATCTCTATATAGAACTAACGTTGATCATCAATCGCTATACCTGCTGGTGGCGTAAATTTAAATTTGCCTAAGTCAACTTTGCCAAGTTTTTGGTTAGATAATTCATAGTAGCTACGTTGTCCATCTTCTTCAATAATGGAAAAGTTAGAAATCATGCCAGTTGGTAATACCGAAATAACAAAATCCTGATTGGATCCATCTGTTGGTTTTAATGTAAATGAATCTTGTTTACGAGTCACATTATAAACATTCCAAATGGCATTGTGACTATCAGTTATCAGTAGCATTAATCGATTATCAACTGCTTTTTTTAAATCCATGACACTTACTTGATCAACCGCCGGCGTATATACCCACATATCTGTTCCATCAGATATAATTGAAGTTTCATCAGGTTCATTCATTGTCCAATTAAAATAATAAGGTCTTGTAACCCAAAGTTCTCCTCTCCCCTCTTGTACCAATTGGTTATCAGCTGTTTTCACTTCTTGAGAAAAATGTGCATAAAATCCATCAATTTTATTAAGGCGTTGTTGTAACAACTCTTTATCGCCGGCCCATACTGATACGCTAATCAACAATCCCATTAATAATAAAAACTTTTTCATAACTCATCCTTATGTACTTTATTTGGCAATATTCAAATCAACTTTGATAATTGAATTTGCTTAAAATATTACTGTTTTTTGGTTAGGGGGAAAAGATATTTTCTTTTCTTTTTCACTAATTTCATCTAACAAGTATATAATACCCATAACTTTCTAAAACTGGACTCAATGTGTTATGCCTAGTATGTCTTTTGAATTTACGACAGAAGAATTTAAGCCCTTAGCGGCAAGAATGCGTCCTCGTACGTTATCAGAATATATTGGTCAAACACAGCTTTTAGGTGCAAACAAACCACTATCCAAAGCAATTGCAGCGGGTAATTTACATTCGATGATTTTATGGGGACCGCCTGGTACAGGTAAAACGACTCTCGCTGAAATCATTGCCCATCATGCTAACGCAAAAGTCGAAAGAGTTTCAGCAGTAACGTCAGGGATCAAAGATATTCGCGAAGCTATTGAAAGAGCAAAAATCAATCAGCAAGCGGGGATTCGTACTATTTTATTTGTTGATGAAGTTCACCGTTTTAATAAAAGTCAACAAGATGCATTTTTACCCTATGTTGAAAATGGTACTGTAACATTTATAGGTGCTACCACTGAAAATCCTTCATTTGAATTAAATTCTGCATTATTATCGCGTGCTCGTGTGTATCTGCTCAAATCATTAACCACAAATGACATTGAGTTAATTTTACAACAAGCAATGGACGATCCACAGCGCGGATATGGTAAGTATAACATTGAGCTACCCGATGAAACCAAAAAACAGATTGCTGAATTTGTGGGTGGAGATGCTCGACGCGCCCTAAATACCCTTGAACTTTTAGTAGATATGTCTGACGGACAACCCCTTACACCTACATTACTTAAAGAAGTGATAGGCGAACGTAGTGCTCGATTTGATAATCAAGGTGATCGTTATTATGATTTAATTTCTGCTGTTCACAAATCTATTCGAGGTTCAGCTCCTGATGCGGCACTTTACTGGTATGCGAGAATCATTTCAGCAGGTGGTGATCCACTTTATGTTGCCCGTCGATTATTAGCCATAGCGTCCGAAGACGTGGGTAATGCCGATCCAAGGGCAATGCAAGTTGCACTCGCTGCATGGGATTGCTTTACACGGGTTGGTCCGGCTGAAGGTGAACGTGCTATCGCCCAAGCAATTGTCTATCTTGCTTGTGCACCAAAAAGTAATGCCGTGTATTTAGCTTTTAAACAAGCTATGCTTGATGCACAATCGAAGCCTGATTATGATGTTCCAGAACATTTACGTAATGCACCAACAAATTTAATGAAAAAGTTAGGGTACGGGGCTCAGTATCGTTATGCTCATGATGAACCTAACGCCTTTGCAGCAGGAGAAAATTATTTTCCACCTGAACTAGCCGATAGCAAATATTATTATCCAACTACGCGGGGAGCAGAAAAAAATTATAGTGACAAACTTGCTTGGTTAGAATCGCAAAATCAATCCAGCCCAATTCAACGTTACAAATCCTCAAAAGATTAAAATATTTGAAAAATGGTCATCTCATGACAAAGTGATTACTTTCTATTTAACGAAATTAAACATGTATTTCTTTTAGTGGATGGACAATTCTCAAAAGTTACACAAAGCTTAGTGACGCTTAACTTAATATATTGATAATTTCTTCGTAAATATTAATTGCCAAAAACTATTGTTATGTTCCGATATTATCACAATCAATTTAGAAAAAGGTTACAAAGATCATTAATTCATGGCCTAAGATACGTTAATTTTACTAGTCCATATTTAAAATTGTATGCGACTCAATATATTTAATAATGCGTATCATTTACATTAAGAGATATTATTATTGTATATACAATAAATTATAATATTTTAAATAAACAAAAATTGACAAAAATATTGTTTATTTAAAAATTTTTATGAGATACGATCCCCATAATTGTACATATGATGCTCATTTCTATATGTTAGAATCAGCTATATCGTTAATTTTTACATTTTAAACAAACAAATTTTGATAAAAATTAAAAAAAACGGTAGTTTTAAATATAATTGATCGACTAGCTATATTATTTTTATTATAATCAGCTTATTAATCATTCGATATATCAAATGATTAATTAAAACAAACCAATTATAATATATATAAAACAAATAATTACATAATAAAAGTAACAATTAACAATTTTAAACATGAAAGTGAATACAATGATCAGATCCTTTAAAAAAACTCGGTATGCTTTGCTGCTAATACCTTTTTTTCAGTTAAGTTATGCTAACCTAACTATTGAAACAGCTCAAACAATTCAAGGAACAAAACCAAGATTATCAGATGCATTAGAAACTAGTTTAATAAATACTGGTGAATTAAAACCATTATTTGGTTTGCATATTGATAATAAAAGTTATTATAGTGATGAAGAAATAGCTCAAATGCCAGTTCCAACTAGTTACCCATTCATGAATCGATTTACCCCAGCATTGATTAAGCAACCAAATGAAAATGAGTATTTTGATAGAGATGGTGATAAATTATCTTTTTTATCAGCTATAGATGGTATTAACATGGAATGGTACTATACAGATGCTCAAGGGAAAGAATTATCATTTACACCAAGAGACAGTGATACATTTTGTTCATTGGCCAGTGATGGAAAATTTGCACCCTTTAAAGTGAAATTATCGGCTGATTTAGTCTTGGTTTCTGAATATGGTGATCCTGATTTTACTACTTATCCTAATGATGTCATCAAGAATCAACCGTCGGCGACCTTTACTATTATAGAGGATGTTGGAATTTGTTATGCAAGACCAGAATTATCACCGAATAATGTTCCTTCTAGTAATAAAAGTCAGTGGAATCAAAGAAATGGTTTCTTAGCTCAATCCAATGTTGACCCAACAAAAAACTTTCCAACTACTGGTTTTGTTGGTGCTAAATTTGATCTAATCTTATCTCAAAATAATCTTTATGCCGACTATGACTGGTATGTAAAACAAGGCAGTGATCTTGTAACGGTTACCAAATCGGCTAGGACCAATATACCAACGGTAACGTTCAATGGACCAGATGCAAACGATACAGGAAAAGCTTGGGAACATGTTATGGGTGGCTCTGGCAACGGATACTTAGTTGTTATTGAGGGAAAAAATACTAAAACAGATAGAACAATCCAATATGCTTTTACCATTACTAAATGGTTTGACGTTTGGAAACAAGAGCTTGTCAATAATAGATTAAGGGCTGTAAGAGGTAGCGTTGCGGAAGTGGTTGAAGGATGCGAAAGTAAAAGTGGTCATTATCGTGTAAGTCAAATTAACGATATAAGCGATGCTATTGAGACTGCTACAAGTCAGAATGTTTATATTACACGTGAAATAGGTTCATTAATTAGCGAATGGGGTGACGTTGACCAAGATAATTATCCTGGTTCTTTTGGTCCTCAGAGAGGCAATGCCAACAAACGTTTTTATGTATATAACCCAGGATTTAATGATGATGATGGTGATGCCGATGGTGCGTATTGTGATATACATCTTAACGACGGTAGATTTCATTGCCGTGAAAAAGAAAGGGAACATAAAAATGCTGTCTGTGCTTCATTTAAACCCTAATATCTAAATGCTAGCCAATTTTCTTAAATATATGACCATCTATAAACAGATGGTCATTGTCATTTAAATGATTGTTCTTTTCTTCAATACCTTTCATATTATTTATTTCTCTCAAAAATTACTAAAATAACCTTTAATAACAGTTTATTTAGTATTAAGAATAAAAAATGTTTATTTCAATGCATTATTTAAGAGTTCTACTGATTTTAATCATCTATTTTTCATTTTAATATTTTTGTTTTTCTAATAAACTTAACAATATATCTAATGATAAACATTTCTGGAATGCTAATTATTATTGCTAATATGAAGTTAGTAAAGATAAAAATAGTGTTTATGAATCGATACATAAACATAAAAATTAGTAATTTTCAGTGCATAACAATGACTATCCATTCATAGATGATCATTATCATTTAAATCGTTGGTTTTTTAGTTTTTTCTTTTACTCATTTCTAACTAATAATTATCAATATAACAATTAATAATAATTAACTTCATTATCAGTTTTAAAAAGCTTTTAATCCTATTGCTAAAACCTTACATCTGTTAATCACATGAATTAACTATTATTTAACTGTTTTTTCTTTCCGACTGAAACTTAATAATTAAGTTATATTCTTTTATAAATATAGAAAAGTCTACGTAAATAAACTTTTTATCCAATAAACATTTAATGAAAGATATAAAATAGTGAAATTAATAACCGTTAGCCGTCATATAAAAATAATTACTTATACTTTACTTTTGTTGCAATTTTCGAACAGCAGTTATGGATATTTTACATCCCAAACAGCACAAGCAATTCAAGGATCACGTCCATCTTTATCACAAGAATTGGAGATAGATATTGAGAATTTGGAGTTATTTGGCTTAAATGTTGATGATCAAGATTATTATGGTAGTGAAATAACTAATATGCCTGTTCCAACCAGCTATCCATTTCAAAATAAAATAAAAGTAGCAAAAATCAAACAACCAGATGATAAACAATTTTTTGATAGGGATGGTGATAAATTAGATTATCTGGGTGTTGACGGTGATATTAGTATGATATGGTACTATACAGATGCTAACAATAATGATATTGAATTTACACCGAAAGATAGTGATACATTTTGTTCATTGGCTGCTGAAGAAAAATATGCACCTTTTAAAGTGAAACTATCTGCTGATTTAGTCCTATTTTCTCAATATGGTGAGCCAGATAATAATACCTATCCCAACAGTGTTATCAATACTCAGCCATCAGTAACATATACAGTTGTTGATGATGTTGGCGTTTGCTTTGCCAGACCTGAATTAAACCCTAGTACTGTTGCTGGTAGTGATAAAGATCAGTGGGATCCAAAATATGGTTTTTTAACTCAATCCAATATTGATCCAACAAAAAACTTTCCAACTACCGGTTTTTACGGGGCTAAATTTGATCTACTTTTATCTAGAGATGGTATTGTCAATAATTATAATTGGCATGTAAAGCAAGGTAGCGAACTTGTTAATATTGATGACAGTGATGCGAATGTAGTTACGGTATTGTTTAATGGACCTGATGCTCAAGATACAGGAAAAGCTTGGGAGTATATTATCGGTTCAGGCAAAGGATATAAAGTTATTATTGAAGGAGTAAATACAACAAACAATAAAAAAATTCAATATACATTCACTTTAACTATGTGGTTCGATGCTTGGAAACAAAAAATTGATGGAGACGTATATAAAGCATTAACAGGTGAAGTCGCAGATGTTGTTGCTGAATGTGAGGCTAAAAAAGGTCATTATGAATTGAGTAATGCTGAGGAAATAAGTAATGCTGTTTTAGGATCAAAAGGTTCAGGACAATTTACACGTGAAATCGGCAGATTAATCAGTGAATGGGGTGATGCAAATCAACAATCTTATCCAGGTTCTTTTGCACCTCATAAAAATGGCAGTTACAAACGCTTTTATGTATGGGAACCAACAGCAGGAGATAACGGTGAAGGGCAAGTTTGTGACTTACATATAGATTCAGGTGTATACCACTGTCGTCCTAACGAAAAAGAAAATAAAAATGCTGTATGCGCCTCAATACCTAAATAAAGCATTAGTAACTTTTTAAGCTCTATTTGTAAATAGAGCTTATTTTTATTGAATGTTAACTCTTAAATAATAACTTCAAAAAACGATTCATTAGTAAATTCTTAACCACACATTTTTTTGTGTTTATTTTAAACGTCATCTCATATTATCATCATTATATAATCTAAAATTATCAATTATTTAAAACTTTGTTAACCAGTTTTAGTTCTTAAAATAAATAATATAAATTAATAAATATACTATATATAGTAATTAATTTATTAATAGGCACTATATATTGTATATTTTGACAAATATCAATTATTATATCTTTCACAAGACAACAGGACATTGGATGAAAAATGAATAAATTAATGCTCGTCACTAAACGAGATGGTAAAAAAGAACCGATTAATCTTGATAAGATCCATAAAGTAATTACTTGGGCAGCAGAGGGATTAGAGAATGTTTCAGTTTCCCAAGTTGAGTTGCGCTCACATATCCAATTTTATGATGGCATTCGTACATCTGATATTCATGAAACAATTATTCGAGCCGCAGCCGATCTAATTTCACAAGAAACACCTGATTATCAATATTTAGCTGCTCGTTTAGCCATTTTTCATTTACGTAAAAAAGCTTTTAATCAATTTACCCCACCGCCTCTTTTTGAACACGTTAAAAAATTAGTAGAGAGTAAACATTATGACAAACATTTACTTGAAGATTATACTCAAGAAGAGTTTGAAAAAATGGATAAGATGATTGATCACTGGCGAGATATGTCTTTTTCCTACGCAGCAGTAAAACAGCTAGAAGGTAAATATTTAGTACAAAACCGTGTATCAGGTGAAATTTATGAAAGTGCACAATTTTTATATATTTTAGTTGCAGCTTGTCTTTTTGCTAATTACCCAAAAGAGACTCGACTTGATTATATCAAACGTTTTTACGATGCTGTGTCAACATTTAAAATTTCATTGCCAACACCGATTATGGCAGGCGTTAGAACCCCAACACGTCAATTTAGCTCATGTGTCCTTATTGAATGTGATGATAGCCTAGATTCAATTAATGCAACGTCGAGTGCAATTGTCAAATATGTATCACAACGCGCAGGTATTGGTGTCAATGCGGGACGTATTCGTGCTTTAGGGAGTTCAATTCGAGGCGGAGAAGCTTTTCATACTGGATGTATTCCATTTTATAAATATTTTCAAACTGCGGTTAAATCATGTTCACAAGGTGGTGTACGTGGTGGTGCAGCTACCGTATTTTACCCAATCTGGCATTTAGAAGTTGAAAGTTTACTTGTTTTACGAAATAACCGTGGTGTAGAAGAAAACCGAGTTCGTCATTTGGACTATGGTGTACAAATTAATAAGTTGATGTATCAACGGCTGATTAAAAACGAAAATATAACACTATTTAGTCCATCAGATGTGCCCGGACTTTATGATGCATTTTTTGCTGATCAAAATAAATTTGAAACACTTTATCATCAATATGAACAAGACGTAACTATCCGCAAACGTGTAGTAAAAGCAATTGAACTCTTTTCATTGTTAATGCAAGAACGTGCATCAACGGGTCGAATCTATATACAAAATGTTGATCATTGTAATACTCATAGTCCATTCGATGCACAATTAGCGCCTGTCCATCAATCCAATTTATGTATGGAAATTGCGTTACCAACTAAACCGCTTAATAATGTTAATGATGAAAAAGGGGAAATTGCACTTTGTACCCTGTCTGCTTTCAACTTAGGAAAAATTGATTCTCTTGATGATTTTGAAGAATTAGCGGATTTAACCGTACGTGCCCTTGACTCACTGCTTGACTATCAAGATTACCCCGTACCGGCTGCCCGTAATTCATCGATCAATCGTCGAACACTAGGCGTTGGCGTGATCAATTATGCCTACTATTTAGCTAAACATGGCGTTAAATATTCTGACGGCAGTGCCAATAATTTAACACACCGCACTTTTGAAGCTATGCAATACTATTTGTTAAAAGCTTCTAACAATTTATCGAAAGAAAAAGGTGCTTGCTCACTATTTAATGAGACAACTTATTCACAAGGTATTTTACCGATTGATACGTATAAAAAAGATTTAGACACCATTAGTAATGAACCATTACATTATGATTGGGAATCATTACGTGAATCAATAAAAACTTATGGTTTACGTAACTCGACTTTATCAGCATTAATGCCGTCAGAAACTTCATCACAAATTTCTAATGCAACTAATGGTATTGAACCTCCTCGCGGTTATGTTAGTGTTAAAGCATCAAAAGATGGTATTTTAAGACAAGTCGTGCCGGATTATGAAAATCTAAAAAATGCTTATGAATTGTTATGGCAAATTCCAAATAATACTGGTTATTTGCATTTAGTTGGAATTATGCAGAAATTTATAGATCAATCCATTTCAGCCAATACTAATTATGATCCAACTAAATTCCCAAATGATAAAGTACCAATGAAACAACTATTAGCTGATTTATTGACAGCTTATAAATTTGGTGTAAAAACACTTTATTATCATAATACTCGTGATGGCGCTGAAGATATTCAAGGTGATATCGCATTAACTGGAAGTGACGATGGCTGTGAAGGTGGAGCTTGTAAAATTTAATTAATTTAGATTATAGAAACATTGATACATAGTATCGTATTTAGGGGAATTGATAACCCCCTAATGATTCCCCCCTCTTTTCTAATGACGAAAGGTGGCGGTAAAAGCAACCAAACTCAATTAGGAGTTATTTTATGAGTATGAATTACAGTACCTTTTCGCATGTACATAATGATCAACTTAAAGAGCCAATGTTTCTTGGCCAACCGGTAAATGTTGCTCGTTATGATCAACAAAAATATGAAATGTTCGAAAAATTAATCGAAAAACAACTTTCCTTTTTCTGGCGACCAGAAGAAGTGGATATCTCACAAGACCGCATTGATTATGCGGCTTTGCCGGAACATGAAAAACACATATTTATCAGTAATTTAAAATACCAAACCTTGCTTGATTCAATTCAAGGTCGTAGTCCAAATGTAGCGCTGCTCCCACTCATTTCTATTCCTGAACTAGAAACATGGGTAGAAACTTGGTCATTTTCAGAAACCATTCACTCTCGTTCATATACACATATCATTCGTAACATTGTTAATGATCCTTCCGTTGTTTTTGACGATATTGTCACAAATAAAGAAATTCAAAAACGCGCAGGCGACATTGCAGGTTATTACGATGATCTTATTAGTTATGCAAGTTACTACAATTTATTAGGTGAAGGTAAACACACGGTTAACAACCGCACCATAACCATAGATCTGCGTGAGCTTAAAAGAAAGCTTTATCTTTGCCTAATGAGTGTTAATGCACTTGAAGCTATTCGTTTTTATGTCAGTTTTGCTTGTTCTTTTGCTTTCGCTGAACGTGAACTAATGGAAGGTAATGCTAAAATTATCAAACTTATTGCTCGTGACGAAGCTCTGCACTTAACTGGTACACAATTTATGATCAACACTTTGCGCAGTGGTGAAGATGATCCTGAAATGGCTGAAATTGCCAAAGAATGTGAACAAGATTGCTATGAGCTGTTTTTGCAAGCGGCCAATCAAGAAAAAGAGTGGGCTGGATACTTATTTGAAAGCGGCTCAATGATTGGTCTAAACAAAGATATCTTATGCCAATACGTCGAATATATCACAAATATCCGCATGCAAGCTGTTGGTCTAAAATTACCATTCCAAGTCAAATCCAACCCAATCCCATGGATTAACAATTGGCTTGTTTCAGACAATGTTCAAGTAGCTCCACAAGAAGCTGAAATGAGTTCTTATTTAGTTGGGCAAATTGACGCTGAGATTAACGAAGATGATTTGAGTGATTTTAAATTGTAGTTTTTACTTAAACGTATAGTTAACCTCAAACTTTTTTTCAAGAGAAACCTTTAAAGTTTCTTTTTATTCAAAAAGTTGTATAAAAATATTAATAATCGTTTGTATAATTTATAAAATGATTATTAATATTTATTATTTAAAATTAATTGATTATCACATACAAATCTAGTATCCATTAACTGACCAATTTACTTAATATTGTTTTATCAATTAAATAGGAAGAATTATTTTTAAAACTTATAAACAATTCAAATAACTGTAACTTGACAGTACTTTAAAATCAGGTAACGATATGACAAATGAATCATCCTAATTTGATATGATGACTATGACTCAAATGCATACGTTTTACCCTAATTCGCCGCTTAATTTTAGCGATGAGCAGATAAATATTGACTACCTCAAACAACAACTTAATGACTTTCAACAATGGTCTGTCACACAATTTAAACAAAATGTCGATATTGATATTTTAGTGCATTTACGCAGCCATTTTATTGATGAGTTGTTGCAACGTTTATGGCTTTATTTTCAAATTCCTGAACAAGTCTCCTCTGTTTTTAAACAAAACCGTACAGCTTTGATTGCCGTTGGCGGATATGGACGGACTGAACTTCATCCATTATCGGATATTGATATATTAATATTAAGTGATTATCCATGTGCTAAAGAGATTGAACAAAAAATCAGTGATTTAATTCGTTTGCTTTGGGATCTTCATTTAGATATAGGTCATAGTGTTAGAACGTTAAAGACTTGTCTACAAGAAGCAAAAAATGATATTACCATCATGACAAACTTGATTGAATCAAGAATAGTCGCTGGTAATCAATCATTATTAAATGAACTGCGTAAACATATCTTTAGTGATAAGATCTGGCCCTCAGCTACTTTTTTCCGGGCTAAAGTTAAAGAACAACAAGATCGTCATAAGCAATATCATAGTACCAGTTATAATCTCGAACCTGATTTAAAAAATAGCCCCGGCGGGCTTCGCGATATGCAAATCGTACAGTGGATTGCGATTCGTCATTTTGGTGAAGAGTTCTTACAAAAAATAGCTCACTTTGATTATTTGACTCCTGAAGATATTGAAGACTTTAGGACATGTCGAAAATTCTTATGGCGTATGCGCTTTGCACTACATAGTGTCATAACGCGTTATGATAATCGCTTACTGTTTGATCGCCAGTTAAGCATTGCTAATATGCTTGGTTATCAAGGTCAAGGCAATACTCCAGTCGAAAAAATGATGCACGATTATTATTGTGTTGCCCGCAATATTACTGAGCTCAATCAGATGTTATTACAGCTTTTTGATGAGACGATACTGGAGCTTAATCCAAAAAATAAAATATATGATATAGATGAACATTTTCAGATTAGGGAAAAGCTCATTGATGTAAAAGATGACAATCTATTTAAAAAAGATCCGGTTATGATTATGCAACTTTTTTATACGATATTGCTTAATCCACAAATTATTGGACTTTATTCAAACACGATTAGACAACTACGTTCAGCGCGAAGACAATTAACCACTCTGCTCAGTGAAGATGCAAAAGCAAGATCACTGTTTATGAAAATTATTAAACACCCAGATGCGATAAAAAAAGCAATCTTACCAATGCATCAATATGGCATCCTTACTGCCTATATACCAGGTTGGAAACATATTGCGGGGATGATGCAGTTTGATCTATTCCATGTTTATACCGTTGATGAACACACTATTCGCTTACTGCTTGAGCTTGATAGCCTTAAAACAGAATCGGGCAAACAAAGACACCCTAATAGTTCTAAAGTTTTTGCTAAATTATCTAAACCTGAACTACTGGTTATTACTGGTTTATTTCATGATATTGGTAAAGGCCATCATGGAGACCACTCTGAAATAGGTGCTAAATTAGTAGAAAAATTCTGCAAATTACATGAATTAGAGTCTAGAGATACAGATTTAATCATTTGGTTAGTACGTTATCACTTACTTATGTCAGTAACAGCTCAAAGTCGCGATCTGCAAGATCCGGCAGTTATCCGCGAATTTATTCAAATTGTAAAAAGTGAGCAACGTTTACAATATTTACTGTGTTTGACTGTTGCCGATGTCTGCGCAACAAATGAAACCCTCTGGAATAGTTGGAAGCAAAGCTTAATGCGCCAACTGTATGAAACAGCAAAACGATCGTTTGATTCTGGTATCCATCAAATACCAGAGCAACGAAGCATTGCTCGTCAACATAAACAGGAAGCATTGACTATCTTACTTAAGCAAAATTATGATGAACAGAAAATAAAAAATCTTTGGTTAGATTATCGCATTGACTACTTTCTGCGGTACACCACAGAACAAATTGTCTGGCATGTACAAAATTTATTAACGCATGATTTAAACCAAATACTGGTATTGATTAATCCAAATCCTTATCATGGTGGTACTGAAATAATTATTTATTCGCCTGATAGACCTTATCTGTTTGCTACAGTATGTAATACTCTTAACAATCATAACTTAAGCATCCATGATGCCCTAATTATTACAAATAAAAAAGGATTTGCACTTGATACTTTTATTGTATTAGAGCCGAATGGTCAAACATTACAAAAGGATAGGCATCCAAGCATTATACAAGCGCTAACTAAAGCCCTTCAACAACCAGTTTACAAAGGTGTGACAGTTAAACCACCCAAACAAAGATTACGATCGTTTTTGGTTCCAACACAAGTTAATTTTTTATCTGCTTTCAATGAAAAGCAAACGTACATGGAACTCATTGCATTAGATAGACCAGGATTACTTGCATGTGTCGGTGAAGTATTTGCCAATTTAGATTTATCATTGAGTAGTGCTAAAATTGCAACTATCGGCGAACACATTGAGGATTTATTTATCTTAACAGATAAAAATAATAATGCACTTGATGATAATACCTGTTATCAATTACGAGAATCAATTGTTAATGCTATTGAATTATTAAATTAATTATTCAAATCCAGGATATGGTTTATGCAATTTTTTATTATTTTGTTTCCTATTTTTTGTATTTTTATCGTCGGGTTTATTTCCCAGAAAATATTAAAATTTGATGTAGCTAATTTATCAAAAATGTCACTGTATGTGCTTTCGCCTTTTTTAGCATTTAAAACTTTTTATATCCATACACTAACCATTGATTACCTATATTACATTTTTTATATTTTAGGACTTTGCTTATCATTAGTATGCATCATCTCAATTTGGTCAATAATCATGAAATATTCGACTAAAGAACGTTGTGCCATGATTTTAAGCTCTTGTTTTATGAATAACGGTAATTACGGAACCCCTGTACTATTAGTATTTTTTGGTAGCATAGGGTTTGATCTTGGTGTAATTATGATGGTATTACAACAATTTGTGATGAGTACGGTTGGTATTTATTATGCGGTAAAAGGGAGTTCTCATAGTGATATTGTCAGTCAAAAAGATGTTATTAAGAAAGTAATCCGTATGCCTGTTGCTTATGGTGCATTTTTAGGTATTATTTTTCAGTTATGCCACGTCCCTTTATCTAAATCAATTATGACATCCATTGGCATGATTGGGGATTCATCTATTGTAGTTATTATGATTATTTTAGGAATGCAACTGGCTAAAATAAAGATCACACAGCTTGATTACCCTAAACTTTCATTTTCATTATTAACCCGCATGATAATTTCACCATTGGTGGCTACTTGTTTGGTCTACTTTATGCCAATTTTACCTGTTTATAAACAAGTATTAATTGTATTAGCTGCAATGCCAAGCGCTGCTAATACTACTCTAATGTCAGTCCAATTTGATACCAATCCTGAACTGGTTTCAAGTGCAACGTTAATGAGTACCTTGTTAAGTTTGATAACATTACCAACTGTGCTATGGTTAGTTGACGCCCCTATTCCTTTTTGATACAAAGTAGCGTTCTCCTTATCGGAGATCGCTAAATCAAACGATAAAAAACCTTATTTTTATTAATAAACAAGGTCATCATCACTCCCAGACATACCATTTAAAAAGGGTAATCAATTATAACGTTAAAGCCATTGCTACCAATCAATTGACCATAGTAAGATTAATCTTTACCTTGCCACTCGTTTTCAAATTGTTTAACAAATTCAACTAACAAATTATGTCTCGATATAGCCAGTTTTTTGGCCTTTTCTGTGTTCATCATATCTTTAAGTAGAAACAGTTTTTCATAGAAATGATTAATTACAGTATTGGGTAGTTTATAATTTTCTTCATTGATAACCGTTCTTGGTAAAATAGTTGGATCGTGCATAATATTATGTTTATTACCTCCATAATAAAACGTTCGTCCAATCCCTATTGCTCCAATAGCATCTAAGCGATCAGCATCTTGTACAATTTGCCCTTCTAACGATAATGTTTTTTTACCAGTTAGATTTTTTCGGTAAGACATATTTTCAATAATATCGAATATCATTTTTATATCATCACTTAAAATGTTAAGTGAATTGAGATAATGATATAATTCATTTGTCGCTTCATTGACATCATTAATAACTTTTTCATCAATGACATCATGCAAATAAGCACTTAAAATTACGATAAAGGCATTAGCTTTTGGTTCGCAAGGTAAAATTTTTTTTGCTAATCCAACTACGCGCTCAATATGTGCCATGTCATGACCTGAAAAATCATTAGCAAGCTTTTGCTTAACATAAATTCTTATTTTTTCAATAATCTGATATTGTTCTTGTGTTAATTCAATTGGTTGGTCTGTGCTCATTTAATTTATAATTATCCATTTAATTAATGTGAAAATAGCAATTTAAAAATTTTGGTAAAGATTTTGCTAAACCTAAATTAAATAGATTACCACAATTAGATGGCTATTAATTTAATTAAGCTTGAAAATATTAAGTTACTAGATAATTCATTATTCTTTGATTTGTGTTTAACAATAATCATTAATTCGATTCCATTAATCTGAGTCTTTAGCCTATTCATTATTCAATAAATAGACAATCTTTGTAAAAAAAATTCTAATGATTAATATTTTTTTTAAATTTCCTTTAGTTTCTCACGATTGTTTTCATTAGTTTGCAACGGTAGAATGCGCCAATCTGAAATCCTATTGAAGCACGTATTGGAGTTGCTCACGTGAAAATATTAGCGCGTAAAGTTCTACCTTGGCAATTGATAGAATACTTCACTCGCTATCGTCAATTTATAACGTTACTGTTTGGCTTATCCATCTTCTTTATTGCACTTATTTTATGCTGGCATCTACTTAAAGATATTAATCTATGCGATTTAAAAAATGCGGCTGACACACTTTCAATTAAAGCTATTTTATTTGCTTGTTTATCTGCTATAGGCAGTTATTTGATGCTTATTGGTTACGAATGGTCTGCAACACGATACGCAGGTGTAAAATTAAAGCCATCGGTTATAACGCTTGGTGGTATTTGTGCTTCAGCCATTGGCAATGCGATCGGTTTATCAGCATTATCTGGTGGTGCAATTCGCTGCCGATTATATTTCAAACAAGGATTAACAACTATTGACGTAGCCAGAATGTCGATATTTGTTACGTTATCATTAGGGTTTACCCTACCCATGCTGGCCACGCTAGCGGCCTTAATGAATACTAAAAATACTATGCTGGCATTGCATTTATCAAAAAACTGGATATGGTTAATTTCGAGTGGCATAATTTGCCTTTATGTCGCCATGCTAATCTTTTTATATTGCAATCGATTAGATACAAAACCGAATAAAGACACTCAATTATTCCAACTATTTCACTGGTCGATACGTTTACCTAATTTACGCCTTGCATCTTACCAATTTGTAATTACTTTAATTGATACTGTTTTAGCAGGAGCCATTCTCTACTTTTTATTACCAGTACAACCCCATTTTACTACCTTTATTATGATCTATATTTTGGCTTTAGTTGCTGGAGTGCTAAGCCATATTCCTGGCGGTGTAGGGGTATTTGAAGCAGTAATGTTGGCTGCATTTTCATCTAAAATTGGAGTTGCGTCGTTAACTGTTGCGTTAATTATTTATCGTATTATTTATATTTTAATACCACTTTTTATAGCGAGCTTTCTACTTTTAATAAATGAAAGCAAGCACCTTTTTACTATGCCTGAAGTTAAAGAAACAGAAACCGGTATTGCAGCTATTATTATGGCTGCTGCTGTATTTTTTGCGGGTGTAGTAATGATGTTTTCAAGTGTTCTTCCCGGTTTTAATCACTACTTAGTCAATACATTTATTCCCAATAAAATAATTAATACTGCTCATCTAGTCGCGAGTTTAATCGGCGTTTTATGTTTACTCTTGGCAGTGGGTCTACGCCGAAGACTTTATTCGGCTTGGGGTGCTTCGGTCATTTTATTGTTTTTAGGTAGCATCTGCTCACTTTTACGGGGCTTACATTGGATAGAAGCGGGTACTTTATTAACGATTGCGATGTTATTAATCTATTTTAGACACGCTTTTTATCGTAAAAGTCGATTAAATGTATTACCTTTTCCGATAAAATCCTTTGCCGTCTGTTTTTGCTTAATTGCGGTTCTTGTATGGTTAATATTATTTATTTATCAAGATGTACCTTACAACCATTCATTATGGTGGCAATTTGAATTAGATACCCGAGTACCGCGTGCATTAAGAGCAACCTTGGGTAGTTTTATTTTATTAATTTTTATTATGCTCTATTGGCTATTTCATCCTGCTTTGCCAATTTTAAATAGTCCAAAACGCGAAGAGTTAATCAAAGCTCATCAAATTATTTTAGATTCAGATCAGCCAGAAGGCGGACTCGCCATGACTGGCGATAAATCACTGTTATTCAATGAATCACACACTGCTTTCATTATGTATACTAAACGTGGCAGAAGCATGGTAGCACTGTATGATCCAATTGGCGATAATACTAAACGCGCTGATTTAATTTGGACTTTTCGAGATTTATGTGATGCCCATCATCTTCGCCCAGTTTTTTATCAAATTAAAGCCGCCAATTTACCTTTTTATATGGATATTGGTTTACGAACCATAAAATTAGGCGAAGAGGCTTTAGTTGATTTAGAAGAGTTTAATCTTTCATCTAAAGGGTATAAAGATCTTCGTTATACATGGAACAGATGCCAACGCGACGGACTTAGTCTTGAATTTTATGCGCCAGGTTCTGCGCCACTAGATGAATTAAAAGTCATATCCGATACGTGGCTAAAAAACAAACACTCCAAAGAAAAACAATTTTCATTGGGATCTTTTTCAAAGCCATATTTAGATAATTTCACTATTGCTACTATCAAATTTGAAGGTCGCATTATTGCTTTTGTCAATTTACTTGAAACAAATCAACATTACTCAGCTAGCATCGATCTAATGAGGTTTGCTCAAAATATTCCTAAACTAACCATGGAATTTTTAATGATTGGTTTAATACTGCATTATAAAGAAAAAGGATTTAAATACTTTAGTTTAGGTATGGTACCTCTATCAGGCATGCAAAGAAGACGTGGAGCCCCATTAATTCAAAGGCTAGGTGCGTTAGTATTTAGGCTCGGTGGTCGGTTTTATAATTTTCAAGGATTACGTCGTTTTAAAGACAAATTTGCAACTCATTGGGAACCGCGTTATATGGCTGTTCCTGCAGGACTTGATCCATTTGTTGCTTTAATTGATACCACTATGCTGATCTCGGGTGGATTAACTGGCTTAAAAAAGAAAAAGAACTGATCTTATGAAAAATTTCATACGCTATTTTTTGTTATTAATTTTCATATTACTGATTATCTTGTTTGTGTTTATTGGCGGGTATTATATAAAAAATAGTGGCAGTGCAACTGTAAAAACCGTCACCATAAATAATGATTTTTCAGTAATATTAGCTAACCCCAAAAATTCAGCAGAAGCAGCTGCGATTATTGTTGCTACGCAAAAAGATTTTTTTACTGAACAACAATTATTAGATTTATCTGAAAAGATGGGTGCTAAATTGGTTCAATTTGAATTAAAACCTCAGGCAAATTGTGATGAACAACAAAATCGTTTTAATCAAGCAACGGAAATATTAAATGAGCATAAATTTGTAGTTGCAGGTATGGAAGAAGGCGCAGCTTTTGCTTACCGTTGGCTCTCTAAACAACAAGATGATAACGCTAAAGCATTATCAATTGAGTTCACTTTAGATCATAAAGATTGTGAGGCACCTTTACCAGATCAAGCTACACATGGAACATGGCGAGTTATTTGGAACAATCCCCCTGATGAACAAGTTGCGATTTTTCCTCGCCAACAAAAACAAATTAAAGTAACGACTGAAATTGGTGAATATCAAGCATCACCAACCGAGCTTTTAAGTTCACATTTATCATCCGTTTTATTTGATGAGCATAAACAATTACCAGTCATTGAGTTACCCGCGAAAAACAAACAACAACATCCTAAAAGCGTAACTTTTTATTATTCGGGTGATGGTGGATGGCGAGATTTAGATAAAGTTTCAGCTGAATATATGGCTTCACATGGTTACTCAGTGGTTGGTGTCGATGCATTAAAACTGTTTTGGCAACATCGCTCGGTTGAACGTAGTGCTAAAGATTTAACTTATTTAATGCAACAGTATCGTGAAAAGTGGGGAACAACTAAGTTTATATTAGCTGGCTATTCGTTCGGTGGTGATATTTTACCTGCACTATACAATCGTTTATCTAAAGAAGATCAAAATAGTATCCAAGCTTTAATCATGATAGCTTTTTCCAAAGACGCTAATTTTGAAATAGAAGTTAGCGGGTGGCTTGGGCAATCTGGTGATGAAATGAAAACCGCACCTGAGGTTGCGCAGATCCCAGAAAAGAAATTATTTTGTATCTATGGAGAAGAAGAAAAAGAGGATACTGGCTGCCTACAGTCAGAGATGAAAGGTGAGGCTTTTAAATTACCAGGTGGCCATCATTTTGATGAAAATTATGAGCACTTAGGACAAATTATTATGCAAGCAATTGATAAACGTATGCAATAAATGTAGCGCTTTTGGTAATATTTTTTAAATCAAAGCATTAATAAAACATGCTAGCATATTAATGTTTTTTAAGTTTAATTTTACCTTCGGACAATAGCACACCACCAAGTGTAAATAATGTACCAATTGCCGCAATCCACGTAAAAGGTTCATCTAAAATTAAAACCGCATTAATGATTGTCAAAATTGGTACCAAATAAAGATAGATACTAATTTTTACCGCACCGACTAATTTCACCGCATAGTTCCAAGAGGCAAAACAGATAGCTGATGCACCAACACCTAAGAATAAGGTATTGATTAAGTTTATTGGTTGCTCAAATCGATAAAAATTCCATTCAAAATCAAATAAATATAGCGCTGGCAACATAAGCATTAGGCCGTAAAAAAAGAATCTTCGCGTCAGCAAAATAATATTGTAACCATAATTACTACTTCGTTTGGTTAAAATTGAATAGCATGCCCAAAATAGACAAGCAAATACCGCCAGTAAATCGCCTAGTGGATTAACGGATAATACAAATTTTCCATTTAAGGTAATTAACACAATACCAATCATCGAAAATAGACAACCGATATAAAAGCTTTTATCTGGTTTTTCAGTTTTCAGAAAGAAGAACGCCAATATTGCGGTAACTACCGGTGATAATGTGGTAATCACCCCAACATTTGAAGCTGTGGTATACGTTAGAGCAATATTTTCACAGAGAAAATAACATGTTACTCCACAAAATCCAGCACCAAGGAACATTAACTCTTGTTTAATCCCCTGCCAAGCAAAAAAACGAGGAGCTAAGATCCATAATGTTATATAACCAAGGCTAAATCGAAAAAATAGTATTTCGATAGGTTTATAGTCTATTAATAATATTTTGGTAGAAATAAATGTAGTACTCCACAAAAACACGGTCATTAATGCAATTAAATGTCCTTGTGTCCTTTTTGACAATGACATAAAAAATCTCTCTACTCACTTATTAGTATTTAAACAACATGCATTATTTTATTATTTTGTTACCAGACTAAACACGCTAAATAAATTGTGAATAGGCAAAAAGGTTTGATAATAATAAAAATGACACTATTTTATTAGAAAGTTAAAAATCACTGGATATTAACTTACTGCTGATCATTGTTCAATAAGTTTTGATATATCAATTATTTTCATGAATGATATGACGATATAAAACGATGCGAATGTAGAAAGATGAGTTAGAACTGACTAAAGTCTTAGATAAAAAAAATCCACTCGAATATTCGAGTGGAGGGCAAAAAATGAAAAAACGTAATCTGCTAATATAGACAAACTAAATCATAAAAAGTTCAATTTAAATTGAAATATTTTTGATATTTTTATAAAAAAATATTTAATGTATTGATTAATAATAATTTAATATTTTAACTTTTTTTGAATTTAAGCATTTATTATTCTATTTAGCATTTTTAAATTATTTTTAACTCATTACCAAATACTAAGAAACTCATACTATTACACAGTATTCTCAAAATCACTTTTCTGAACTTGATTATGACTAATTTAATTTTGAGTCTTTAATGACAAAATAGCATTTTTCTTTTAATAAAACTTTTATAACAGGTTATTTTCATTCTGGCCTTGATACAAAGTTATTGGTAAGTTAGTTATACTGTGATATGGTTCGCCGTTAATCATGGCGAGCAATACAGAAACCGCATTTTGTGCAATTTGCGCAATCGGTTGACGAATCGTAGTCAAAAATGGCATATGCTGCAAAGTTAATTCAGCACCATCAAATCCAACAACTTTTAATTGATTAGATAAAGACAATTTGCAGTCTCTGGCAGCATTAATAGTGGCAATTGCTGATGAATCGTCGGCTAAAACTCCATCAATATGTTGGGACTGTAAACGGTCCTTAATCAATTGATACTTTTCCCGATAACTAATTGAAAAATCCATATCAAGAGTAATTGGTTTAATTCCTGCGAGTTTAATACTATCTTTATAAGCTTGATACCGTTTATTGGCATCCATATCGACTTGTTTGTCATTTGTAATAGAACCAATATAAAGAATATCTTTACAACCTTGATTGATTAGATGTTGACTGGCCAGATAACCACCAGCATAGTTATCACATGAAATAACCGGTATTGTTTCATTAATTTTGCGATCAATGGAAACGATATTCAGATCAGGTATTAGGTAATCAGCTAAATTTTCATTCATAGAGTTTACAATTACCCCTTCAACCTGATGACGTCTTAACATAGTTAAAAAATTCTTTTCCTCCTCTTGGTTATGATGGCTATTGCAAATTAATATTTTGTAACCTTTTCGAGATAATATTCTTTCTAAGTAGCTGATTAATTCCATTTGAAAGGGGTTAGTTAAACTTGGAAAAATTAAACCAATCAAATTACTTTTATTATTCGATAATGAACGTGCTAATTCATTAGGGTAGTAACCCAACGTTTCCATCGCATCTTGAACTCGCTGTCGAGTTGTTGCACTAATGTACCCACGATTGTTTAATACTCTTGATACAGTGGTTGCGGAAACCCCTGCCAACTTAGCAACATCATCTCTGCTTAATTTCATAATCATCCTTTAATTAAAATTTATATTATATCCACATAATTATAATGCTTTTTGCTATGGCGTAAATCATTGTAATTGAATTGATTTACATCTTGGTCTTCATCTTTTTTAGTGATATTCATCACAAAACTACCCTCTAATAAGTGATGTCTCTCACAAAATTATCATTTTAACTATGGTCTCGGTTGACATATGAACGCGGTTGACATGAAATGAACTAAAAATTATTAAAGTCAATGACAACGTAATGTCATTTATCCATGTTAAAAAAGAAGGAGTAAAAAATGCAAAAATTACATTATCAACCAAAGGGGTACTGGGTTGGCGATATAATGCCATTTGGTAAGGATGGTACTTTTTATCTTTATGATCAACGTGATAATCGAAATCCATGCCCATTTGGAGAACCATTCGGTTGGTCACTTGCGACTACAACTGATTTTGTTAATTACCAAAATCTTGGTGATTCAATAAAAAAAGGTGGTGAACAAGATGTCGATCAGTTTATTTATGCCGGTTGTGTGTTTGAGGCAGAAGGTAAAGGACATGCTTTTTATACTGGTTACAACCGTAATTGGGAAAAAGAAGGAAAAACATCACAAGTCTTATTACATGCTTGGAGTGATGATTTTAAAACATGGCATAAATCCTCTGAACTCATAACCTTAACACCTCAAGCTGGTTATGATATTAGTGATTGGCGCGATCCTTGGGTAATTTGGAACGATGAAAAACAAGAGTACCTATTAATTTTAGGTGCAAGATTGCAAGGTCCTAAAACTGAACAATCAGGCCGAGTTGTTGCTTTCACTTCGAAAGATTTAAAAAATTGGCAATTCCAAGGTGATTTTTGGGTGGCAGGTAAATATACCATGATTGAAATGCCTGACTTATTTAAAATCGGTAATTGGTGGTATTTGGTTTATACCGAATACAGTGATCAAAGTAAAACACGCTACGTGATGAGCCAATCTTTAGAAGGTCCATGGATTACACCTGCTGACGATGCGTTTGATGGTAGAGCTTACTATGCAGCAAGAACTGCGTTTGATGGTAAACGTCGTATTCTTTTTGGCTGGGTACCAACAAAAGAAGATAACGATGATTTGAAAAATTTCCAATGGGCAGGTACTTTTGTTCCTCATGAAGTTTATCAAAAACCCGATCATACTTTAGGAGTGAAAGTCGTTGATAGTTTATGGAACTGTTTTACTCATCCTAAAAAAATTGATAATTTTTCGATTAATTCACCTTTCGCACGTCAAGAACAATTATTAATTGAAAATACAGGCAAAACATTCCGTTTTTCAACGACAGTGAAATTCAGTAAAGGTACTCGTGATTTTTCAATACGTTTAATGAAAGATAAACAAACTGGGGAATCCTATGACTTTATTTTTTCACTTGTCGATAACCGATTAACTTTTGATAAAACCCCTTGTTATCCTTGGTATCGTGTAATGAATAAAGGTTTAGAGCGCCCTATTCATCTTGAAGCTGATCGCGAATATGACATACAGATCATTGCTGATGATACGCTATTTACTTTGTACATTGATGGCACTGCACTTAATGTCCGAGGTTATGATCAATTAGGGAGTGGATTAGCAATTGCTGTCAGTGATGGAACATTAAGTTGTAAAAACAATACTTTTTCAAATGAAGGATGTTTTCCAGAAAAATGGTAATAGTGCTTATCAGACCGTTTAACTAGCAAGTTAGATGATCATCATTATCAAGGCTTTCGTCATTGAATAGGCTAAAAGCCTTGGTTTAGATAGGCGACTATCACCAGTAATCTGAACTTGGAAACTTCTCTGGAGATATCATAATGAACACAACAGTAACGGATAATAATGGTCAAATGCCTGACCATGACATCTCATTTAAAGAAAAACTTGCCTATGGATTAGGAGATTTTGCAACAGGGTTCTCGGGTGTTACCGTTGGAACTTTCGCACTTTACTACTATACCGATATTGTGGGAGTTTCAGCAACTTTATTAGGTGCAGTGCTACTATTTTCACGTGTTTTTGATGCTGTAATTAATGTGGTTATGGGCTATATTGTTGATAGAACTAAAAGTAAACATGGTAAAGCTCGGGCATGGATTTTATGGTCAACCATTCCATTTGGTCTATCATTGATAATGGTATTTAGTGCACCAGAAAATTGGAGTGAATTTGCATTATTAATTTTTGCCGGCATTACGCTCAACATACATTGGATTATTTATACCTCAAGTAATATACCTTATGGTACGCTTGCTGCATTAATGACTCAAAATTCTTACCAACGTAGTCGCTTGAATACATATCGTATGCTTTGCTATTTTGCTAGCATGCTAATTATTCCTTATATTACCTTACCTTTGGTCAATTTTTTTGGTGGAGGTGAACGTGGTTGGCAGTTCACTATGATAATTTACGCCGCAATTTTAATCATTACGTTCTTCTATACTTTTTTTAATACTAAAGAACGTATTAAACCAATTAACCAATTTAATTACAATGCACCATCAATTGGTGTTTCATTAAAAACCCTTCTTGCTAATAAATATTGGGTAACTATGTTTTTTACCATGCTAGTAAGTTTTAGTATCCTAGGACTTATCAATGGCGTTGGAGTTTACTATGCAAAATACCTATTAGCCGATAGTCAACTTATTGGTTTAATCAATATGGCTTTTGCTTTACCGTTAGTTGTTGTATTGATGTGTTCAGCTTATATTCTAAAAATCATGAGCCGATTAACATTTATCATTGTCGGTATGGCCACAATTATCTTAGGAAGCACCATCATGGCCGTTGCCCCTCAAGATACGAATGTTGCAATAATAGGAACAATATTACGTGGTGCTGGTTTTGCGCCAATTATGGGAAATGCGTATTCCATGTTAGCCAACACAATAGATTATGGTGAATGGAAATTTGGTATTAGAAATGATGGATTAGTCTATAGTGGCGGAAGTTTCAGTGCCATATTAGGAAGTGGTATCGCTTCCGGAGGCATTGGTTGGGTATTAGGTATGGCGGGCTACATTGCTACCGATGATGTTGCAAATCAACCAGAAAGCGTACTAACGACCCTACAAATATTATTTATTTATTCGCCTTTAATCTTAAGTGCTATCACCATTATATTATTGCGCTTTTATACTTTAGAAAAAATTTATCCTGACATTATCAAAGAACTAGCGCAAAGAACGCACAACGTCTATTAATCTACCGAAACGAGGGATGGATATCTTCATGATTATTCCCTCGCTACCATCAAATAACAACTTATATGAATAACTGCTTCAACACAAACTAAAGTTTTAATATCACTATATGTCAGAGTATTAGGAGTTAAATACTGATATAAAATCGCAAGAAAGATACAATTGATAATATTACTACTTTGAAAGACGAAAAAACAATAAGAACAGGATTAATCACAAGGCAAGTTAACTTGTATTACATCTTGAATTCACATATAATGCCCTGATATTGTATTAAGTTACATATCACAATTGGGGCTGATTCTGGATTCGACGGGATTTGCGAAACCCAAGGTGCATGCCGAGGTGCGGTAGGCCTCGTAAATAAACCGCAAAAAAATAGTCGCAAACGACGAAAACTACGCACTAGCAGCTTAATAACCTGCATAGAGCCTTCTCTCCCTAGCCTCCGCTCGTAGGACGGGGATCAAGAGGAGTCAAACCCAAACGAGATCGTGTGGAAGCCTTGCTTGGGGCGGAAGCATTAAATTTAATCAAGCTAGTTTATCAGTGGCGTGTTTGTCCGCAGCGGGTAAGCAAAACTCAAAGACAAACTACGCATGTAGTACCAAGGATGTAGAGATTTCGGACGCGGGTTCAACTCCCGCCAGCTCCACCAATTCACTATTCAGTAACATTCTTTTAAATCCTTTAAAACATATCAAAATCAATAAACACAAGGCTTAAAGCCTATTTTATTATTCATTAAGCATCAGTAAGATACATTTACAACCAGAATTTTTAGGACTATATTAAGGACTACATAAACATAATAAAATAATTTCATAGTCCCATAAGAGTAAAGTATGCCTAAAAAAGTAATTCCAATGACTGATACACAAATAAAGAATGCCAAGCCACAAAGTAAAGATTATCCTATTTATGATGGAAATGGTTTGCTTTTACTTATTAAGTCAACAGGTACAAAAATATGGCAATTTAGATATTACCGACCTATAACTAATAATAGAACTACTGTAAGCTTTGGAAGTTATCCAGAAGTTTCGCTACAACAAGCGCGAAAACAACGGGACGAAGCACGCGAATTAATTAAACAAGGTATAGATCCTCAAGAACATAAGGCGGAACTAGGACAGCGCAAGCAAGACGAAATAACCAGTACATTTAAAAAAGTAGCTACTGACTGGTTTAAAGTTAAGAGTAGTAAAGGATTAACTGAAATTACATTAAAAGGTATTTAGAACTTATTAGAGTTACATATTTTTCCTTACATCGGTAATAGTTCCATCTTCAAATTAAAGGCAAAGGACTTCATCAAAATTATGGAGCCATTAAGAGCAAATGGCAAATTATAAACGATTAAAAGGCTTTGCCAACGCATTAATGAAATTATGTTTTATGCTTCGAATACAGGCTTAATTGAGGCTAACCCAGCCGTCAAGATTAAAGATGCATTTGAAAGCCCAACAAAAGGACAATTGCCAAAAAACTAAAAAAATCGGGTTAGCGCTGGAATGAACGTGTACGGGTGATTTTTAGGATGCTTCGCTATGAACTTTTGCCCTCTCCTTACAGATATAAAGGTTTTCTTTGTAGTGGTTTAATAATTCCAGACACCAAATAAGGTAGTAAAATAACATTATCAAAATGAGGAGAACCATGATAATGAACCGTCGAAGTTACACAACAGAATTTAAACGAGATGCAGCAGCTCTGGTCGTTGAGCAGGGATACAGTACAACGGAAGCCAGCCTTGTCAATGTTGGCGATAATGAAGTGCAAAGTCTTGCTAGAGCAAATCATAATGAAAATAGGAAACAATTTGAGTATTCTGCATCTAAAATCGAAGTAAAGCCATATTCTTCACTCTATGCCTCTGAAATATGCGATTTGTTTCATTCGACTATTCATGCTATTGATACCGATATTTATAGCAAAGCAGAGCAAGAAGCATGGTGCCCAACACCACCAGATTATCAGATGTGGTTAAAACGTTTAGATAACACTCAGCCTTGGATGGCTATCTTTGGCTCACGCCTTGCGGGGTTTATTGAACTTAAAGATGATGGTTACATAGACTGTTTTTACGTGCATCCTGACTTTCAAAAGCGTGGTATAGCTAGAAAACTCTATGACCATGTGCTTGACTTGGCGCACCAGAAAAAGCTTTCACAATTGAGTGTAGATGCTTCAAAAGTGGCCATGCCAATTTTCAAAAAATGGGGGTTTAAAATAAAGCGGACTAACAAAATATACAGAAAAAATCAGATACTGATAAATTACCATATGTATAAATTACTTTGATGTTTATTGAGACCTTTGTACTGTAAAGCTTCACTCAACTAAATTCCTAACCGTGCTTTTTTGAGGCATTTGGGCTTATATTTAGACCTAACTAATTATAAAAAAGTTACTGTTTATCGCCACTTCCTTGTTTTAGGCACAACTTTCCTGCTGTATATTAGCACTTGAATGTTGTATTTGATTGTTGAATGCAATGCATAAATTACGATAATTTTCCAATGTTGGCATTGAGTGAATAGGAAATTGTTTTTTGTTTATGCTTCAGTAGGTTTGTATGGCGATAATAATTTGCAGTCAGAAAAAGTATAATCAAGTTCACCATCCCACCTAACCCCTGATTAATGTTCAAATTTACGATTTGCTTCGGTATGATGTAAGCAAAGCTTCGCTATTTTGAGAGCAATCTTGTAAACACAATTTTATTGATTAAAAATTACGATCAGTCTCGCAAGAATAATCCCAGCCCAATAGGATAACATATTGAATATTCATCAACAAAAATCGTTGCGCATTGTCTGTTAGCGCTTTAACTAAAATGGAATTAGTGCTATATTTTTCCATCGATTGACAAGGTTTAGGTCAACAAACTGGTTGAAAACGGAATCAAAAAAGACTTTTTGTTGTTGAACCTAATTAACCAATTATTGTTAAAAAAGGACTTTTTATTGAAACCTAAATCGTCAATATTCACTAAAATAAGCTATCGTGACACTAAAATGAATAATATTAAATCTATCAATGCAAATCATTTTAAAGAATATATACTTCAAACAGATATCACCAAATTAATCAATTTATTAGATACAACGGTATTACAAGATGGCGAAAGCTCAGTGCATTACTGTTTTATCAATAAATCAGAGGTAAAATCATCATTCGAAGCATTTTATATTTTAGGTACTCGTTTAATAATTACTGGGCATGGGTGGGATGATTTATATCAAAATCATGAACCTCCGGTATACATAGATAAGTAATATCTTAATGAATTAATTCATGAATATTTTTATATTGAAGATAATGTTATCCAATTTAATGCCTTATCGACTAATATAACAGCAAAACAGCTTGCTAAATATTTGTATTATCACATGAATCTTGACGAAGATTCAAATTTCATTAATGATATAATGGATAAATTTCCTTTGATATCTTTATTTGAGCTTGTCGATAATCCTGACAATTATATGAAAGACTTGGGATATTTTATGGAGACAGAGTTTCACTATATCTATGTTAACAGTTTTACTTCAGGCTAATATTGTAATTAAATCAAATCATTATTACAGTTACTCTTATTAAATAAAAATAGCATCGATTTGCTTTGGTTTGCGTAAGCTAGCAAAAAGTGAATATTCATTAATATTGTACTCACGCTGAACAAGCTTTGCGTACGACAAACCAACAGCAACGTGTTAAGCCATAAGTTTTCCTCGTTACCCAAACTCTTCATTTATTGTCACTTTACCGTTGCAGTGACTGCGCTAGCAATCTCACACATTATTCTATTCTTTACTCTTATTGCTAACGTGAAAAAAAGAGCATGCGAGGTAACATTTTTATTTAAGGATTTTTACCAAGAAAGATATAACTGATCTCATCGGTAAAAAAATTATTTTAATTATGAATCATAAACTAGATATAACTAACTATCATGAAACCATGCTTCATTTCCAAGAGCTGATTGGATTAAATGTTTTTATTCAATTTCCTGTCATTACGGAACAATTACCCACATCTTATGAAATCAATCTGGAAAACATTGCCGTTATCCCGCTTATCAAGATGTTTTACGAAACAATCCAAATAATTTTATTAAAGATTATGAAGATCCCGTTATTTTATTAAAGAAATCAAAATTAGTAATATTAAATGTGCTCAAATTCTGATGGTCAATAAAGTAAAAAAGAAAGACTATTTTCATTCTTGGGATATTCAATTTTATAGGGGTGATTCTGAGATAATTTGCTACGGTAAGAGTTTGGATTATCCAGATACAATGACATTTAAAAGCGTTATTTACACAGGAAGCGTTGAACTATTATTTGATGAGTCCGATATGCTATTACATACTATTGGAACTGAAATTCTTTTTAGTCAAAAAGAGATTGAGGCTATTAATACAAAGCAGGCTGAAAAGATTATCACCTACGGTAATAATATTGAAGATTTAAATATTAATAATCGGTATTCTCGTTTATGAGAGCCTGATTATAATAACCAATTTTTTAAAAGAACTGATGACTACTCATCTCTTAGCGTCGCCATCAAGGATTACGACGGTTCTGATAACAAATAATATGGATATACGCTATTTTAAATAACCAATTTCACCAAAATTGAATTAAATATTTTAATTTAGAGGGGGAGTGTTAAAGCCGCAGAACATTCTGAATGGATTAACGAGAGAAGAAGATCATTCCCCTAAAAAATGTTTATACTAATTAGTTAAAAGCATATCTAGATATCAGTATCACCGATAAACTCATTGTAGGTACTACACTGAGTTTATCATCGTATATGAGAGTTATTCGTTTTGTCATTAATGATTTCCCCATGCTACATTATGTAAACTTTCGCAACTTTATAGATAAGACCGAGTAAGAGTAATAATTATATTTAAAATTAAAATCTTCATAATAAGGAATAGTAGCAGGTTTATAAATTTATTTAAAATTCTTTGGTTATTCTGTTTCATTACTCCTTAAATCGCTATCCTTGGCTATAATACTTTGACTCAAAAACTGCTTTATTTTCTCTTCTATTTGGCTTTCAATTGTTTTAAGTCGTAATAATGGAAGCCCTACTTTATCTAGAATGACACTCTTTAGGAGATCTCTTTCAGTCTGATCTGGCTTATTATGATCATCCCCATCCACTTCAATCACTGCTATAGGGTATTTACCAGTTTTAAAATAAAGAACAAAGTCACAACTGGCTTTATTATGCATATATTCAAGTTCGCGTTCTGTGAAGCTGTTGTTAGCTTTTGAAACAAGCTGCTCTAAAAGAACCTGTTGATGGTATTTAATGGTTTGATAAGTGCTTTCTTTCAATATGTCACGTAATAATTGGGCAACAATCCGTTCTGATTTATATTTTGAGTCATTTTTTCTTAACCGTGAGTTAAGTGCCTCTAACGACTTATCGTAATCGTTATAAAGTAAATCAAAAGCCGAGATAACTGGACTTTGGTAAATATGATCATTATCCGCATAGTACTTGATATACCGAATTAAGGCAGCAATACTTTGATTATTTTTAGTGAAGACATCATTACCTGTGACAAGCATAAACTTATTTTTAGCTCGCGAAACAGCTACGTTAATTAAATGTGGATTATCAACAAAATCTAGTTTTTCTTGACTACTCGGTTTTTTATCCAATACAGTAGAAAAGATAATATTATCACACTCTCTACCCTGAAATTTATGCGTTGTAGCTTTAACAATATCTAATGGTAAATGTTCTTGAGATAAATCAATTTGGTTATTGTAGGGCGCAATAAAACCGGTGTTTTCTTCTGTAAAATCTTGCCAACCTATCTTATTGATAGAGTCAAGCTCCCGCAAATTATTTAAATTTCTTGTGTGATTACCGGGTGCGGTAACAACTAACGTTAGTGCTTGTTCTCCATTATCTTTCGTCATTGGAATAAGCTGCTCATTGTAAAATTGTTTGTTACAAAACTGAATGATTTTAGGATGACAACGATAGTGCTCTTTCAGTAACGTGATGGGAATTTTGTTCTGAAATAAGCCAATAAAAGAGTCAAGTAGGCTGTATTTTTCACAATCATAATATTCATACGGTGGTTTAATATCAAGTTTGGTAGGTACATGAGGTAGCTGTTTACGATCGCCTACAATAATCACATTCTTGGCGCAGCCCAAACCAAGAATGCCGGGAATAATATCTTGCTGTGAGGCTTCATCAATAATTAAATAGTCTATTAAGGCACCTTGCCCCAAAGAGTTGATAATGGAATGAGTACTGCTTCCTATAATCGGAAAACGTTTAGTAAATTCAACAAAACGTTGTTGGTAGTCTTTTCCAGTAAAGGTCGCTTCAAGGTCGATAGTTTGTGAAAGATGGACTTTCAAATATTTCATTGAGCAATCGGTTAAATTATCCAATAAGGAGTTAAATTGATTTTGCTCAAGCCGTTGTTGATACTTTTTAAGTAAACTTTTTTTTTCATTTAATTGCTGTTCGTAATAAGCCAGCTGTAATAGATTAAAAATTGCTTGGCGCTTTTTCCAATTACCAATAAATTTTGTACGGATTATCTTAAAATTAAGCAGAAGTTGTATTCGGTCTTTGAGTGTAATCCGACGTTGATCAAGGAAATGTAAATAAGCCAATAAATCAGTAATTTTCTCCTTGGAAAACTGATACTTACTGAGTAGCTGAGCGTCAGATGATAAGTTTTCACTTTGGCTCTGTTGTAAATATCCCTTTTCAATAGTCAGTTCGTCAATCTGCGCTTGTAAGGAAGCAACTTGGTTCTGTGCTTGGAGATGTTCTACTAAAATATTTGAAAGCTCACTTATTCTTTGTAAAGTTATAATATGCTCTTGTTTTTCAAGACTCAGTTCTAGTTCACCACCAAAGAAGTTTTTTCGTTTATCACTACTTCCTAATTTGGCAACCAGATAATCAAGTTGATATTTAGCCAATTTTTCATAAACATTTTCTACTGCAGAATTGTTATTGGATAAAATCGCAACCGTGCGATTATTTATCAAAATATTCGCCACAATATTTAAAATAGTTTGGGTTTTGCCAGTACCTGGTGGGCCTTCAATAATGCTGATTTGTGAAGCAAAAGCTTGTTTTACTGCGGTTAGCTGACTTTCATTAATACCAAAAGGATAAATAAAATGTTGAGGAGGCTGTCGTTTTTGGTTTGTTACACTGCAATAAGCATGAAGCACCGTATCAGGATGGGGAGTAATTTTATCAAGTTGTCGTAACACATTTTCGGCAATACCTTTATTGTGCTCATAGGCATGCTCAATACGAGCTTGTGCTACTTGTGTAAAGTAGTGAAAAATATCTTCATTTTTGAGATTGGTCTCAGATACGATCTGAATATTTTCACTAAGCATAACGTAGGGTCGGGAATTGTTTGGATAGTAGACAACAGTATACTTTCGCCCATAACTTTCGGCTTTTTCAATCCAATTTATTTTCGGTTTATTCTTAACAATAAGAAGATTTCCCTTTATTTGCTCAAATGGATTCACTTGGCACTGTGTTAGCGGCTGAGTATATTTTTTGCCAGAAGGAAAATGGCTAGTGAGTTTGAGTTCTTGATCTTGATTATCGTAGTAGAGAGACCAGTCGCTAATTTGCTTGGTTTTATTTTCGCCATTCATATAGATAGAAATCATTGCTTTCAGTCCTTTTAATAGAGAATATATTCCATTAAGAAGAAAATCGTTTAACCTTATTGTTTACGTTTGAACAATTTCAGTAAACCTCTTACTGTAACTTCAAGCTGGCTACCTTGCTGATAATTAGCGGGAACAACATAATTAGCTCGTTCCTCAGCAATGAGTTTTTCAACTTTCTCTTGTGTACGTTGTTCTTTCCATTTGTGCTCATCAAACACCGCTAAGGAAAATCCACCTTGGTATCTAATCATTTTCATTGATGGGATATCGGTATCACCATCACCAAAATAGATCATTCGTTGAAAAGGAATATCTCTTTCTTCTAACTCAACAAATTTATTAACTTCATCATTGTTCCAAGAATTTTTAATTCCTTTGTTTATTCGAAATAAAAATTGGGTTTTGGTTGTATAGTTTATCGCTTGAGCTGGCCAAATAACTCGTTTTCCATTCGGGGAATAATGATATTTACAGGCGAAAATTTGACTAAATTGATTACCAATTTCTGTACCACGGATCATAGCATCTAAACCACTTGAAATGATGTAATGTTGTAGTTCTATCTCATTAGCCGTTGCATATTCATTAATACGCTCGAACCAAGTATTAACACCGGGAAAGAGAGGGATCGATTTTCCATGCTTTTTTAAATTATCTTCACTTAATTCATCAGAACCAAGTTGATTGGCTTTTTCTGCTAAGAGCCCAAGATAAGATAGTATTTCATCACCATCATCATGTTTGGCTCGTTGTTTCACTTCACGCCAAAAACCATTTATGTCTGTAATACCTAACGCTGGCATAAGACCATGCTGGGCACAATCACCCTCTGCTAGCGTTCCATCAAAATCATAAATTAATGCACATTTAATCAATTATTTATTCCTTTACAATGTCTTAAGTTCAATAAGAATGCTATATTGTTCCTATAATGTGACTCTTTATTACCCTCTTCCTACTCCAAAAGCCTATTCTACAAATTGTGGTTTAGTATCAATTTTATCATTTATTAATTGCTTTAACGGTTCACCTTTAAGACGCCAGAAAGGCATATTGGGATATTGTGTTTTATTCTGCAGAGCAAATTTACTTAACTGTTCTAATAATTTTTTTTTGATTTCGGTTCGATAATCAAACAGCTGTTTATAAACTTGTTTATACTGAGTTAAAACATAACGCAGGTTCAGAGGTTTTTGTAGTTCACGTTGGTAACTTTTCTTCCAGATGGTGATATCTGTAATAATATTTTTTAATTGTTTGATATTCATATTATTAAGACATTTTTATACGAAACAATATAATTAATATACATTAATTTTGCGGTACTGGTCACAAAAATTCATCTGCTTATCCAAAAGCTAGAGATATTTATTTATATCTGTGATCTGTATCACATATTAAGATATTTTTGCAATTCAATTTAATGGAGAAAAAGATATAGAATTTCGGTATTACAATATGAAAATAAACAACTTTTTTAATTGTCAAAAGTAAACTAAAAAATAATATTTTGTGTAAAGCATAGTATGTCAACCTCACAAAATAAATTCAGTTTTCACATTAGCTCGTAAATTGAACTACAAAAAATTAAAATAATTTAACTTTCATCTTCCCCATTAATTTACTATTCACTAATACTCTTTTAAATCCGTTAAAACACGATAAATCAAGAGATAAAAATATTTTTTATTTATCAAAGTAAGTTATAAATCTTTTATTTTAAAAATAAATTTAGATATAAATTGATTTAGGCTATCTTTAGCCGAGGAAGCCTGTTAGTGAATTAGATTAAACCAATAAAAATAATATTTAACACCTAACATAAGTTTTAATACTGTTTCATATTTTGTAGAAATTTAAGTTTATATTTAATATAAGTCGTCATCTTAATTGCAAAAGTATTAATGACTAAGTTCTATTATTATTTTAATCTAAGTTATCTAGGACATGAAAAAGGGAAATTTATGAGACGCAAAGATAAGTAAATAACGAATCTCGACGAAATGATCGATATTTTAGATCATACTGATGTTATTTGTTTAGCCATGAATAATGGCGATTTTCCGTATATTATCCCAGTCAATTTTGGTTTTGAATTAACATCTAACAATCAGCTTATTTTTTATATTCATGATGCTAAAGTCGGTACTAAAGTTGAACTGCTCAAACAAAATCGATTATTTAGCTTTGAGCTAGATACAGGGTACCAATTAATTACTAATGAAAAAGCCTACAAATATTCTTTCAATTATGCCAGTGTTATCGGCAATGAGTATGCAACCTTTATTGAAGAACCATCGGCAAAAATAGAGGCGTTACAAATAATGATGAATAAAGTTGCACCAAATAAAAATTTCTCATTTACCGAAGGCAATGTTAGACCAATTATCGTCATAAAAATTGAAGTACAAGCTTATAACGCTAAAAAACATTAAATTATGATGACGATATCAATACAGGTAAAAATAAAAAAGCTAAAATAAGTGAGTATTAAAAATACTTAATTTTAGGGATCACTTTTTATTTTTGAGGTATAAATGGCGGAAAGACAACAAATATAAAAAAATGAAATTATTTACAGAAAAGGATTCAAAAGACCTTTTTCAACCTCCGCCCCTAAAAAACAACTTAAAATAAAATATTTATAAAAAACACTGTTTTTATACACATAAAAACCGACTACACACCGACTATGTCAGTCCTCAGAAATGTACGTGCATTTATTTCATTGGAATTAAAACGCAAAATTTCATGCCAATAATTCAATATTAGTTGGCCTAAGTCATTTGGTGAATTAATATTGAAGTTCTGAAAATTATTATTTAGATACATCCAAAACAAAAATATCTATCTTTCCATCAAGTTCTTTTGGCATTTTTTCTTGTATGCTTACTTTTAATTCTTGAGCATTATTTATCGAATGATTTTTTTTGTTCGCTACTTTCTCTTGTTGACCAAACCAAAGAACAAGATATATACCTTGTTCCTCTGCATTGGGATGTATGGAATAACGTTCATATAATTGTTCTGACGCTGCAGTATAGAGATTAGGATGCCATTGACCTTTTACTTCAATAACTAATAAATGTTCCTGTCCATTTAAAGATAATGTCGCGGTAAAATCACACCGATTATTCTGACTCATATAAGCCTCAATATTGAGTATAATATCTAAAGGAGCCAAATAAGGTCTAAGCCAGTCAACAATCCTATCACGCGCAGTATTTTCATCAACTCTTTGATCTAAATGATAGAAAACATTGACAGGATTAGTTTCAAGGCCTATTAATTCTTTCTGATAACATTTCAATTTTTCAACTAAATAGGCTCGCAAACTTTCTACACTAACAATTTTATTATTATCGAGAAAACCGGTTATTTCTTGTATTTTAGGAGGTAAATAATTATTCAAAATTAGGTTTTTCTTAGCTTCATAGCAATGATGAAGAATATATTTATGTAGTTTTTCAAAGCGGGGATCAATTAATAGTTTATTAAAAATATCAAAACAATCTTTGTAATCCTTATCTATATATTTTATTAAAGCTACTAATGTACTATATTCTTTTTCTTCTCTGGTATTATCTCTAGACCAAGCTTGAGTTTCTTCAGTTGGCACACAAATATCTATAAAATAATCTAGTATTTTATAAATTTTCTTTGCCGTTAATGTAGGCCAATTTTCTTTATAATCAATCCAACGAGATACCAAATTATAAAATAAAATTATTGTTTCTGGCTCTTGCTTTAAATAACACCAAACTTCATCAATATCATCATCTAAAAAGAAGAAAGCAGCTTCAAACCAAAATTTCTTTTCAGTTAAGCTATTTTGTGTAGGTGGTCCAATAATATTATCATTCGTAATTAGGAAGTTTTTAATTTTTTCATCAATAATGGCAATAAGTTTATTTTCTTCATGATTCTTACATAAAAAAGTAAATATCACTTTTAAATTATCTATATTCATTCTAGGATACAATTGAATCCACTCGATACAATATCTAATGTTTATAGCTTCCCAACCTTCCATATTTAACAACCAGCTTAACGAAAGTATGCTTTCATGGTAATAAATAAATTGAGGAACCATATATCTTTGAATAAATAGTTCTTTATCTGCATTAGATTGAAATAATGTCTTTTTTATTTCATTAATAAATAAATTTTTCTCTTTTTCAACTATTTCAGGAAAACTAACATTATGTCTTGGAAATAATAAAATCAAATACTCTTTTGATATTTGATTTAAATTTCCATTTTTTTTTAAAATAACATAACTAGTTGCAAAAAGGATTATTATTGAATCATAAAAATTATTAGATACTGTATTTTTTAATGATAATCTTTCTAAAGAGGGTAATTTAGACTTGAGAAGTTGTAAGCCATTAATAAGTGCTTCTTCAATAAATTTTACATCTTTATATTTAATAATCTTTTGTCTATCAACTAAATAACCCTTAGCAAAAAATGTTAACCAACCCCAATCTTTTCCGTTATAAATTATAGATTCATGCTTATTTAGATATTTTTTAGTATATTCATAACGAGCTAAATTTCTTTTTTTAATTTTTTTTGACTTTCTAGCTATTTTTCTTCCTAATGTATCATTTTTATCTTTTTTCTTAATCTTTCTGTTAGCAACATCTTTAGCCCATATCTTCATAAAAGCTTCATTTTGTAATGCTTGGTGACGTAAATTTCTCCTATAAATTATTTGTTGTTCTTTATTATTTTGATACCAATAATGATTATGAGAAAAAAATAAAAGACCCCATATTTCCACATTATTTGAATTGAAAGCATAATCTAGAAGTTTAATGCGGTCTTCAAAATCTAGAATTATTCCTGAATGAACAATTTGATAGTTAGCTATATGATAAAAATAACTAAAACATTCTAATTCGATCAAATTGATATAAATGTTATATTTTAAAATTGGATTAGATAAAAGTGTTGTTACGCTTAAGCTGTTACATACCTTGGTTGTTTCTGTATATCTTAGGTCTTTTAACCACAATGCCAATTTATGTGCATTATAATTATCATCTACCAATTCAAAATAACGATCCAATAAATGCCCAATGATTTTACTAATCCCTACTTTACATTGGCATTTATACTCTTCTTTCGAAGAGCATATACATTTAATAGTTGGCGTTAAAGCATCAAGCAAATTTGTTATATGCTCTAAACTAAATGATTGTATTAATTTATAAATAAAATATCGTTCACCTATAACTATATTTCTGCTTTCTTTTTTGGGATAAAGGTCAGCTAATTTTTTAAAAAGATGGATTACATTTTCTTCGCCAATAGTATGAGAACCAAATTTTTCTGTAATTGTAGAAGCATATTCTAAATCATATTCTCCGCAACGTTTAATTAAACGTTGGAAAACAGTTATAAAAGGCCAATTATTATTTGAATCTCTGATTAATGCTTCCAAAGCAGTTCTTCTAATATAAGCAGATTCATCTAAATTCATTAATAATATAATGAGTTCGTCCTGAAATAAAGAGACTGATTCGGATACTTTTATTAATGAGACAAATAAAGATTTTAAATCAAAATCTATTTTATTACTTAAAATAACCTCTTTCATCTTTGAGGTCATACTTTGAGAAAGAAAACCTTTAAAATTGAAACTACGATACCCATCACTTGCTCTAAATAAAGGATTTTCTTTTCCTAATTTAATCAGCTCATTGATTAATATATCTTTACTAGATAGTGATAGTAATGATGGATCTCCATTTGCAATACACGCATAAGGATCGAGCTTAATTATTTCCTGTTGAATGGTTTCGTTACCTAGTGATGCCATCCAACCCAATAACCCTCGTAATTCGGTTCTTACAATATTATTAGGAGCAATAATGGAAAGACAGCTATTCAATGTTATCACATCACTTGGATTTTTTATTCTTTTAACTAAATAATTAGCAGCACAATATTCAGCGACTATTCTATGTATAGGTTCATAAAGATATGAAGAATCTACTTGTTTAAACAACCCTGTATCTAAAATTTGTTTTATCTTTTTGGGTTCAACTTTACTTAAACCAAATAAGTAATGAAAATTATTGATTTCAATTTTTTCTGAAAGGCTAACACCTGACTCTCCTGATAATAATATTTTAGTAAAAATTTCTTCTGCAAAAATTATTAAATCATCTGTTTTACATCTATCAAATGAAGGGGTATTAGTATTATGTTCTTGTGCAAGGTATTTTATTGCATTATTAAAAACATCTGATTTTGCCCCAAAACTTGACTCTTTTTTATAAGCTACAATAAAAAGATATAGTAATTGAGGATTACTAATTAATGTTTCCAAATCTAATATGGATAATTGCTTATAGAAATCAGAAAAATTGCTTTCCTTACAATGATAATAAAAAAAACATCTTTGTTCATCAATATCTAATGGTGATAAATAGTATGTTTTAATTTCTTTTCGATTAAGTTCTAAATAATCACAGATTAATTGTGTATTACGTATATCATCCCATTCACTAGATCTACTTGATAAAACAGTCATATCGGGATTAATACTTTCTATTTTTGTCAAAATAGATTCAATGGCGGATTTCTCATTTAATTTAGCAACTTCATCAAATCCATCAATTATCAGTACTTTTTGTTTATCGATGGATAATTTGGTATTAATAACATTTGCTCTATAAAACTTAGTTTCATACTGTTTTGCAAGATTTGACAAAAGCGCTGTTTTTCCGGCACCAGGTTCAGCTAATAAAATTATAAATTTATATTTAATTTGAGGTGAAAAAGCTTCATTTTGTTGAATTAAATTACCATTTTCTCTTAATTTTCTTGATATGTAAAAATTAGACATCAATAATTTCTCTTTATTAGTATTTATATATCATCAAATTAATTTGTTATTTTATTTTTTACAAAATCTGCTTCACCAAGCTCATAATATACTCTAAATTATTAGTATCAGACACAGTTAACTCATAATCACCAGTCGACCAATGACCAACATTTGAGACGTCTTTTGTTAATTTTTTAGGATCATCTAGATTACCTTTTTTAGCATTAAGCCAAAGTTTTAGTGATCTATTTTGTAAATGTATTGAAACAATATTATTTTTACCTTTTTTGAAAGCAATATATAGTTTTTTAGGATAAATCTCGATATCGGCAGATAATGCTAAAATAGCATTTTTAAAACTATCATAAAGCTCAGATACTTCATCGTTTTTATCTTTCAGATGAGTATCTTCATCATAAACAATTAACTCTTTTGTTACTTTATCTAAAGGTGAATTTTGGGTATGTTGAATTTGTTTAATACTTGGCGCTGATTTAGAACGTTTGATTGGATTGATAGTGATCATATCATTTTCAAAACGTTTTATTTCCCAAAGCTCAATGGCTAAATCCTTGAAATTTGTTGATTGCTTTTGATAATCAGTAAAAGCTGGAGAAACAAAAATAATTTTGCTTTGTGACCAATCAATTTCATTGCGTTTCAAATTAGCTTGACAGGATTCGTTATACTCAACAATAAAATCAGCTTGATAATCGAGCATAAGGTTCAAATAGGTAACACCCTGATCTATAACACTTAAATTACGATCACGTTTATATTCAATTATTACAAAAGATTTTGACTCTTCGTCATAAACCAAGGTATCAATTCGATAATCTTTTATCCTAAATTCGGATTTTACAAAAGTTAAGTTACCAATCATCTCTAAATTATTTTCGAATAATGTTTGGATTTCTTTTTCTAATTTAAATGGTTTCTCTTTTAAAAGAATAAGAGATTGTTTTTTATTTGAGAAGATTTGCATTGTTTTTATCCATTACAGAGATATTGCTATTTACTAATTATTCGTATAATTTTATTTAATTGATATATTAACGTTACAAATATTATTAGTACAACTAACTATTTTTAGATAATAGCTCCTTATTTTAATTAATAAAAATCAATAGGAAAAGATTATTTATACAAATATATATTATAACTACTAATATTATTTTGATAGTAAATATCTTTTTCTTTATTAACTCCAGCTAAAATATTATTAACGGTCTTCAGTGGTTTCTAATTATTGCTATTATTTAATACATAGAAAATGCAATAATTATTAATATTTTTCTCTACTATGTCGTAACAAGGTTCTATTTATTTAAATTCTCGATATTGAGAATTTGAAACAACAATGCCTTTTTCGATTACATCAAAATCTATAATATTTGGTTTTCGATCATGATATTTGTCACAATATGTCGAATGTTCATAAAAAAGCATACATATTATTTTTATAATTTTTAATTTCATCGACAATCCATTCAATTACATCAAAATATTTAGCTAACCAACTTTCACCATTTGGCTTTTAGTTAAAATGAATAAATCGGGATTTAAGATTTTTAAATATAAATTAATTTTTTGAAACCAAAATAGTTTTGTCTAGAAGCGGAATAAATGTGGGCTGATCACAGTACTTACCCAGATGGATTAATCTTAAATTTATTAGTGATTCTTTTGGAAAAATGATGCAATAATACATTCAAGCGTTGTTATTATTTCATCTTTATTGATAGATTCAATTTGGGTTGAAGCTGAAGCCGAGTCATTAGAATAAAATTAAATAATTTGTTAATTCTATTATATTCCCTGACATCAGGAACTGAGCTCATTATCTAAACTTCTTGTTCATTGACAAAAAACAAGATCCATTTATGAGGAAAGTCCTTTTAGATACAAGTTGTTTTCAATTGATTGCCATGTGATAGATCTATCATTCGAAAATAGCAACAATTGGCTCTATTATCAATATAAATAAAGCCAATTAAAATCATTCATTAATCAACAATAACTCTACCATTCAATGGCTGAACAGGTCGGTTGTTGTCATGATGCATGGTTGAATGGAATTTTTGAATTTGTTCATCTGAAGCAGTTACTGCTTGTTCTAATACAATCCATCTAACACCTTCAGTACACGGTGGAGTTGTAAGTGAACCACTAAAGCGGTAATAATCTAATTTTTTAGGAAATAATGTGTTGATATCAACAGTTTTGTCTAAAATTATTTTATTATTCACTTCTGCTGGCATTTGTTGCCAAGCCTTCGCAATTTCAGGATTTGCTTCGCCGTTATTAAACATTAAGGCAACAACAGTAAGTTCTCCATCTTTATTTTTGTAAACAAAGTGGGCCTCCATTGGATAATGTTTACCTTTAATAGTATTTTCACTTGGTGTATGAAAATGAAATTGTTGTAACGTAAAAATCTGCTCATCTAATATTAACTGATTATTACCAGTAACATTAACCTGAATAGTATGTCCGTTGTTAACAATTTCTTGTTTACCTTTTTCAAAAGAAAACGTTAAATTCTCATGCTGAGTTTTTAAAACATTGTCAATGTTAATAGGTGACTGATTCTTACCGTTTTCGCATGTAGAAAATTCAGGTGATAATTTGCCCCAATTTTCTGGTTTTTCTTGACCTTCATAACCCCAATGCGAAGTATGATCTGCTGCACAAGATAGACTCGTTAACATGAGTGCTGCAATTACTATATTTCGTTTCATTTTAAATTTACATTAAAATATTAAATAAAAGAGAGTTAAATTATACGCCACAAAAAATAACCTTACCACAAACAATTAACATAATTTTTTCTTTTTTTTATTAATTATTTTATTGTTGAGCAAAGTAATTTCAAATCAATAAATCATCCAATCTAACTATTTTGTTTACAGCTATAGTTTATAATATTAATTATAAATCAATAACTTGACTTTTATAATGATGAAAAAGAGGATTATAATTCAAGGAGGAAAATTCATCTGGTATTATAAAAAATAATGATCGGTTACTAAAGATATAAATAATGAGTTTGTAGTATAATTTGCATTAAGTTTGGAAAAAACTGACAGAAAAAATAAAAAAGGGCAAAAAAGCCCTTTGTTGTTTAAATAAAATACTAGAAAGCGTAACGAATACCTGCTAATAAATCAATTGAACTTAGTTTAGCACTACCTTTTACATTAAAACCTTGAATATTTGTTTTTATAGAAGTTTTACCAGCATTAACATAACGAGCAGTAAAATCCACATCTAAATTTTCATCAATATTATAAGTCACACCAGCGGCTAAATTCCATGCAAATTTTGTTTTTGTATCTGACATGCCAACTGAACCAGATCCATCATAATAAACGCTTTCATATTGTGCTGAATATGTCTGATCCAATTTAGTGAAAGCAACACCTAATCCTGCACCAACAAAAGGAGTAACTGAACGATTAGTTTCAATATCATAGTATGCATTTACCATTAAAGTATGCATGCGAACTTTGTGACTGTCACTTGTTTTAAGATGATCGTCAGGCAAGACAACATCGCTATAGCCGTGACCATATTTCTTACTTGAATTACCGCGCATCGTATAAGATAACTCAGCACGTAGAGGAAGGTCATAATCATATTTGAAGTTATAACCAATATTTAATGCTCCTGCGATTTTGCCTTTCTTAAAAGATCCTATTTTAAAATCTTCAGAGTAATTATAATAAGATACCGTATCTTTAATACTGTTTGCTTTTAAAATACTCGCACCTAATTGACCGCCTAAATAAAGTCCTGTGGTATCAGTTTGAGCAAAAGCTGGAAAACAGGCAATAGTTGCCAAAGCAACAAGTGTTTTTTTCATATTTTATTTCCTTTCCTTTCCTTTTAAATTACTTTTATGTCATTCAATAGACTTAGCAAGTGTAAACCAGCAAATATCAGAAATCAATAAAAAAACCACTTATATCTTTTTATTAACTTATTGATATTAAGCAGATAATTATATAATAACTATTTTTAAATGAATTTTTACTCGATATCGAAAACGAAATATTTACAAAAGTCAAAGATAGCAGTTGATATTATTATATAAAGATATTCTAAAGTTAAATGATAAAAGGAAGGAATTTAGTAGAAAATTGGCTCCTCCAACAGGACTTGAACCTGTGACATACGGATTAACAGTCCGCCGTTCTACCGACTGAACTATGGAGGAACACTTGGGTTAAGATAGTAACGATCTATAACGATTATGTCAACGTGAAAAACATTAATTAAACTTAATTGCTCAGCTTGTAATCAAATTCAATCATAACATGTTAGAATAGATAAAATTATATAGTTAAGGTAAATAAAATAGTTATGAAAAAAAATATTTGTGTTTTTTGTGGAGCCAGTGAAGGTAATCGCCCAGAATATCACCTAGCTGCAGAACAATTAGGCATGTTAATTGCGAACCAAAATAGACGATTAATTTATGGTGGTGGAAATAAAGGTTTAATGGGTATTATCGCTAATTCTGTTTTAGATCATGGTGGTGAAGTTATTGGAATTATTCCTGAGCGGCTAGTCAAAGCCGAAACAGCACACCATAACATTACTCGTTTAGAAGTTGTTGAAAATATGCATCAACGTAAAGCGCGACTTTCTGAATTAGCAGATGGCTTTATTGCTATGCCAGGAGGAACAGGCACTTTAGAAGAAATCTTTGAAGTTTGGACTAGTATGCAAATTGGTTATCATGAAAAACCGGTTGCATTGTATAATCCAGCCAAATTTTGGCAACCTATGCTGGATTTTTTACAACATACTGTTGATGAAGGATTTGTTAGAGACAGTTTTTATAAAACTTTAATTGTGTCTGATCAGCCACAATCGATTCTACAAAAAATGGATGATTTTATTCCTAAAGATTTGCAACGTTGGGTAAAAAAATAATTCAAAAATAAAAAATGCCATCAATTGATGGCATTTTGCATTTAAATAAGTGATTTTAATTAGAAGCCATTTCTGCAGTTGATTCTGGCTGTTTTAGAACTGCATAACCAACACCAGCCACAAAAGAACCAATTAAAATGGATAATAAATAACCACCAACAGGTTTAACAACGCCTGGGATAGCTAAAGCGAATAATCCACCATGTGGAGTCATAAGTTGTGAACCAAATGCTAACGCTAAACCACCTGTAATTGCCCCACCAATAATACAACAAGGGATAACACGTAATGGATCTCGAGCAGCGAAAGGAATAGCCCCTTCAGAGATAAAGCATAAACCTAATACTAATGAAGCCTTACCACTTTCTTGTTCAGCTTTAGCAAATTTTTTACGAGCAATTAATGTAGCAATACCCATAGCCAAAGGAGGAACCATTCCGCCAGCCATAACCGCTGCCATCGGTGCGTATACTTGGGCCGAAATTAAGCCTGTACCAAATGCATAAGCAACTTTATTGATTGGTCCCCCCATATCAGTGCACATCATACCACCTAAAACTGCACCTAACAGAACTGCATTGGCTGTTCCCATTGATTTCAACCACTCAGTTAAAGCGCCCATTAGCCATGCGATCGGCGTACCAACAATAAACTGCATAACTAAGCCAGTAGCTAATGTCGCAAGTAATGGCACAATAAGAATTGGTTTTAATGCTTCAAGTGTTTTCGGTAATGGTAAATACTTAGCAATTAACATTGCTAAATAACCAGCAAAATAACCAATGACAATACCACCTAAGAAGCCCGCACCAGTAGAAACAGCAAGTAAACCACCTACAAGCCCTGGGGCTAAACCGGGTCTATCAGCAATAGAATAAGCAATATAACCAGCAAGTAAAGGTACCATCAGTGAGAATGCAAGCCCACCAATTTCTGCTAAATGAGATTCACCTACCAGTTTTTGTACGCCATCAACCATTTCAAATGAACCAAAAGCAAATGATAAAGCGATAATTAATCCACCTGCAACAACCATTGGTAACATGTAAGAGACACCAGTTAATAGATGCTGATAGAAACCTTTCTTCTCATTACTTGATTTTGCTGTTGAAGCAGAACTTGTTGGTTGATAGATTGTAGCTTCTTCAAAAGCTCTATCTAATTCTTGTGCAGTCTTTTTAAGAGCTGGACCGGTTTTAGTTCGGTACATCTTTTTACCTGCAAACTTACTTAAATTGACATCTATATCACATGCTACAATCACTACATCAGCAGAAGCCACCTCTTCTGGTGTTAATTCATTACCAACACCAACCGAACCACGCGTTTCAACTTTACACCACCACCCACGTTTTTTCGCTTCTTCTTCAATCGCTTCGGCTGCCATAAATGTATGAGCAACACCCGTTGGACAAGCGGTAACCGCAACAATACGTTTTACATCATTGCCTGATACAGAGCTTGTATTACTTTGTGTCGATTGTTCGAAAATAGAAGCTTTACTTTGTGCATCAATGAGTACTTGTTTAGGATCAGCAAAAATATCATTAAGATCACTAATAACATAAACCTTTTTACCGATAACTGTTTTATCACTGACATCACCTGAGCCAATAGCAACAGTTACGTCTGCAGATGCCACACTATCGACTATGTTTAAATTTAATGAATTAGCAGCTAAAACCAATTCGGCTTTAGCCAAACGTCCATTAACAGGGCCTGCATTACTACCCTCAATTATGTAAATATTCATGAATACTCCTATCCAGCAATGATTTCAATTTTATCCAACATATTGGTTACAGCCTGACGATCAGCAATACCAACTCCGGCTTGTCCAACAGATAACGCAGCAACACTTGAGGCGAAAACTAAAGTGTCTTTAATTGATTGATTGGTCATAAGTCCATACATTAATCCACCAACCATTGAATCACCTGCACCAACAGTACTTACTACCTGACATTTTGGTGGTTTTGCTAACCATGCTTCATGTTTAGTTACCCACAAAGCGCCTTTGCTACCGAGTGAAATGACAACGTTTTCTATACCTTCATTAATAAGTTCCATAGCCGCCGCTTTTATTTCAGCTAACGTTGATAATTTGCGTCCTACAAACATTTCAAGCTCTTTATCATTAGGTTTTATTAACCATGGCTTAGCTTTCAATCCTGCAACTAATGCATCGCGACTACTATCAAAGACAACTTTTGGACAAATTGTTTTAACTTGCTCCATCCACTTGGTGAATTTGTCGAGTGACACTCCTGCTGGTAAACTACCACTAATGGCGATCATATCAAAATCTTTTAACCATTCGAGAGAATCTGTAACAAAACGTTGCCAATCTTGTTCAGTAATAGTAAAACCAGAAAAATTTAGATCCGTTACTTCGCTATTTTCCTCAGTTAATTTAACATTAATGCGAGTACGACCCTCTACAGTTTGAAATTTATCTTCAACATTAAGTGAATTAAATAATAAATTAAAACCATCACGGTTTTCTTTACCTAAAAATCCTCCTAGGGTTAATTTAACATCTAAATCTGATAATACTTTGGCGACATTAATTCCTTTGCCAGCAGGTAGTAAAGCATTAGTTTGAACTAAGTTAACATCACCAAGCTCTACTTTGGGACAAAATCCTAAAAGGTCATAAGCAGGATTCAAAGTAATGGTTGCAACGCGATAATTCATTATTCAGTTCCCTCACCTAAGCCACTTTCAATCGCTTTTCCAATTGCATCTAGTGCTTGAGCAGCATCATCACCGACTGCTGTAAACTGTAATCGACTGCCTTTTTTAGCACCAAGGGCAACAATTTTCATTAAGCTTGTCGCACTAACTGGCTCTGCTTTACCATCAAGATTTGCAACAGTGACTTTACTTTTAAATTCTTTCACTAATTTAACTAATACCGATGATGGGCGAGTATGTAAACCATTTGCATTCGGAACAATAAATTCACGAGTTAATACTTGATTATTCGTATCTGAAGTTTGATTTGTAGAGGACAATTCAGTTTCAGGCTGATTTGAATCTGTAGATGGATGGTTAGAAACCAATAAATCAATAATTTTATCGATATTGGCTGACAATAAAAGATCTAATTTTTTATTAAATGCTAAAGAGGCCAAATTATTTACAACGTCGGCAATAGCATCATTAATCATCGACATGGTGATAAGCAATTTAACTGGTTTACCATCTTCATTTAAATCACTTATTGTACGACTGATCGCTATCGCGTTTTTTAAATTACCTTCTTTACTATCATTAAACCAAACTCCACAACCCAAATAGTTTGGTTTATTCTCCAGCACACAAGTAATAAAATTAGTATTTACTGCATTTTGTTGTTTTAAACGTGAAGCATTTAACGCTTGTAATGTTCCTAAACTATCAGCTGGAATATCCAATAATAATGAAGATTCATTTACACTAAATTGGCTATCTTCTACGCTTGGTTTACCAGTTAAAATAGCAATTGCTTCATCTGCTGATTTAATGTTTTTAATGCGTTCTTCAACACCATCAGCGCTAAGCACATGTGTTAATTGACGAAGTAACTCCAAATGCTCATCAGAGCTAGCTGCAATACCGATGGCTAGATAAGCCTTTTCGCCATCATCACCCCATTCAACTCCGTTAGGAAAGCAAAAAACTTGCACACCTGTTTTTTTAACTAAATGACGAGTTTTAGTTGTACCATGAGGGATAGCAAGACCAATACCCAGATAAGTTGCTGCTTGATCTTCGCGTTCGAGCATTCCATCTACATATCCTTCCTCAACAAATCCTGCACTGGTTAAAGCAGCAGCTACTTTTTTTATCGCCTCAGTTTTGTTAGGGGCTTGTTCATTTAAATGGATATCTTCTTTAACTAAATGAAACATATAATAAATACCTCTGGGTTGCTATATTAAATCATCTAACATAATTCATATTATTTGCTTAAATAACGTTATTGAATCGTTTCAGCAATAATGACGAGAATTATATTAATTATCAAATAAATTATCTCTATTAATAGAAAATATGTGATCTGGATCTTCTTTTTGTATAAAAATTAACTAAATATTTTGTTAAAAAAACAATATGTTTTTTATAAAGTTCGATTCCGACTTAAACTACCACGGTAAATGAGTCGTCTTGGAATAACTGTGATTCCTGGTTGATAACTTTCATTTTGCAAACAATTTAATAACATTTTTATTGTCATTTTAGCAACTTCTTTATGATCTTGACAAAGAGATATAACTTTACAAGGTAAAAAATCCAATAATTCATTATCACCAAACGTAGCAATAGTTAATGTTTCAGGTAAATTACCGAACTTTCTTAAGATTGCGTCAATAGCCCCTTGAAGCAAAGAAAAGGATGTAGTAAAAATGCCGTCTGGTAATTCATGATTTTCTAACCATTGACTAAAAGCGATATCAGCGTCATGACGACTATAATTAGTTGCATATAAAAAATCAACTTTATTACTATTATCATGGTGATAATTATCAAGTCTAATATCGTTAAATCCATCTAGACGAAGTTGACTAACTGATAAATTAGGTGAGGCACCAAGATAAACCATCGCCCCCTGAACAACATCATTAAAAGCTTGAGCCAAGGTTTTAGAATCTTGTTTATCCGCCCCTACTATATTCCTAAATTTAGAAATGGGTAAGATTCTATCAAGAGCGAATAATGGAATTTTGGAATTTTGCCAATCATCATAAAAAGCATAGTCCTCGACAGAAACAAATGACGAGGAAATCACTAATGCATCAACTCGCCGTTGTTGAAGATGCTTAACGCACTCTTTTTCGATTTGGGGATCATCTTCTGAACATGAAAGTAGCACTTGATAACCTTCTTTTCTTATCAATTGCTCTAAATAATTGGCAATCCGAGTATAACTAATATTTTCTAAATCAGGAATAATAATGCCAATAGTATGGGTTTTACCCGCTCTTAATCCTGCAGCAACCGCATTGGGCTGATAATCATGCTCTTTAACAACTGACATTACTTTTTCAATTGTTTGATCACTAACGCGATATTTTTTTGCTTTTCCATTTATAACATAACTAGCCGTTGTTTTTGAAACGCCAGCTATCAGTGCGATTTCCTCTAATTTCATTATTATTATCTCGGCAAAAGTATTGTCATTTATTTAACATGAATCAGAGAAAATAGTAAACAATCGTTTCTCTATTTGATTGAACATATTTAATATTTTTATTACTCACAGTTAAATATCTATTAATAATAGATTGCAATATTTTGATCATGAACTTTTTCTATCTGAACAGGAGTATCGAAAATATCTTCTAAAATAGTAGAGTCCATTATCTGATCTGGATTTCCTTGATAAATTAATTCTCCATTTTTCATTGCTAGAATATAGTTGGAATAGACCGAAGCAAAATTAATATCGTGAATGACAATAACAATCGTTTTACCCAATTCATCAGCAGCTCGACGTAACTGTTTCATCATTGCAACAGCATGCTTCATATCAAGGTTATTTAATGGTTCATCAAGTAATACATATTCTGTGTCTTGACAAAGTACCATTGCAACATAAGCACGTTGACGTTGCCCACCAGAAAGCTCATCTAAAAATCGATCTTTATATTCAGTCAAATTCAAAAATTCAAGAGCCCGATTAATATGTACTAAATCATCTTTATTTAATCGCCCTTTGCTATAAGGATAACGGCCAAATCCAACTAACTCAAAAACAGTAAGTCTGCTGGTAAAACGATTTTCTTGCCTTAATACTGAAAGATAGGTTGCAAGTTTATCGCTTGGCGTATTAACAACATCCATATTTTGAATTTTTACTAGCCCCTCATCAGCAAGCAATAAACGACTAATAATTGATAATAGTGTTGATTTACCTGCACCATTTGGACCAATAATCGCTGTAATACCACCTTGTGATATTGTTGCACTCACATTTTTTAATACCTGTATAGTTTGATATTTTTTACTAATATTATCAATTTCTATCACATTGGAACCTTTTTCAATAATAAGAAGATAAACAATGAACCACCAATAAATTCAATTACAATAGATAATGCACCTACCATGTTTAAGACATGTTCTAAAAACATCTGTCCACCAACAAGAAAAATTACACCTAATAAAAAAGCTGTTGGTAATAAAAAACGATGCTGGCTTGAACCACTAATGCTATAAGCTAAATTGGCAATAAGCAGGCCAAGAAAAGTAAAAGGACCAACTAGTGCCGTTGATATTGCAACTAATACCGAAACAAGTAATAAAATAATGGTGACACTTTTTTGATAATCGACGCCCAAATTGATGGCATTATCACGCCCTAACGCTAATACATCGAACCTAAACCGCATCCGCCATAAAAAAAGCCCTATAACTGTGGCAATAATTAATGAAAAGATAATTAACATAGGTTCAGCTCGAGTAAATGTTGCAAAAATTCGGCTTTGCAATACAGCAAATTCAGTTGGTGTCATTAACCTCTGTAACAAATTAGAAAAACTACGAAATAGCGTGCCTAAAATGATCCCAATTAATAAAACTAAATGAAGATTCTGTTTGAGCTTGGTAAATAATCCTCGATACAAAAATAGAGAAAATAAAATTAATAACAATGATTCAAAAATAAATTTACCAATAATTCCAATATAAGGAATACCTTGAGCATCAATAAAAAAGACGACCACCGTTTGAATCAATACAAACAAAGATTCAAATCCCATTATAGAGGGTGTCAAAATTCGATTATTAGTAACAGTTTGGAAAAGCAGAGTCGAAGTTGCTGCAGAAAAAGCCACTAAAATCATGGTTAAGACAATCCAAGCCCGATGACTTAAAATATAACTAATATTACCTTTTAAATTAAATGTCATAAAAAAAACAATACAAAAAACGGCAATACCTAGTAATAATAATATTGTTTTTCGACTTGAAATAAGGCGTTTTTGATTAACTAGCATGACGTTTTTTACTCAACAACACTAAAAAAATAATAGCCCCTACCACACCAAGAATAACACTAACGGGAATTTCAAACGGATAGCGAATAACTCGCCCGATAATATCGCAAAATAAAACCAATCCACTTCCGAATAAACATATCCAAGGTATGGTTTTACGAACGTTATCACCAAATATCAAACTGACAATGTTAGGTACAATTAATCCTAAAAATGGCAATACTCCAACAACGACAACGACGATGCCACCAATAAGAGCTATAACAATAAGTCCAGTTAGCATGACTTGGTTATAATTAAGCCCGACATTGACAGAAAAATCACGCCCTAATCCCGCAACGGTAAAACGATCTGCGCTCCAACATGCAAGTAAGGTAATGCCCCCAACTAGCCACAATAGCTCGTAACGACCTTGTAAAATACCTGAAAAATCACCTGATTCCCAGCCTCCAAGTGATTGCAGTAAATCAAAATACATAGCAAAAAAAGTACAAATTGCACTAATCACTGCACCAAGCATTATCCCAACAAGAGGTACCATAAGTGCAGATTTAAAAATAATTTTGCGAGAAATAAACATGAATAATACAGTGCCGGCCATAGCAAATAAACTTGCTACCACCATTTTCATCATAACACTTGCGCCCGGAGCAAGTACCATCATCACTAATAACCCTAAACTAGCTGATTGAGTAGTACCTACTAGAGACGGTTCGACAAATCGATTTTGGGTAAGTAGTTGCATAATTAAACCGGCAACACTCATCGCGCTACCAGCTAAGAGTAAAGCCACCGTTCTAGGAACGCGGCTAACAAAAAATATTTGTCGCATATTACCGTCAGACCAAAGATCGACTAACGTTACATGCCCTGCACCAATAAACAAACTTAATGCAGTCATTGCTAATAAAAAAACAATGCCTGCAATAAAATAAACTGTTTTAGTCATGGTTTATTTAGTTTGCTGATGTTTTTTCTAAAACATCACTTATTTGGTCCATTAAACGACTATAAGTTTGGATACCGCCAGAAATATACATTGATGTAGAATCTAAATAAACAATATGGTTTTGTTGCCATGCATCCGTTTTCTGAATTAATTCATTATCTAAAACTTGCTGGGCTGATTGAGCTTCTTTATTACCAATTGCATTGTCTCTATCTAGAACAAATAACCATTGAGGATTAACGCTTAATACAAACTCAGAAGTTACTGCATTACCATGACGTCCCGCTTCTTGGAATATTGTTGCAGGTTTAAAACCTAGTACATCGAAAATAAAACCAAAACGCGATTTTGGTCCATAAGCAGACATTTTGCCACCATTAATCATAATAACTAAAGCGGTTCCTGCTGTGCTTGCTTTTGGATTTAACTGTTCAATTTTTTGGTTAAAATCGGCAAGTAATTTTTTTGCTTCTTCTTGTTTACCAAAAATGTTACCTAACTGTTCAGTACGCTCTGTTAAGCTAGCTAAGAAATTATTAGGATCTAGATCAAGTGAGATTGTTGGTGCAATATCACTTAATTTTTTATAGACATCATTTGCACGTCCACCAGCGATAATCACATCGGGTTGAAGTGTACTTAGCACTTCATAATTTGGCTCAAATAAAGTACCAACATTAGTATACGTTTTATCTGCATATTTTGATAAGAAATCTGGGAAATGTACATCTGATTGAGGAACTGCCGTGACAGGAATATTTAATGCATCGATAATATCTAATGTTGCGGTATTAAATACTACCACTTTTTTTGGATTTTCAGGTACCTCAGTTTTACCTTGGGAATGTTCAACAACGATTGATGTTTTATTAGCGGCTGGCGCATCTTTTTTATCGTCACAACCAACCAATGCAAATAAAGCGGCTAGTAATACTAAAAATTTAACTTTGATAGATGAATACATTGTAACTCCTAATTATTAGCTTAGTTCAAAAGCGCATAAATGATAAATAAAATAATAATAATTATCATTTGCACCAAATTGTAACTAAAAATAAATAAGTGTTCAATGAACTTTAAACAAACAGCAAAATAATACCAAAAAAATTGATAAAAACAGTAATTTTTAAAGTTGAAACAATGAGTTTTTATAAAAACCGCATATATTATTAATAATTACTTATCATCAGATAACTCTTTAAGCTTTCTCGTCAACGTATTACGTCCCCAACCTAATAAATGTGCAGCATCTTGTTTATGTCCACGAGTAAAATTCAAAGCACAATTTAATAAAATACGCTCAACATCAGTAACTGCCTCTGTTAAAATGCCAACCTTGCCAGCAAGTAAGGCTTCTTTAGCCCAATGTTCGAGCTGATATTGCCAATCAATATTTTTTTGTACTTGATTACTCTGTTGAATGCTAACTTCCTGACTTGTGACGTTTTTAGGTACAGTTAATTGCAATAACTCTGGCGGTAAATCTTGTACAAGTATTTCTTTACTTGAAGACATAACTGTAACCCAACGGCAAGTGTTCTCAAGTTGGCGAACATTACCTGGCCAATTAAACTGACATAATACATCTAAGGCTTCAACACTAAATACTTTACTTTCTACCCCTAATTCTTTTGCTGTAGTATTTAAAAAATGTGCTGCCAGTTTTGGAATATCTTGAGCCCTATCGCGTAGTGGGGGTAATAAAATACGAATTACATTTAGACGATGAAACAGATCCTCTCTAAATTTTCCTTCTCTGACTCTTGCTTCTAAATCTTGGTGAGTTGCAGCGATAATACGTACATCGACTTTGACGGGTGAATATCCCCCAATACGATAAAACTGCCCATCAGCTAATACTCTTAATAATCTGGTTTGCACATCAAGAGGCATATCACCAATTTCATCTAAAAATAACGTTCCACCATTAGCTTGTTCAAATCGTCCATGACGAATTTGTGCTGCCCCAGTAAAGGCCCCTTTTTCATGCCCAAATAGTTCTGATTCAATGAGGTCTTTAGGAATAGCGGCCATATTAAGTGCAATAAATGGCGATTGTGATCGAGGACTGTGGGTATGCAGAGCTTTAGCGACCAGTTCTTTACCCGTTCCAGACTCTCCATTAATCAAAACACTTATTGATGATTTAGATAAACGACCAATAATGCGAAACACTTCTTGCATAGAAGGTGCTTCACCAATAATACCAGTGGACGCTTTAGCGGTGGTATTACTACTGTTTTTTTTACTTTGAGTTTGTAGTATAGCTCGCTCTACGAGTTGAATAACTTCATCAACATCAAAGGGTTTAGGAATATAATCATAAGCTCCTCTTTGATATGCATTCACTGCTGCATCAAGATCTGAATGAGCTGTCATAATAATAACAGGTAAGTCAGGATATTGTTCTTTAACATGGTGAAGTAATGTAAAGCCATCCAGCCCTGGCATTTTTATATCTGAGATTAAAACTGCCGGTTTTTGAGGATTAGTAACTAAAGCATCTATCGCTTCTTGGCCACTTGAAAAAGTAATACAGTTAAAATGAGCATTGGTTAATGCTTTCTCTAATACCCAACGAATAGAACTATCATCATCAACTATCCAAACATTCATTTTAATTTACCTCACTGCTTAATTGGCAGATAGACAGAAAATTCTGTATGCCCTGGCCAACTATTGAATTCAATTTTACCGTGATGTTGATCGACAATATTATGTGCAATCGAAAGTCCAATTCCAGTACCACCTTCATAACCACTTACCATTGGATAAAACAGTGTATCTTGTATATGAACAGGAACACCTGGTCCATTGTCTTCAATATCTATACGCGCGCATAGACGATAACGCTGCCCATGTAAAGTAACTTGAAACGCTGTTCTTGTTCTAATTGTTATCGTTCCGCTTTTAGTACCAATAGCTTGTAAAGCATTACGAGCAATATTTAAAATCACTTGCTCAATCTGCTCTGAATCATGAATGAATTCGGGCAAACTGGGATCATAATCACGTAAAATTACAACATTGATTGGCTTTTCCAGACAAAGCAGTGCATATATTCGTTCAATTGCTTTATGAATATTCTGTTCTTTTTGCTGCAATCGCTGTTGGGGGCCAAGTAACCTATCAACAAGATTCCTTAATCTATCTGCTTGTTCAATAATTACTTGCGTATAATCTTGCAATTCATTTTTAGGTAGTTCGCGTGATAATAACTGAGCGGCACCTCTAAGACCTCCAAGTGGATTTTTAATTTCATGAGCAAGCCCCCTAACTAATTCACGAGCTGCACTTTGTTGGGCTTGTTGTAATTGCTCTTGACTTAACCGCTTATGATTATTTAACGGCGCCATTTCGATCAATACATGACCGTTTGTTAGTAATTGTGCCGTTAACGATAAGATATGTAATTCATTGTTAACAACTAAATTAACTTCGTTATCCGTAAAACCTTGATTTTTTTCTAATGCACGCAGCATTAATTCAATATCTAAAGAAAAATAGCTCAATAAATCTGGGAAACAACTTTCTAATAATTTTTTGGAACTTTGCGCCAATAATTGTTGCGCAGCAGTATTAGCATAAAGAATATTGAGTTTTTTATCTAATAACAAAATACTTGTGATCATCGAATCGAGAACAAGATTAGCATCAGATTCATTATCAAATGTCATCGTTGGATTTCCGTCCCCTTTGGAAACCACCACTAACTAAATAGTGGTGATTAAGGCATAAAATGTTTACTTATAGACTATAGTACAATTCAAATTCAACTGGATGTGGCGTCATGCGAACACGATCAACATCTTGACGTTTTAAATCGATATAGGCATCAATAGTATCATTAGTAAATACGTTGCCACGAGTTAAGAATTCACGATCTGAATTTAATGCTTCTAATGCCTCTTCAAGTGAGCCTGCTACTTGTGGAATTAATTTAGATTCTTCTGGCGGTAAATCATATAAGTTCTTATCCATTGCATCACCTGGGTGAATTTTATTGATAATACCATCTAAACCAGCCATTAGCTGCGCTGCAAATGCTAAGTATGGATTCGCTGCCGGATCTGGGAAACGAACTTCAATACGACGAGCTTTAGGGCTTGTAACAACAGGAATACGAATTGATGCAGAACGGTTACGTGCTGAATAAGCAAGCATAACAGGCGCTTCATAACCTGGTACTAAACGTTTATAAGAGTTAGTGGCTGGGTTAGTAAATGCATTGATCGCTTTAGCATGTTTAATAATTCCACCAATATAAAACAGTGCCATTTCAGATAGACCCGCATATTTATCACCCGCAAAAAGATTTACGCCGTCTTTAGCAAGTGATTGGTGACAGTGCATACCTGAACCATTATCACCAAATATTGGTTTTGGCATAAACGTTGCTGTTTTACCATAGGCATGAGCAACATTTTGAACTACATATTTATAAATTTGAACTTCATCAGCTTTTTTAGTTAATGTGTTAAAACGGCAAGCAATTTCGTTCTGACCAGCTGTAGCTACTTCATGGTGATGAGCTTCAACAACTAAACCAAGTTGTTCCATAATTAAGCACATTTCAGAGCGAATATCTTGTGATGAATCAACTGGTGGAAGTGGAAAATAACCACCTTTTACACCAGGACGATGCCCTTTGTTACCTTCTTCATATTTAGTACCCGAATTCCAAGCTGCTTCAATATCATCGATATGAACAAAACTGCCTGACATCGGCGAACCAAAACGTACATCATCAAATAAAAAGAACTCTGGTTCTGGTCCAAAAATAACGGTGTCAGCAATACCAGATGATTTTAAGAAGTCTTCTGCACGTTTAGCTATTGAACGAGGATCACGATCATAGCCTTGCAATGTAGCTGGTTCTAAGACATCACAACGTATATTTAATGTCGTGTCTTCAAAAAATGGGTCAATAACAGCGCTTGATGCATCTGGCATTAATACCATATCTGATTCATTAATACCTTTCCAACCTGCAATTGATGAGCCATCAAACATCTTACCATCTTCAAAAAAATCAGTATCAATTTGACTAACAGGAATAGTAACGTGTTGTTCTTTACCTTTAGTATCAGTAAAACGTAAATCAACAAATTTCACATCATTATCTTTAATTAGCGTTAAAACTCTTTGTATAGACATGTATCTTCTCCATTGAGGACAAATAATTGTTCAGTTTAAAAGGCATTCTTGCCGAGTTGTATTCTATTATGCAAATATGATGCCATTTTTTGACCATACTATTTTAGTGGATTTATCTTCAATAATAGTAACATAAATATACAAATTGCACTAAATTAAAGCAACAAGCACCAAATCAACGCACCAAAATTAATCATCGACCTAAAATGATCGTTTTCAATGCCCTAAAATAGAAAAATTTTACTATATTAATCATTATTCAAAATTTATTTCTGATTTTTAAATTGACGTTTTTCTTAGTTTATTTATTTAGTTTATAGCCATCTAATCACCAAACAAAAAACATCATGAATTATAAAAATAATACGGAAATTAGATTTTGGATCAAATTACACAAATAAAATGGCCTCATAAAAAACATAAAATTAAAATAACCTATTTAAATTATGTATCACTCTAATCGAAAAATTAAATTAACATGGTTGCATGTAAATTAAGTTTTCTCTTTTAAGCACTGTATTTCAATGCATAATACCGTTATAATCTTGTCTTATTATTAAAAAATTAGGTAATTATATAAGTATGGACTTTATAACACTCGAAATTCTACCTTTTGTAAAAAATCATCTTTTGCTTTCATTAGGTTGGATTGCGCTATTTATCACAATTATCGTATTAACGATTAAAGGTAAATTATCAAAGGTTAAAATTATTGATAATGCTCAAGCGATCCATATGATTAACAGAGAAAATGCAGTTATTATTGATATTAGAACTGCAGATAGTTTTAAAAAGGGGCATATCACTGACGCTCATAATATTTTGCCTATCGATATTAAAAATTCCAGTTCAAAATTAATTGAAAAATTTAAAGAAAACACCATAATTTTGGTTGACGAAAATGGTTTATCATCTGCTAGCATTGGTGAAACACTTATCAAACAAGGCTTTTTAAATGTGTCTGTGTTAAAAGATGGCATTGCTGGCTGGAATGGCGAAAATTTACCACTTGTAAAAAAATAATATTATTCAAAAATAAGGTTTTATCATGACAGAACAAAATAATACCCAACAACCTGAAACACAATTCGCAATTCAACGTATTTACACTAAAGATGTTTCATTTGAAACTAATAATGTACCTGAAATTTTTACTAAACAGTGGCAACCAGATATGAATTTAGAATTAAATTCATCTTCGCAAACCTTAAATGAAGGCGTTTATGAAGTTGCACTACGTGTTACTGTAACGGTAAAACAGCAAGAAGAAATTGTATATATTTGTGAAGTGACTCAAGCAGGTATTTTTTCACTTATCGGATTTGATGAAAGCCAAGTTCAACATTGTGTTGGCTCTTATTGTCCAAATATTTTGTTCCCTTACGCACGTGAAGTAATTTCAAGTTTAGTAAATAAAGGTTCATTCCCACAAGTGAATTTAGAACCCGTAAATTTTGAAGCGTTGTATATGAATTATATTCAGCAACAAGCTGAAGCTGAATCTACTGAAACATTGCAATAGTTATATTATTTGAATTAATAAAAAGTTTTGGATTATTATGAAAAAAAATGCTGCTGTGACAGTTATTGGAGCGGGTTCTTATGGAACGTCTTTAGCTATCTTATTAGCACGAAATGGTCACCCTACGTTATTGTGGGGACATAACTCAGATAAAATGACTGTTTTGCAGCATGACAGGCAAAATAAGCAGTTTTTGCCAGATATACCTTTTCCTGATCTGTTACAAATCGAAAGTAATTTACAAACCGCCGTATTAGCTGCACCTATTTTACTAATTGTCGTACCAAGTCATGCTTTTGCCAGCATCCTAAAACAAATTAAACCTTTCTTACGTAAAGATAGCAAAATTGTTTGGGCAACAAAAGGGCTTGAAGTTGATACAGGCAGATTGTTACAAGATGTAGCTAAAGAAATTCTAGGTGATAAAATTCCATTAGCGGTTATTTCTGGACCAACATTTGCCAAAGAGGTAGCTTCTGGTTCACCAACAGCAGTAACTGTCGCATCAACTAATGAACAATTTTTAACTGAATTACAAAATCTATTTCACTGTAGTAAAAGTTTTCGTGTTTACAGCAGTAAAGACTTTATTGGAGTACAACTTGGCGGGGCAATAAAAAATGTTATTGCTATTGGTGCAGGTCTGTCAGACGGTTTAGGCTTTGGTGCTAATGCCAGAACAGCGTTAATCACCCGGGGTCTTGCCGAAATGATGCGTTTAGGTGCAGTCTTAGGCGCTGATCCTGCAACTTTTATGGGAATGGCAGGACTTGGTGATCTCGTTTTAACTTGTACAGACAATCAATCCCGTAACCGTCGCTTTGGAATATTACTTGGTCAGAATAAATCTATTCAAGAGGCTCAAGATATTATTGCCCAAGTTGTCGAAGGTTGTAAAAATACCAAAGAAGTTTGGTCACTTGCACAAAAATACCATGTTGATATGCCTATCACTGAACAGATTTATAAAATTTTATATGAACATAAAGATCCTAAACAAGCAGCGATGGCATTGCTTGGACGTTCTCAAAAAGAAGAATTAAAAAGTTAGTTTTTTACTTAAACGTATAGTTAACCTGAAACTTTTTTACAAATTTCAGGTTGTTACTTTATTAGATATTTACGCCAATACCTTTTTCTTTTGCTTTAAGGTAAATATCATAACCAACATAGACATCAAGTACTGCTGTTCCAACTGTTTTAAATAAAGTAATTTGCTGCTCATTTTGGCGGCAAAGCTGTGGATTTAAAACTAAATCACCTAATTCTAAAAAATCATCTTTTGATACGAGTTTTTGTTCAATAGGATCAATGATATCACCCGCTTCGGCAAATACACCGTCTTTCGTATCAAGCACTCGAATATCGGCTTTTTCTACAATATTACTTGGAATCTCGTGCATATCTGGCATGTATGCACCTACTCCATTGATATGAGTTCCAGGCTTAACTAGATCACCATTAAAAGTCACTTCTTTTGATGTGGTGACAGAGGTAATGATATCCGCTTGATGAATATCTTCATCGAAATTTTCAGAAAAATACAGATTAGCAGAAAAATGTTCAAACCGTTTCTTCATTAACTCGGTAAATTGCTTACCTTTATTAGTATCCAGCCCAAAGATTGCCACATCGGTTAATGGACGAACGGTTAACATAGCCTCTAATTGTGAAGCAGCTTGTCCACCTGTGCCTATCAACACGGCTCGCTTAGAATCTTTACGAGCTAAAAGATCGGTTGCAGCACCTTGCACTGCGCCTGTTCTAAGTTGGGTTACAAAAGTACCATCCAACATGGCGCAAACTTCACCTGTTTGTGGGTCTATCATCATGACTTGAGCAGGTACAGATGGTTTACCTAATTTAGGATTATCTGGAAATACCGAAACTATTTTAATTCCTACAATATCGTTACCTTTTATATGAGCAGGCATGAACAAGCATTGTCCTTTTTGCATATCGAAATTGATACGTAATGGCACATCACTATTTCCTTGAGTATAAATTTTTAAGGCCTGTTTATCTGCAGCTATTGCCTCTGCCATGGTGTAGAATTTTTCAATATCTTTAGCTGTTAAAATTAGCATATTGATTCCTTATTGATCTTTTCTATTTATTTACCTTTTTAGTATCTATAATCTATTTTTAAAATCAAGCGACATTATCTTAACATATAACAATTTGTTTTATTTAATTTATTTTTTGTATTTTACATTTCTTGTATATTTTAATTATTTTCACTATTATTACATGGTGTAATTTTACACGATACTTGAGAAATGAGATGTTATTTAAAATATTAAAATTTTTTTTAAAGATGTTATTCCATGTAAAAGTTCATGGGAATCTTAACAATTTAAAACAAGACAGATTGCTTATCACACCGAATCACGTTTCTTTCCTTGATGGTATTCTAATCGGCGTTTTTTTACCAGTAAGACCTGTTTTTGCTATCTACGCAGGTTATATCAATCATTGGTTAGTACGTCTAGCCAAACATTATGTGGATTTTGTGCCAATGGATCCAATTAGTCCTATGGCCATTAAACGTTTAGTTCGCGAAATTGAAAAAGGTCGTCCAATTGTTATTTTTCCTGAAGGAAGAATTACAGTAACAGGTTCCTTAATGAAAGTTTATGATGGCGCTGCTTTTGTCGCAGCTCGATCACAAGCAACCATTGTACCTGTCTGGATTGAAGGTGCAGAGTTTACCATAACCAGTCGCTTGAAAGGATTATTTAAACGTCACTTATTCCCTAAAATAACGATTCATGTGCTTGAACCAACATCCATTCCTATGCCGGATGCACCCAAAGCTAGTGAAAGACGCTATATTGCCGGTGAAAAACTTCATCAAATAATGATGAATGCTCGTATGGGAAGTCGTCCTAAATTAACTCTTTTTGAAGCACTGCTTGAAGCTCAAGTACGCTACGGCGTAAAATCACGGATGGTACAAGATCCCACAACTAATGAAGCAACTTATCGCAATTTAATTAAACAAATTATTGGTATTAGCTGTATTCTTTCTAAATTTACTCAGAAAAAAGAACGCGTTGGAGTTCTATTACCTAATGCAACGATTACCGTTGCTACCATTTTTGGTTTATCGGTTAAAAACCGCATTCCAGCAATGCTCAACTATACCGCAGGAACAAAAGGTTTAACCTGCGCAATAACAGCTGCTGAAATCAAAACCATTATCACTTCACGTAAATTTATCCAAAAAGGAAAACTCGACTATTTACTTGAAGAAATCAAAGATGTTAAATGGTGTTTCTTAGAAGATTTACGCAGTAGTTTAACATTTACCGACAAACTTTACATTGCCGTTCACCAGTTTATACCACGTTTAGTTAAACAAGCTCAAACCAGTGATGACGAAGCGTTGGTATTATTTACATCCGGTTCTGAAGGTAATCCTAAAGGTGTTGTGCATAGCCATGCTAGCTTACTTGCTAATGTCGAGCAAATTCGAACCGTTATTGACCCAACACCCGCTGACCGCTTTATGTCTGCATTACCGCTATTCCACGCTTTTGGTATCACCGCTGGGCTATTTTTACCAATATTTTCCGGTAGCCGTACTTTCTTATATCCAAATCCTTTACATTATCGTATGGTGCCTGAAATAATTTATGACCAAAACTGTACCGTTTTATTTGGTACACCTACTTTTTTAGCCAATTATGCTCGTTATGCACACCCTTATGATTTTATGCGCCTACGTTATGTGGTCGCTGGTGCGGAAAAACTATCTGACGCAGTACGTGAGCAATGGAAAGATAAATATGGTATTCGTATTCTAGAGGGCTATGGTGTTACTGAATGCGGACCGGTTGTGTCACTGAATGTTCCAATGGCATTTAAAGCTGGCACAGTAGGCCGATTATTACCGGGTATGACCTCAAAATTAATCCCAATTCCAGGTATTTCTGATGGTGGAGAATTACTCGTTAAGGGACCTAATGTAATGAAAGGTTACTTACGAGTAGAAAACCCAGGTAAATTGGAAGAACCAACCGCAACCGATGAACAAGGTCAACCGGAAAAAGGTTGGTATGATACCGGCGACATTGTTTCTATTGATAAGCAAGGTTTTTTAACAATCAAAGGACGGTTAAAACGATTTGCTAAAATTGCTGGTGAAATGGTTTCATTAGAAAGTGTTGAAGCGCTTGCTAAAAAAGTCGATTCTGAAGCTATGCACGGTGCAACAGTAAAAAGTGATGCAGCAAAAGGGGAAGCAATTGTATTATTTACTACATCGCCTGAGTTAAATCGCGAACAACTTAATCAAGCAGCTCAAGAACTGGGTATTCCAGCATTAGCTATACCGCGTGATATTCGTGTTGTAAAAGAGTTACCACTTCTTGGTACAGGTAAAATTGATTTTATTACCTTGAGAAAAATGGCTGACCAATAACTTAAGGATATCATATGAAACAACTGTCACTATTAAGCAAAGGCATGGTTGCGACCATGCTAGCGCAGTTTTTTTCAGCCTTTGCTGATAATGCAATCTTCTTTGCCATATTGGCATTCATTAAAAATTTACATTATCCAGAATGGAGCCAGTCAGCATTACAGATTGGTTTTGTTGTGCCTTTTATTATACTTTCCCCTTTTGTCGGTCAATTTGCTGATAGTATGTCCAAAGGAAAAGTTATGATGATTTCAAACGGTATAAAATTATTAGGTGCCGGTTGTATCTGTTTAAACTTAAGTCCATTTGTAGGCTATTTTTTAGTTGGTATTGGTGCTGCAGCATATTCTCCAGCAAAATATGGAATTTTGGGAGAACTTACCAGTGGTGATAATTTAGTAAAAGCTAATGGATTAATTGAAGCATCAACGATTGCTGCTATTCTGCTTGGGTCATTAGCAGGCGGACATATTGCCGATCTTAATGTAACTGCGGCGTTATTTGCGTGTGTATTTATGTATGGACTTGCTGTAATTGCTAACATTTTTATTCCTAAATTACCTGCTGCAAGACAAAATATTCAATGGCAATTTTTAAGTATGGTCAAAGATTTTGCCAATACGGTTAAAATAATATTTACCAACAGGCAAGTACTGTTTACATTATTAGGCACAAGTTTATTTTGGGGCGCAGGTATTACTTTACGTTTTCTGTTGATCAGTTGGGTTCCTGTCGTTTTAGATATTCACGATAATGCCACACCAACCAACCTTAATGCTATTGTTGCTATTGGTATTGTAATTGGTGCTGGACTGGCTAGTACATTTATCTCAATAAATAACACATTACGTTGTATTCCAGCAGGAATTATGATGGGAATTATGGTAATTGCTTTTACATTACAAGGTAATATTATTTCATCTTATATTTTGTTAGTTGTCATTGGGGCTTTAGGTGGCTTCTTTTTAGTACCTTTAAATGCTTTTATTCAAAAAATAGGTAAAGAGTTAGTTGGCGCGGGCAGTGTGATTTCGGTACAAAACTTAAGTGAATACACGGCTATGATGGTTATGTTAGGGCTTTACACTTTAGCTGTTGCTATGGATTTACCTATTATAGCAATCGGTGTTGGTTTTGGCGGTTTATTTGCTGTTGTAATTTTATTGTTATGGCTAGGATTAAAAAAACATGCAAAAAATTAATCTTTCAGAGATGATAACCGAAAGTCGCAATCCTAATAGCGAACATATTGATAACTGTTCAACATTAGAGATACTTAAAATTATCAATAATGAAGATAAACAAGTGGCGTTAGCTGTTGAAAAGGAGCTTTATAATATAGCTCAAGCTGTTGATGCTATCAGCCAAGCTTTTTTAAAACAAGGTCGATTAATTTATCTTGGTGCCGGTACCTCTGGTCGATTGGGTATTTTAGATGCCAGTGAGTGCCCACCTACTTATGGCTCACCACCGCAGCAGGTCATAGGCTTAATAGCGGGCGGAACACCAGCTATTTTTAAAGCCGTTGAAAACGCTGAAGATAATCCTAATCAAGCTATCAATGATTTAGCCAATATTGATTTTGGCACTAACGATATTTTAGTCGGTATTGCAGCTAGTGGGCGCACACCTTATGTAATAGGTGGTATGCAATATGCTAAATCACTGGGAGCAACAGTTATTAGTTTATGTTGTAATCCTAAGGCACCAATGATTAAATTAGCAGACATCGCTATTACTCCAATTGTTGGAGCTGAAGTGATCACGGGTTCATCAAGAATGAAAGCTGGCACTGCACAAAAGTTAGTACTCAATATGCTAACTACCGCAAGCATGATCAAAATTGGCAAAGTTTACGGCAATTTAATGGTTGATGTTGAAGCAACGAATGCCAAGCTCATTGAACGACAAATATCAATCGTTATGCAAGCTACCGATTGCAATCGTGAAACAGCAATAGCTGCATTGAATAAATGCAATAAACATTGTAAAACAGCAATATTAATGATTCTTGCGGATATTGATGAGTTACAAGCAAAAAAAATATTGTTACAAAATAATGATTCTATTCGCAAAGCAATAAATAACCACCCTGCATAAATTGCTAAATAACACAAATTGGTATACCCAATTTGTGACTCAAGTCTAATTTTTCATTCACAGCATTTGAAATAACCATTTATAAAAACAATAATTTTGCTCTAATTTCAAATGTAACTATATTCATTAATTGATGGATTTTTTGAAAAACTAATTCAAATTTTATTTAAGTTTTATTTTATAAAAGGAAAATCTATGAAAAAATCATTACTAAAACTTAATATTGCCACGGTCTTAATTAGTCTATTAACTCTATCCCTCCCAACATTTGCGAGTAATCAAAATAATTTACATAACGTTGATAATCATCAAGCCAATATCAACCAAATTGCTGATGCCACTTTGGTTCAAACCCAATATGGTATGGTAAAAGGTCAATTTGATAAAATAAATAACGTTATTGTTTGGACGGGTATACCTTATGCCAAATCACCAACTGGTCAACTAAGGTGGAAAAAACCCATTGATCCTGAACCGTGGGAAGGCGTATTAGATGCAACCCAAGCCAGCAAAGTCGCATTTCAAATTAAAGAAAATAAAGTTATTGGCTCAGATGACAGTCTAAATCTCAATATATATCGACCTAATAATAAATCGAATAATTTACCAGTACTGGTTTATATTCACGGCGGAAATAATCAAAATGGTAGAGCGGAGGAAATGACAGGAAATACCATGGTAAATGACATTGACGGTATTTTTGTCTCAATTAATTATCGTTTAGGACCATTGGGATTCAATCCACTTCCAGCCTTACAAACTGGAGATAAACTTGAAGATTCTGGAAATTATGCTCTACTTGATATTGCAAAATCCTTAGATTGGATAAAAGATAATATAACTAATTTTGGTGGAGACGCTAATAACATAACCGTATCTGGTTTTTCTGCTGGTGGGCGAGATGTAATGGCAATGTTAATCTCACCTATTTTCAAAGACAAATTCCAAAAGGCAATATCTTTTAGTGGTGGCATGACTATTGCGGATAAACAAGATAGCATAAAAGTATTTGCTAAGGCTATCGCTCCTCTTGTTGTTGAAGATAAAATAAAACCAACCCAAGAAGAAGCTTATAATTGGCTATTAACCAATCACTCTGATGTAAGAAATTATCTTTATAGTTTATCTTCACAACGACTAGTATCACTTATGGGGAATGCTGGAATAAGAATGAGCGTATTTCCACATTTATACAATGATGGATATGTCATTCCTAAAGACGGTTTTAATACTCATGAATATAATTCTGTGCCATTGATTATGTTAACTGGCACCGGCGAATTTTCATTATTCGCCCAAACATCCCCTTATTTTAGTGATGCTTTCAACAATGGTTTACCAACAGGCAAGAAACTTAAAGAATTTAATTTTACCAATAAATATGGGGGGCGTTTATATGACCTATTTAATGTAGCAGATTCTGCGCAGAAAATGGCTCCCTTTTATAAAGCCAAAATTTATGGGGTAGAAATAGAATTTGGTCAAGACACCAATAGTGTTGGTTCCCAAATGGCATTATTTGGTGCTTTTCATGGAGTTTTCTTACCATTATTGGATGCTAATTCACAAAATTATGATGGTTTCATTGGTAATGCGTACAAAACTCAAGGCGCCAAACAATTAAGTATGACATTCAAAAAATACCTTAATAATTTTATTCATTCAGGTGATCCTAATGGAACTAATTTAGTTTATTGGAATAATTGGACCGCTGACCATAGTAAGGCAAATAATGCCTATTTATACATGAACGCAGATAAAGTAAAAGCCATTGCGTATATGGGAGGCAAAAAGTTTACCTACAGTGATGTACTTAATGAAATGGATGTTGATCAATCAATTAATCAAGAAACGAAAAATATCATCATTTCTGAAGTTTTAAACGGTCGCTGGTTTAGTGCTGAACTTGATCAAAGGTATAAAAATAAATCATTATGGATTAAATAAGTTAAGTAATCTTATGCACAATATATTCTGTATTATCATTTGATAACCATATATTGTGCCTAATAAAGATCATAAAAAAGTTTACAAATCGATAAAATAAAATTGAGTAACCAATAATCTAAATATTTTTTCAAAAAAATTATAGCAATTATCCAAACATCAAGAAATTCTTAATTTTAGGGAAAAAATAAATTATTTATTTTTGACTATTGTGATTTTTTTCGATTATAACGAGATGTTTTTTAATAACATAATCTATTATCTATGTCACAACTTTTAACAAATGCAATGATTTAATAATAAAATTTATAATATAATAAATATATTCTTTGATGGAATAAATATATTCTTTAATGGAATAAATATGCAGTCAGATTTACACTAAAAAAAACTTTGCTTTTTTTGTGTGGTAAAAGAGTGACATTTTTTATTGTAGCAAATAACTGAATTAGTAATAATTTTTTAGAGTAATTTTATAACACATTTATATTATTCAATAATATAAAAATCCGGAGGAAATCATATGGTAGGAATTATCCTAGCTACTCATGGGGAGTTTGCTGAAGGTATTCTACAATCAGGATCGATGATCTTTGGAGAGCAAGAAGATGTTAAAGCCATTACCTTGCATCCTAGTGACAGTCCAGAAAGTTTAAAAGAACGAATGCAGGAAGCAATCGCAACATTTGACAATCAAGATGAAGTATTATTTTTAGTAGATTTATGGGGCGGCACACCTTTTAATCAGGCTAATAATTTGTGTGGCGAACACAGTAATTGGGCGATCGTTGCAGGTTTAAATCTTCCAATGCTTATTGAAGCTTACTCTTCACGTTTTTCAATGGAGACCGCCAAAGAAATTGCTGCCGCAATTATTGAGCCAGCAAGAGAAGGGGTCAAAGCAACTGTTGATGCACCAAATCAAAATGCACCAGCAACCCAAGTATCTAACACAATACCAGAAGGAACGGTACTTGGTGATGGCAAAATGAAAATTGTCTTAGCGCGAGTTGATTCACGATTATTACATGGACAAGTTGCAACTGCTTGGACTAAATCAACCAATCCTAATCGTATAATTGTGGTTTCTGATTCCGTCGCCAAAGATGAATTAAGAAAAAAACTTATTCAAGAAGCTGCACCTCCTGGAGTTAAAGCAAACGTTGTACCAATTAAAAAAATAATTGAAGTATCGCATGACCCTCGATTTGGCAATACTAAAGCCTTGCTCTTATTTGAAAACCCTCAAGATGTTTTACGTGCGATAGAAGGTGGTGTCGATATTGATGTTCTTAATATTGGCTCAATGGCACATTCTGTTGGTAAAGTCATGGTTAACAAAGTACTTTCAATGAATGCTGATGATGTTGATGCATTTGAAAAATTGAAAGCCAAAAACGTTAAATTTGATGTTCGCAAAGTACCAAATGATTCCAATAGTAATATGGATGATTTATTGAAAAAAGCGAAAGAAGAATTAGATGAACAAAAAAATTAGTTTTATTTAAGGGGTTATATATTATGACATTATCAATTGTTGCTATCATATTAGTGATAGCTATTGCCTTTCTAGCCGGTATGGAAGGTATTTTAGATCAATTTCAATTTCACCAGCCACTTGTTGCATGTTCATTAATTGGACTTGTGACTGGCAATTTAGAAGCGGGTGTAGTATTAGGTGGATCGTTACAAATGATTGCTTTAGGTTGGGCAAATATTGGGGCAGCCGTAGCACCAGATGCCGCACTCGCCGCCGTTGCATCATCGATTATTTTAGTTTTAGGTGGTCAAGGCGTTGCAGGCGTATCAACAGCTATTGCAGTAGCTATTCCACTTGCGGTTGCTGGATTATTTTTAACCATGATTGTGCGAACTATCGCTGTTCCATTAGTTCATATGATGGATGCCGCAGCAGAAGAAGGTAATATTCGTAAAATCGAATGGTTGCAAATTTTAGGTATCTGCTTGCAAGGTCTACGTATTGCCATTCCAGCAGCTGCGTTACTTTTCATTCCTGCAGAAACAGTTAGAGAAGCCTTAAATGCAATGCCTGAATGGTTAACAACCGGTATGGCTATTGGTGGTGGTATGGTTGTTGCAGTTGGTTATGCAATGGTAATAAACATGATGGCAAACCGTGAAGTATGGCCATTTTTCATTATTGGCTTTGTGGTTGCCGCTATATCACAATTAACATTAATTGCCCTTGGTGCGTTAGGAATTGCATTAGCACTGATATATCTCAATCTTTCTGAACGCGGCAATTCATCAAATGGCGGTAGTAAAGGTGATCCGCTTGATGATATTTTGAATGATTACTAAGAACTTGGAGAAGAAAATGACAGATAGAATTCAATTAAGCAAAAAAGATCGTTTAGCTGTTGCTTGGCGTTCAACTTTCCTTCAAGGTTCTTGGAACTATGAACGTATGCAAAATGGTGGTTGGGTTTATTCTATGATCCCTGCTATCAAAAAATTATATACCACGAAAGAAGACCGCTCAGCAGCGCTAAAACGTCATTTAGAGTTTTTTAATACCCATCCATATTTAGCATCACCTGTTTTAGGTGTAACGCTTGCTTTAGAAGAAGAGCGCGCCAACGGTGCCGCTGTTGATGATGTTGCCATTCAAGGGGTAAAAGTTGGGATGATGGGTCCTCTAGCTGGGGTTGGTGATCCAGTGTTTTGGTTTACGGTACGACCAATGCTTGGTGCTCTTGGTGCTTCATTAGCGCTTAGTGGTAATATTATGGGTCCTATTTTATTCTTTGTATTATGGAATATTATTCGTTGGGGCTTTATGTGGTACACCCAAGAATTTGGTTATCGTACTGGATCGAAAATTACAGATAACCTATCAGGCGGTTTACTACAAAAAATTACTAAAGGTGCATCTATACTAGGGATGTTTGTACTTGCTGCTTTGGTACAAAGGTGGGTATCAATAAAATTCCAGCCCATTGTATCAACAGTCAAACTAGACAATGGTGCATTTATTGACTGGAATTCACTACCTGCGGGGGCTCAAGGTATCCAACAAGCATTACAACAAATGCAAAGTGGATTATCTCTTACTCAAGAAAAAGTCACCACATTACAAAATAACTTAGATCAATTGATACCAGGCCTTGTTCCGTTACTTTTAACATTCTTCTGTATGTGGTTATTACGTAAAAAAGTATCACCAATCATTATCATTGTTGGATTATTTTTAGTAGGTATCGCCGGTCATTTGATTGGTCTTTTATAAACTACTATTTTTGTAAAAATGTTTCAGGAAAGCACAACGTTTCAGTATAAAATTATGCTTTCTGTTAAACAGTCATTATCCTTTTCATCACACAATGTGACGAAAACGCGGTGTGTATGAAAAGGATAGTGTTATCAATTCAACCTTAGTTATGGATAGGTAATAGATGGTTCAATCATTGAACACAAAAATTGATTTGACCGTGAAAGCAACCGCTTTTACTGGTTTATCTGAATATGGCAATATAATGATTGGTGATAAAGCATTTGAATTTTATCATCGGCGCGACCCTCGTAAATATATCCAAATTCCTTGGGATGAAGTAGATTATGTTATTGCATCCGTATTATTTGGTGGTAGATGGATTCCTCGTTATTCAATTCAAACAAAAAAAGACGGTACTTTCACCTTTGCCTCTGAAGATCCCAAAAAAACATTAAAAGCAATTCGTGTTTATATTGAGGGACAAAAAATGGTAAGGTCATTAGGTTTTTTTGATGTTTTAAAACGGGCTTTTATTCGTAAAAAAAAGAAAACACAATAGACCAGAAAATAAAACATCGTCAGTATTATTTTTATCCATTTATGACTAAATAAATTCAAAGCAAGCAATATCACGCCTAGCTTCAACAAACAGACATTGCACTTTTTTCTAGAAAGAGTATAATTTCGGGGCTTTGATTTTGTCCATGTTGGGCAAAAGAAAGATTATTTTTTAATTTAAGAGGATGTTATGGTAACTATTCGTTTAGCTCGTGGTGGCTCTAAAAAGCGCCCTTTTTATCAAGTAGTTGTCACTGATAGCCGTAACCCACGTGATGGTCGTTTTATTGAGCGCGTTGGCTTTTTTAATCCAATTGCACAAGGTAAAGCAGAAGAATTACGTTTAGATCTTGATCGCGTAAATCATTGGGTAGGTTTAGGTGCAACAGTTTCTGATCGTGTGAATGCATTGATCAAACAAGCACGAAAAGCTGCTTAATTGAGTAATAAATAGTAACTGTAATGATGAATACTGAGAATCTAATCGTTGTAGGTAAACTTGGTTCTAGCTATGGCATTCGTGGTTGGCTCAGGATTTTTTCGTTTACAGAATTTTCAGATAGCATTTTCGATTACACACCTTGGTATATCCAGCGCGCTGGCAAATGGCAAGAGGTAATCGTAGAAAGCTTCAAACCCCATAATCAGGATATGATTGTAAAACTCAAAGGCGTTGATGATCGTGATCAGGCCAATGCATTAACTAATTTTGAAGTGTATGTTGATGCTGAAAAATTTCCAGAACTTAACAATGGAGATTTTTATTGGAAAGATTTGATTGGCTGTCGAGTAAAAACAGTTAACGGTTATGATTTGGGTCAGGTTACTGACTTAATGGAAACTGGCTCGAATGATGTATTGGTGGTAAAAGCAAATCTAAAAGATGCATTTGGAGCAACAGAACGTTTAATTCCGTTTGTTGATGATCAATTTATAAAACAAGTTGATTTAACAGCAAAAACAATTGTGGTCGATTGGGATCCCGCTTTTTAATTGGTAAGGTAAGAATATGTGGATTGGCGTTATTAGCCTTTTTCCCGAAATGTTCCAAGCAATTACCTGTTATGGTGTGACTGGTCGAGCCGTAAAAAACGGACTGTTAACAGTAGAATATTGGAACCCGCGCGATTTTGCGCATGATAAACATAAGACTGTCGATGATAGGCCTTATGGCGGTGGTCCCGGCATGTTAATGATGGTACAACCACTACGCGATGCAATTCATGCAGCAAAAACAGTAGCAGGTAACGATACAAAAGTAATCTATCTTTCCCCACAAGGGCGCAAATTAAACCAACAAGGTGTTTGTGAGTTATCACAATATCAAAAATTGATTTTGATTTGTGGTCGATACGAAGGTATAGATGAACGCGTTATCCAAACTGAAATTGATGAAGAATGGTCAATTGGGGATTACGTGTTGAGTGGCGGTGAATTACCGGCGATGACGATGATTGATGCATTAGCAAGGTTTATTCCTGGCGTATTAAATCATGAATCATCAGCAGAAGAAGACTCTTTTGCTAACGGGTTACTTGATTGTCCACACTATACTCGACCTGAGGTGTTAGATGGAATGGCGGTGCCTGACGTATTAATGTCTGGTCACCATGAAGCGATTCGTCGCTGGCGATTAAAACAATCCCTAGGACGAACTTGGTTGAGAAGAGAAGATCTTCTTGAAAATCTAGCTCTGACTGATGAAGAGCAATGTTTACTCACTGAATTCCAACGTGAATATCGTGATGAACAGAGCCATTAATATTTCAGTATAACTAGTAAGAGACAAAATTATGAAAAATGCAATTATTCAGCAATTAGAACAAGAACAAATGAAAAAAGACATCCCGTCTTTTCGTCCGGGTGATACGGTTGAAGTAAAAGTATGGGTTGTTGAAGGTAACAAAAAACGTCTTCAAGCTTATGAAGGTGTAGTTGTAGCAATTCGTAATCGTGGTTTACATTCTGCATTTACAGTACGTAAAATTTCGAATGGCGAAGGTGTTGAACGAGTATTCCAAACTCACTCACCAATTGTTGATTCAATTACTGTGAAACGTCGTGGTCAAGTACGTCAAGCTAAACTTTACTACTTACGCGAACTTCGTGGTAAAGCAGCGCGTATCAAAGAACGCCTTAACTAATTCAAATTGGTTAATATTTAATAAACTGATTAAATATATCCAATTAAATATGGTCACCTTTATGGTGACCGTTTTTATGTATGTAGTAAAAGTTCATTCCCGCCAACAATCGTTGACAAAATTCAAGCAATATCTAGATCAAATAAAGGTAACATTATGGATAACTATCTTGTTGCGATTCTTGCCACCACAACCAAGTTATTCGCATTAATGACGCCACCAGCAGTGCTAAGTGCATTCTTAAGTGGTACTAAACAATATGATGAACCACAGCGCCGAAAAATTGCACTTAAAACATCGTGTGCGGTGTTTATTATTGGTATTGTATTGTTCTTTTTTGGTAATACTATGTTTAGCGTTTTCGGTTTTACACTTGATGCCTTCCGTATCGGTTCTGGCGCGTTACTGTTTATCACTGCAGTAGCACTGATGAATGACTCTCCAGATAAAAATAAAATTAGCAGTGATGAAGATATTAGTGTTGTACCGCTCGCGATTCCTCTTTGCATGGGCCCTGCTTCTATCGGTACAATTATTGTTATGGGAACAAGTTCAGTAGGTTTTGCTGCCAATATGGTTGGTGCAGTTTCACTGTTTATTGCTTCTTCGGGCATTTATGCCATGCTTTTATGTGCAAAAAGTATTGCAAAAGTATTAAAAAATACCGGTATTGCTATTTTATCAAAATTAACTGGACTACTAATATCGGCAATTGCTGCACAAGTAGTATTTACTGGCATATCGGCTTTTCTAAAATAGCTAACCTTTATTGACAAATTTTTGTTACGTTATTATGTAAAATAGCGTAACAAATTAATTTGATACCTTATTGAAGATTAATTTATGAGTATTTATCTATTAATTGAATATAATTAATCTTAGTTATTAATGATTAAATTGCGTTTTTTATTGTAGTAATAAGAAGCTAGAATAATGATAATTAAGACTACTTCTGACAATAAAATAAAATGACCCGACTCACCAAACCATACACCAACAATAATCACAATATTAACAATAATTGAAATCGCTGCTAACCATGGAAATAATGGTGATTTAAATTTAATCATCTCTTTAGGATACTTACCATTATTAACGCCTTTACGAAATTGATACTGACACCAAGCGATAATAATCCACGCAAAACAACCTACTTGTCCAGTACCTGCAACTAAGTAGAGATAAAGCTTTTCAGCAGCAATATATTTAGAAAATAATGAAACTAAAGCAATAATTGCAATAAATAAGATGCCTTTAGTGGGGACTCCTCGTTTATTGACATCTGAAAAGTATTTAGGTGCTAAATTATCCTGCGCCATTGACCATAACATACGTGAACTGGCATAAATAGCAGAGTTGGCCGCCGATATCGCAGCACAAAAAATAACAAACAACATCATGTAAGAAGCAAAAGTAATACCCGCTTTATTAAATACCCACACAAAGGGACTAATTTCATCATGCACGGTTCCATATGGGTAAACTAATGCTAAAACCGCAATGGCTAATACATAAAACAGAATAATTCTGAATGCGACACCTGTAATAATTTTAGGTAATACTGTTTGAGGTGACTCAGCTTCACCTGCTGCACTACCAATTAATTCAACGCCTTGAAACGAATACGTCACAATGGTCATACATACAAAAATCGATAAAAAACCGTTAGGAAACCAGCCATGTTCTGTCTTAAAAGTAGGTAATATATGAGTTTGAGTATATTGCTGATACAGAAGATAAATGCCAATACCAATAAAGGCTATAATTGCCAGCACTTTAATGGTTGAAAACCAATACTCACTTTCACCAAAAGCACGCACAGAAGTTAGATGAACTGAGGTTATAACAACTAAAATCAATAAGCTAAAAAGATAAATAGGAATAGCAGGAAAAAATTGGTGGGCAATCATAGAAGCGGCTGTTAAATCTGCTGCCATAGACAGAACCCAACTAAGCCAATATAACCAACCAATGGTATAACTCCAAATCGGATTTGGAATAAACATTAATGCATAATGTTGAAAAGAGCCAGCATGTGGAAATGCACAAGAAAGCTCACCTAAACATAACATTGTTGCTAACATTATGCTACCAGCCATTAAATAAGCGATGATAGTCCCCAATGGCCCTACCGTTGTTAATGGTGCAGCGATACCAATAAATAAACCGGTACCAATCGATCCCCCTAACGAAATCATTAGCAGATGACGATTTTTAAGATTCTTTTTTAAATTACTGGGATTTTGGCTTTGTTGTGATGCTGATGTTGCCATGTATAAACCGCCTAATTATTGATAAAAACTGCTGGTTACCCAGCAGTTAACACAAATTAATAGATAAACCGTTTTTCTACACCACTAGTTTGACAAGCCATTAGCAAGGCAGTGTAATCAAGCTCAAATCCAATCATATCACCGACTTTAAGAGTTTGAGTCACATCTTCAATATCGACTAATGTATGATCACTGGTTTGACCAAGTACAGTAATGTTATCATCAATCGGCACACAGCTTTCAGCCGGTACATCTTGACGTCCAAAAGCAAGCAGCGCTCGTTTACGTACGCCATGATCGACAAACGTTTTACTATTTAGAAAAGCATCTACCCCTAACTCACCAACTGGAACGGTTGGTTTACTATTAAGCTCAATAATTTGTGCATATAATTTATACATATCACTACAAGCTTTTTCTACAGGTTTATTTGAGTGATGAAATTCATCAAGATATTTCATATCTACATACTCAATACCAAACTCATGTAAACCTCCAATCCGGATGTGATTTAGTCCTTCAGGCCAGATACCCTTATCTAATAAATGATAACTAGTACAATTACCGGCTGATAAATATTGTATTTTAATATTGCAAGCTTTTTCTACTTTACGCGCAATTTCTAAAAAGTCTACTCCATTTTTAACTGTCGGTAGCACAGTACCGTAACAGTTAAAATTGGTGCCAAGCCCATAAAGCTCAACACCCGGTAAAGATAAAATGAGTTTGACCGTATCAATAATTTCATCAATATGTTCAAACCAAATACCTTCGCGTAAATCACCCATATCAACCATTAATAAAACTTGGTGAACCTTTTGTTGCTTGACGGCTTCGTCTGAAAGTGCTTGAATCACCGTTTTTTCACTGTTTAAGCTAATATCTGCATATTTAACTACTTCACTAATTTCGCTTAAACAAGGACTACGTAACAGGCAGGTTTTACACCCTAAAGCATCTTTTAATTTTTTCAAATTATAGGTTCTTGATTCAGCAATAACATCAATACCGCCATCTAGAACTGCTTTTGCAGTTTCAACACAACCATCAAACACTTTATTAACTGCCATTACTTCAATGCCGTGTTTAGCAAGTAACTCTTTTTCAACACGAGCATTGTCCTTTAATTTTCCTAAATCAATTTCCAATACAGGTTTGTACATAAATTTACTCCTCTATATCTTATTGTTGTTGCAAGCGATTACGTTTTTGTGCGCGATGATATATCCATTCAGCTAACACAATTGCAAGCACTGCACCACCAACAATTTTTGCGATATACTCAACATAACCACCCATATCGATTTGTGCTGGTGGAATAAACACTAAGATCACCGCAAATAGCGTAGATAAGAAGCCTAAACCAGGTAAAACAATTGGTAATACTTTACCAGGGATCTTAAAGCTACGTGGTACATCTGGTTGAGTAATACGTAAGCGATAGTACGCAATAAACATCACTAAATAAGGAATAAAGTAACAAATGGTTGTTAATGCGGTTAACATCCAATAGGCAGCAGCAATACTTGGTGATACGAACGTTGAGAAACAAAGTACGGTCACAATGATTGCTTGGATAACTAAAGCAAATGCTGGTGTTTGATACACAGGATGTAAACGACCAATGCGTTCACCAAGCAAATTATCTTCTTTAGATGCTTCTTGTAACATATAGATAGGACCAACTAACCATGAGTTAATTTGACCTAATGCACCAAAGAATAAACAGATTGCCATTACTGGTAATAACCAAGGCATATGTAGCTCTTTAGCAGCAGCCTCCATTGCTTGCATTACACCGGCAACAATATCAGTATCGGCAGCAGGTAATAAGGTATTAATTGCCCAAGTACCAATCATATAGATACCAACGATAACAATTGCAGATACAGCCATCGCTTTAGGGAAGTCACGTTGTGGATCACGAGTACGACCAGCAATCATTGGTGCAACTTCAAGTCCAGCAAAAGCAAACATCATGCTTGATAAAAAGACAATTGTATCCCAGCTACTTAAATCTGGAATCCAATCACTAACATGACTATAGTCAGTTGCCATTGGGTGACCTGTCATCAACCAGACAATTGCTAATAATACAATGATAGCAGCAGGAATAAATACCCCTAACCATGCACTAACACTGTTTATGATTTTAGTCCATTTCATACCTTTGATATTCATTAATGTTAAAATCCAAAATACCACCATGGAACCAACACCAATAAACACCTGATTTTGGGCTAACTCGGCACTAAACATGTAACCAATTGCAGTAAAACCAAATTGTAACATTAATGGGAAGAATAGAACGCATGAGAATAAGAAACAAACAACCACTATCCAGCCAACTCGTTTACCAAACGCTTCTTTTACCCAAACAAAAATCCCCCCATCTTTTGGCCAACCAGTAGAAAGTTCACCACAAACCATCGCTAAAGGGAAAAACAAACAAAATGCAGCAAGAAGCCAAAGCACCATTGCTGACGCTCCGTAAGGAGCAACATTAGGAATTTGACGTAAACTTAGTATGGCTATGACATTCATAAATACAATGTCTTTAATACCAAGTAAACTTGAATCTTTAGAATCACTCATAATAACCTCACATTATAATATCTGGGGCGAGAAGTGCCCCAGATAACTCATGATTAATACACGTCGTATCCAACCATATCCTCGTAAGTGTCCTCACGGCGAATCAATCGATCTTTACCTTTTTTATCAATCATAACAACGGCAGTACGCGGTCGATTGTTATATACTGTTTGACTTTCGATGGTATAAGCTCCTGCATCAAGGAATGCAATGATATCTCCAACTTGAGTGTCTTTTGGTAATAAGAACTCTTCACCTTTTACACCTACATGGAAATAATCACCACCATCACATAAAGGTCCAGCAAGTTTAATGTATTGATCATGCTCTTCGGTAATTCTTGACGCATCATACACATAGAAGAACCAATCAAAATGCTGACTATCAGATAACACGCTATAACCTGCGTCAACAAATTTCCATTCAACATGTTCTTCAATGTTACCGTCTAAATCGTAATTTGTTTTACGTTTCTCACAAGCAACTTCGGTTAATAATACAGCAGCAGATCCTGTTACTTTACGACCTGGTTCAATACAAATTTCAACATCGGTACGCCATTTATGTACTTCTCTAATCACTGCATCAGCAAAATCTTGTGCAGTAATACCAGCATACATATTATCCTGTAATGGATTACCATTTTCTTCGTCATATTTATATGGAACTGGAATACCGCCACCAACGTTAATTAAATCCAATTTAATACCAAGGACTTCTTCTAAACGGCGTGACTCATCGACTAATACTTTCGTTGCTTTAGCAAATGGTTCTGATTCTGGTACTTGATCCCCTACGTGCATATGTAAACCACGTAAATGAACATAAGGCATTTCAAGAATACGACGACAGGTTTCTTCCGCTTGTTCTAAGTCAATACCTGATTTAGCATGATATGCCGTAACAAGTTCCGCATGAGTTGCTGATGGTACATTTGGTTCAACTCGCACACAAACATTCGCTACTTTCTTCAATCGACGTGAAATTTCATCAATGATATCGAGTTCATATAAGCTATCAACATTGATAATATAAAGATCATTTTGAATAGCAAATTCTAAATCAACCGGTTTTTTAACCACGCCATTGAAAACGATTTGACTACCTGGAAAACCGATCTCTAGACATTTACGCACTTCAAACATTGAATTTGCTTCAGCATAAATACCTGCATCTTTAATTGCTTTTAGCACACCCATTACGGAACACGTTTTTGACGCATAGAAAATCTTAGTATTTGGATGAGCTTTAAACGAATCTTTGATTTCTTGAATATTACGGTCAATTTCTTTTTCAGAAAATACGTAAAAAGGTGTTGGATATTTCTTTGCTAATTCTTCTAAATTTACGCCATCAAAACATAATTTACCGTTTTGAGCACTGAAACGACGATCTTTGGTTATAAGATCTGAGCGTAATTTGTTATAATTTGACATAATTTTGTCGGACATAAGACCTCCAGTTAATTAGTACATAAAAAGTACATAAGAAAACAAGCAAAATGGCTTTTCACTTGCAATGCAATCAGCATGCCAACTTATAAATTATTAAAAATCAATTTATTATAAAAATTATTACAAAAACAATATTGGTCATATTGTTTAAAACATGTTTTTATGACAAAAATTTGTCACAATTTTATTAATGGTTGAAAGGTATTTAAATTAACGTAAGCTAAACTTAGCTAATAAGCTAAATTAAAAAGGTACTAATATCATGACAATCGATCCTGAATTATTACAATCATTAGAAATATTCAAACATTTTTTTGATTTAATCCATCAGCCAATGGCTATTATCGATAAAGAAGGTAAATACATTTATTATAATCGGGAAAGTGCAGAACTTGATGGTTATCCTATGGAACAAGCCATTGGTAAACCAATGCTTAAAGTTTATCCTAATTTAAGAAAAGAAGATAGTACCATGTTACAAGCTTTACAACAAGGTAAGGAATATCAGGATAATTATCAAAGCTACTATAATCATGTAGGTAAACTTGTTGATTATATGCATACCACCGTACCGCTTTATAATAAACATAAAGATATTATTGGTGCGATCGAAATAGGACGAAATTTATCAACTGTTAGACAATTACAAGATCAAGTATTCAAACTTAATAGTAAGTTATACCAAAACAAAGACCAACCATTACCTGAAATTGTTTTTGTATCGCAGAAAATGCAAAAGGTTATTGATCAAACAAATATTTTAGGGGCGAATGATGTTCCAGTTTTAATTGTTGGTGAAACTGGAACGGGTAAAGAGCTTTTTGCTCATTTAATACATCAAACGAGTCACCGCCGTAATCACGCGTTTATTTCGTTAAATTGTAGTGCTTTACCAACCACATTGATTGAAAGTACCTTATTTGGGACAGTCAAAGGTGCATTTACTGGTGCTGAAAATCATCCTGGCTATTTAGAACTGGCTAATGGGGGCACACTATTTCTTGACGAACTTAATGCTATGCCACTTGATATGCAAAGCAAATTACTTAGATTTTTACAAGAAAAGACTTACTGGCCATTAGGTGGCAATAAAGAGCAACATGCCGATGTAAGAATTGTTGCCGCCATGAATGAATCGCCAGCAGAGTTATTAAAAACGGGGAAAATGCGAAGTGACCTATTTTATCGATTAAATGTAGGATTAATTAAACTCCCAGCACTTCGGGAAAGGAAAGAAGATATTCCTGTATTAGCTCGATACTTTATTGATAAACATAAAACAGATGTAAATGTTGTGATAACAGGTATTAGTGAACACGCATTACAACAACTCATGTCTGCTCCTTGGCCGGGAAATGTAAGAATGCTTGAAAATGCAATCGTACGTAGTATAGTCTTACAAAATGAACCGGGGGAATTGCAACAAATTATCCTTGACGACGAACTATTTGACATTCACAGCCCTTACCCAGAAAATCAATCTGAAACTAAATTTGAAAAACCAAGTACAAGCATAGTTGCAAGCAATAACAACTTAACCGAACAAGTTGAAAATTATGAAAAACAACTTATTATTGATGCATTAAATCAAGCAAACGGTAAAATTATTGCTGCTGCAAAATTATTAAATATTTCACGGACTACATTACAATATAAGGTAAAAAAATACCATATTCAAATGGGAGTAATAGATAACTAGTCTCTGTTAATCAAAGGCTTGTGCGCAGGCAAATGCACTGCTCCAGGCCCATTGAAAATTATAACCGCCTAACCAACCAGCTACATCAACAACTTCACCAATAAAATAGAGATTCGGATGTGATTTAACCGCCATCGTTTTTGAAGATAACGCATCGGTACTGACTCCTCCTAATGTCACTTCAGCTGTTCGATATCCTTCCGTACCATTTGGCGTTATATACCATTGAGTCAATGTATTATAAAGGTCTTGTTGCTGCTTCGGGTTAAGTTGCTTAACCGTTATGTCAGTTATCAATTTCAATTGTATTAATGCCTCAATCAGCCTTTTAGGTAAAATCTGTGATAAACAATTTTTTAGGGTTTGATTGCGATTTTGTTCAAGTAATGGTTTAAATGTTGATTCAAATGGCCTATCTGGCAATAAGTTAATAATGATTGGATCCCCTGCTTGCCAATAACTTGAAATTTGTAAAATTGCGGGTCCTGATAATCCACGATGGGTGAATAATAAGTTTTCTTTAAAACGGATTCGTTCATTAGATACTTCAACCGGAACAGCAATTCCTGATAACGTGGATAATACTTCTAACAACGGTTTATGTAACGTAAATGGTACCAGTCCCGCTTTTACTGGTACAACAGGGATAGCAAATTTTTCAGCTATTTTGTATCCGATAGAGGTCATGCCAAGTGCTGGCATCGACTGTCCGCCTGTTGCCACAATTAATTGTTCAGTTTCAATACAACCTTGTGAAGTATATAACTTAAATCCTTTATCTACAGACTCAACTTCTTCTAATTGTGTTTGTAGCATAAATTTAACTTGTCCTTTTTGACACTCTTGTGCAAGCATATCGACAATATCTTGAGCTGAATTATCACAAAATAACTGACCATGATCTTTTTCATGATAAGCAATCTTATATTCATTAACTAATTGAATAAAATCCCATTGGGAGAATCGTTTTAAAGCAGATTTACAAAAATGCGGATTTTGAGAAATATAATTACTTGCTTCAACAGTGAGATTAGTAAAATTACATTTACCACCACCAGACATTAATATTTTACGGCCAATTTTTTTACCATTATCAATTATAGTGACATCATAGCCTCTTTGTCCTAATAATCCCGCACAAAACAGCCCTGCTGCTCCAGCACCTACAATTGTAATTTTCGTTTGCATATTTAATATACATTACTCAAAGAAAAAGATGACGTATTATAGCAGTATAAATCTTGCGATTCTAACTACCTCAATCTTGAAAAAATTGTGAAAACATTGTCTATTTTGATGCTCATAATTTCCTTTTTACAAACTTTTTTTGATCAAATATTAATTCTGATTATGAAAAAAACGATCGTTTACCAAGATTTTATCCTAATAAAAATTTAATTTTAATAAAAACAGATAATTAAAATCAGATATTAGCTTCATTAATAACTTTGATATAAGTTATTAGAAGATTGACTTATAAGTAATATTTATTTGACCAAAATACTATTTTTCTTTAATTTCTTAGTCATTATGGGATTAAAGCCTATTTTTTCTTAAATTATAAAAGCGATGAATTAGAGGCAATGATATGTTATATAACCAGCATCATGAAAAAGATAACTGCGGATTTGGTTTAATAGCTCATATTGAAGGGCAACCAAGTCATAAAGTGGTGCGTACTGCAATACACGGGCTTGCCCGAATGCAACACCGAGGAGCCATACTATCAGACGGTAAAACTGGTGATGGCTGTGGCCTTTTATTACAAAAACCTGATCGTTTTTTTAGACTAGTTGCACAAGAAGCTGGCTGGCGTTTAGCTACCAATTATGCTGTTGGTATGCTATTTTTAAGTCAAGACGAAAAAGAAGCACAAGCTAGCCGTGATATTGTCGAAGAAGAACTTGCTAATGAAACTTTATCTATTTTAGGTTGGCGTGAAGTACCTATCGATAAAAGTGTTTTAGGCGAAATCGCCTTATCATCACTACCACAAATTGAACAAGTTTTTGTCAATGCCCCTGCTGGATGGACTAAAATTGATTTAGAGCGTCGTTTATATATGGTGCGTCGCCGTATTGAAAAACGAGTACAAGATGATACTTTTTATGTATGCAGTTTTTCAAATCAGGTTAATATCTATAAAGGCCTTTGCATGCCTAAAGATTTACCACGATTTTATTTAGATTTAGCGGATCTGCGTATGGAAACAGCAATCTGTTTATTCCATCAACGCTTTTCAACCAATACGGTTCCTCGTTGGCCACTTGCCCAACCTTTTAGACATCTAGCCCATAATGGTGAAATTAATACCATTGAAGGTAATAGACAATGGGCAAAAGCACGTTCTTATAAATTTAAAACACCATTGATACCCGATCTACAAGATGCCGCACCTTTCGTAAATGTTACAGGTTCGGATTCAAGTTCATTAGATAATATGCTTGAACTATTTTTAGTGGGCGGTATGGATATAGTGCGTGCTATGCGCCTACTTGTGCCACCTGCATGGCAAAATAATCCTGACATGAACGAAGATCTACGTGCCTTTTTTGATTTTAATTCAATGCATATGGAACCATGGGATGGCCCAGCAGGTATTGTTATGTCTGACGGACGTTATGCAGCCTGTAATTTAGACCGTAATGGTTTGCGCCCTGCTCGTTATGTCATTACCACCGATAAACTCATTACCTGCGCGTCAGAAATTGGTATTTGGGATTATCAACCTGACGAAGTTGTCGCTAAAGGACGCGTTGGCCCAGGCGAACTGATGGTAATTGATACTGAAGAAGGCCGTATTTTACAATCATCAGAAACTGATAACGATCTACAAAAACGTCATCCATATAAAGAATGGATGGCTAAAAACGTGAAGCGACTTATTCCTCTTGAAGATTTACCCGATGAAAATATTGGTTCACGCACCTATGATGATGTATTACTTGCTACCTATCAAAAACAATTTGGTTATAGTAGTGAAGAACTTGAACAATGTATCCGAGTTTTAGGTGAAAACGGTCAAGAAGCCACTGGCTCGATGGGAGATGATACGCCATTTGCGGTACTATCAAGCAGACCACGCCTGATTTATGATTACTTCAGACAAAAATTTGCCCAAGTCACCAATCCTCCAATCGATCCATTGCGTGAAGCGCACGTAATGTCACTTTCTACCAGCATTGGACGTGAAATGAATGTTTTTGCTGAAGCAGAAGGACAAGCGCATCGTGTGGCATTTAAATATCCGGTTTTAGTTCATTCAGATCTTGAGCAGTTAATCGCCTTAGAGTCTCGCTACTATAAATCTGAAAAACTTGATATGACTTATGATATTGACGGCAGTTTGCGCGATGCAATTGAACAGTTATGTGGTGATGCTGAAGCAAAAGTACGTAATGGTACAGTATTACTAATTCTATCAGATAAAAATATCGCAGCTGATCGCTTACCTATTCCTGCACCTATGGCGTTAGGTGCAGTACAGCAACGCTTAGTTGAAAAGAATTTACGTTGTGATGCAAATATTATTGTAGAAACAGGTAGTTGTCGTGACCCACATCAATTTGCCGTACTTATCGGTTTTGGTGCTACAGCCATTTATCCTTATTTAGCGTACGAAACTTTAGCAAAAATGGTCGATAATGGCACCATTAATAAATCCTACCGCGAAGCTATTTTGAATTATCGTAATGGGATTAATAAAGGTTTATATAAAATCATGTCTAAAATGGGCATCTCAACCGTTGCCTCTTATCGATGTTCAAAACTTTTTGAAGCAGTCGGATTACATAAAGATGTGGTTGATCTCTGCTTCCAAGGGGTCACTAGTCGTATCAGTGGCGCTAATTTTGATGATTTTGCTCAAGACCAATTTAACTTATCCAAAAGTGCTTGGTTACGTCGTAAACCATTAGATCAAGGTGGATTACTTAAATTTGTTTATGGTGGCGAATATCATGCTTATAATCCCGATGTTGTACAATCATTACAACTGGCTGTCAATAATGGCAACTATGAAGATTATAAACGTTATGCAGATATCGTTAATAATCGACCTGTTGCTACATTGCGTGATTTATTAAAACTTAATCCACCTGAAAATGGGGCTATTGCACTTGATGAAGTTGAACCTGAAGAATCATTGTTTAAACGTTTCGACTCGGCAGCAATGTCAATTGGCGCACTTAGCCCAGAAGCGCATGAATCACTTGCAACAGCAATGAATACTTTAGGGGGTTATTCAAATTCTGGCGAGGGAGGTGAAGATCCTGCGCGCTATAACACCATCAAAGTTTCTCGTATTAAACAAGTGGCATCAGGTCGTTTTGGGGTAACACCGGGTTATTTAATGAGTGCAGATGTCATTCAAATTAAAGTGGCACAAGGTGCTAAACCAGGTGAAGGCGGTCAACTACCGGGCGATAAAGTCACATCTTATATTGCTAAATTACGTTTTTCAGTCCCTGGCGTAACCCTAATTTCGCCACCGCCTCATCACGATATTTACTCTATTGAGGATTTAGCTCAGCTAATTTTCGATTTAAAACAGATTAACCCAAATGCAATGATTTCAGTTAAATTGGTTTCAGAGCCAGGCGTAGGAACCATTGCGACAGGTGTGGCTAAAGCTTATGCCGATTTAATCACTATTTCAGGTTATGACGGCGGAACAGGAGCGAGTCCATTAACATCCGTTAAATATGCGGGTTCACCATGGGAGCTGGGACTTGTTGAAACCCAACAATCTTTAGTTGCAAACGGATTACGTCACAAAATACGTTTACAAGTTGATGGTGGATTAAAAACGGGTACAGATATTGTAAAAGCCGCCATTTTAGGTGCTGAAAGCTTTGGTTTTGGTACAGGACCAATGGTTGCCTTAGGTTGTAAATACTTGCGTATTTGTCATCTTAATAATTGTGCGACAGGTGTTGCTACCCAAGATGAAAAATTACGCAGTGAGCATTATCATGGTTTACCGGAAAAAGCCATGAATTATTTCCGCTTTATTGCACGTAATACCCGAGAAGTTATGGCTGAGCTCGGCGTAAGTCGTATTGTTGATTTAATCGGACGGACGGATCTTCTTTTAGAACTGGACGGTATTACCGCTAAACAACAAAAACTGGATTTATCAAGTCTGCTCGAAACAGCGACACCACATGAAGGTAAACCTGTTTACTGCATTGAAGATAATAAACCATTTGATAAAGGTGTACTTAATAAAGAGATCATCACACAAACCCAACAGTATGTTGATGCGCGCCAAAGTAAAAGTTTCTACTTTGATATTCAAAACACAGACCGTTCTGTGGGCACTAGTCTATCGGGCTATATTGCCAAAAAATATGGTGATCAAGGTTTAGTATCAGAACCAATCTCATTAAACTTCAATGGCACAGCCGGTCAAAGTTTTGGTGTATGGAATGCTGGTGGCGTAGATTTAACCCTAACAGGTGATGCCAACGACTATGTTGGGAAAGGGATGGCAGGCGGTCGCATTGTGATTCGTCCACCGCAAGGCTCAGCGTTTTTAAGCCATGAAGCAACTATTGCTGGAAATACCTGTCTCTATGGCGCAACAGGAGGTAAATTATACGCAGCAGGTCGTGCTGGCGAACGTTTTGCTGTACGTAATTCTGGTGCCATCAGTGTGGTTGAGGGCATTGGTGATAACGGTTGTGAATATATGACTGGCGGTATTGTTTGTGTTTTAGGTAAAACCGGTGTTAACTTTGGTGCGGGAATGACGGGTGGCTTTGCTTATATCTTAGATATTGATGGTGATTTTGATAAACGCATAAATAAAGAATTAGTTGAAATGTTAAATGTTGCTGATTACCCAATTCATGAAGAACATCTTCGTGGCTTAATCATGGAACATTCTCAACTGACCAACTCATCTCGTGCGGAAGAAATCTTAGCTAATTGGCAAGCATTTGCTAAACAATTTGTACTAGTTAAACCGAAATCCAGCGATGTAAAAGCATTACTTGGGCATCGTAGTCGTTCATCAGCAGAACTACGCGTTCAGGCACAATAAGGAGAACACGAAATGAGTCAAAATGTTTATCAGTTTATCGATTTACAACGTGTTGATCCGCCTAAAAAATCGCTAAACATCCGTAAAATAGAATTTGTCGAAATCTATGAAGGCTTTTCAGCTTCGCAGTCTCAAGCGCAAGCTGATCGTTGCTTAGCATGTGGTAATCCATATTGTGAGTGGCGATGCCCTGTACATAACTATATTCCTAATTGGCTAAAATTAGTTAATGAAGGCAAAATTTTAGAAGCGGTTGAACTATCTCACCAAACGAATAGTTTACCTGAAGTTTGTGGACGCGTTTGCCCGCAAGACAGGCTTTGTGAAGGTTCTTGTACTCTTAATGCAGAATTTGGTGCAGTTACCATTGGTAATATTGAACGTTATATCACTGATGAAGCATTCAAAATGGGATGGAAACCGAATCTATCAAATGTCGAAAAAACTGGATTAAAAGTGGCGATTATTGGTGCTGGTCCAGCAGGTCTTGCTTGCGCTGATGTCTTAGTACGTAATGGGGTTACACCAGTGGTTTTCGATCGTCATCCTGAAATTGGTGGGTTGTTAACGTTTGGTATTCCTGCTTTTAAATTAGATAAAGAAGTATTAATTAACCGCCGTCGTATTTTTACCGAAATGGGTGTTGAATTCAGATTGAACACCGAAGTTGGCAAAACGATACAACTGGCTGATTTACTCAATGAATTTGCAGCGGTCTTTATTGGCACAGGTACATATCAATCTATGCGTGCAGGGCTTGAAAATGAAGATGCAAATGGTGTCTATGATGCATTACCATTTTTGATTGCTAATACTAAGCATATTATGAAACATGAGCAAACACAAGATACACCATATGTTGACATGAAAAATAAACGTGTTGTCGTATTAGGTGGTGGTGATACCGCCATGGATTGTGTGCGAACCTCTATCCGTCAAGGTGCAACCGAAGTAACATGCGCTTATCGTCGTGATGAAGCCAATATGCCAGGCTCTAAACGTGAAGTTAAAAATGCCAAAGAAGAAGGCGTACAATTCCAATTTAATGTGCAACCGCTTAGCATTGAAATCAATAAAACAGGACAAGTGACAGGTGTAAAAATGGTAAGAACTGAGCTTGGTGAGCCCGATGCCAAAGGTCGTCGATCACCGGTAGTTATCGAAGGTTCTGAATTTGTTCTTCCTGCCGATGCTGTCGTTATGGCATTTGGATTTAAACCACATGCAATGCCGTGGCTAGCCGAGCATGGTGTTGATTTTGACGATAAAGGACGAATAATCGCACCTGAAATAAAAGGTTATCAAACAACCAATTCCAAAATCTTTGCGGGTGGCGATGCGGTTCTTGGCTCTGATTTAGTTGTAACGGCAATTAGCGAAGGCCGTAAGGCTGCAGCAGGTATCTTGGATTATTTAGAAGTATAATTGCTAGTTTTTTATCAAAAAATAAAACCCGCTTTATATAAGCGGGTTTTTAATTATAGATAAATTCATTTCAGCAATAGTCTATCCAATAATGAATAATGTAAAAAATTAAGCCAATTCTGCATCTACTATTGGTTGTTCATTTCCATATTCATCAATTAAAAAAATTGATACCCAATCAACACCATCGCAGAGTAGCTGTTGCCACGTGATTTTACGCTCATCAATTAAGTTCACATGACCATTTTCATCTAAGTCATAAAGTTCTTTTTCAGAATCATAGTCAATACTGTAGCCAAATGTTAATTTTATTTTTGACGCAGGCACATTAAGTTTTTCAAGTGATCTATTGTTCTTTTCTTCATTAGAGTGACTATCACAAAACATTGCGTTATATCCATGCACCGTTTCATCAAATAGCAATATTTCTTCTTTACTATTAATGGATTTTGCCACAATTTTAATATTGGAAAAAGTTGGCTCTAAACCAGTAATATAGCCATTTTCTAATTCACCATAATAGTAAATTTCAAACCATTGTTCTTTATTGGATGATTGGATAAAAAAAGATGTTTCTCCGTCAAACTCATCTTCAATAATGTTTATAGCATATTGTGTTAAATGGGATGGTATTTTCATGTTAATTCTTCTTATCTATGTAAACGATATGGTTCGTCCATCGCAACAAAAGATTGTTCTTGTAATGCATCATTTATCCAATCTTTAATGCCTTTGGTATTACAAATAGTATCAATATAGTTGTTAAGAATTGGGCTGGTTGCTATATGATAATTTTTTAATCTTAGGCATAAAGGGGCATAAAAGCCATCGGCTATACTAAAATCGCCAAACAAATAGTTACAATTTGTTTTTTTCGAGGTTAATAACGAAGATAGCAAATCATCTAAAAACATGATTTCTTTTTTTACCTCTAAATGGTCTCGTAATATTATTTGCCCTATTTGAGGAAACTCAGCTTCAATATTCATCGGCAAATAAGTTCGAATAGCTTGAAATCCAGAATGCATTTTAGCGACTAAACTTCGAGCAATTGCTCTTTTTTTGGGGTCAGCCGGCCATAAAGCTAGGTCGTGATGCTTTTCAGCCAAATATTCACAAATAGCTAAAGAGTCACTTATCACTAAATCTTCATCAATTAGGATAGGTACAGTGCCGTATTTTGAAACAGAGCACATTGTCCTTTTAAACAAAGAATCATCATTAAAACTATCAAATTTAACAAGCTTTTCGTTAAAAGGAATATCAAAATATTTCATCACAACCCAAGGACGCATAGACCATGTTGAGTAGTTTTTATTGCCAATATAAAGTGTATAATTCATATTCAATATCCCTTTTAACAAAATTAATTAAAATCGAAAAAATTGTTCGCTAACCAACTTTTCTTTTTTAAATAATATTTATTCCAAATGTTATTTATAAATAAACTAAATTGGTACCTTTTTCTGGTTGGAAAACAGCTTTTCCAAATTCATCCAGAAAATAAGCAATGTGATCCGATTTATCGCCTAATAAACGACCTTTAACTTTATTCCACGTTAATAATGCTATCGTTGAATCAGGTTCACAGCAAATTAACATAGGTTGTTGAAGTTCATCATTCCAATAGAACTGACCACCATATAATTTATGCGCAGTTAATAACAGATAACAGCCATATTCTTGCGATATCATATTCAGTTGTTCTTCTGGCAGACCGAAACTTTTATCAGCCATTTCGCCAATGATCATCTCAACGACGGTAATGCTTTTTTCGGAGTAATCGAGTTGATTAATACTCCAAGTTGGACTGTGTAAAATAGCATTTTGTGCCCATGCTTCGATTTCTTGATACAATTCATTTTTTTGTTCAGTCATTTTGATTCACTTTAAACGTTTATTATCTTGTTCTAACTGCTTAACACTTTGCCATGCATCTTCCATTTCTTCAAGTGTTGCATCGGGTAAAGCACGATCTTTTTGTTTGAGTATTGATTCTACTTGCTTAAAACGCCGTTCGAATTTTTTATTAGCTTGTTGTAAACAGAGTTCTGACTTTACCTTTAAATGTCTGGCTAAGTTAACAGTAGCAAAAAACAGATCACCAAGCTCTTCTTCAATTTTTTGATGATCGCGTTCAGTTCGATTGAGCTCTTGCTCTACTTCGCCAATTTCTTCTTTTACTTTATCTAATACAGGTTGTAATTCATTCCAATCAAATCCAACTGATGCACAACGTTTTTGGATTTTTTCGGCTTTCATTAAAGCTGGGATAGAATTGGGTATATCATCTAATATTGAATATTGTGCTCGTTTATCACGTTCTTGTTGTTTTAATTGTTCCCAATTAGGTTTTTTTTCCGTTTTATCGGTAAAGATATGGGGGTGACGACTGACTAACTTATCGGCAACCGCATTACAAATATCATCAAAATTGAACTCCCCTTGATCATTAGCTAAATCAGCGTAAAAAATGATTTGAAATAATAAGTCGCCCAATTCATTTTTTAGTTCTTGCATATTTTGATGATCAATGGCATCTAAGACTTCATAGGTTTCTTCTAAAGTATAACTTTTTAAAGATGCGAAAGTTTGTACTCTATCCCATTCACAACCATCAATAGGATCACGAAGTTGCTTAGTAATAGCTTGTAGGCGTTTTAGTCCATTCACGATACCGACACCTCTAGGATTTTAACAATGATCGCATATTGTAAAGCTTTTAAGTCAAAAGCGGTTATTATTTTACACTCGAATTAACACAAATTTTTAATATAACGAGTAAAAATTTTATCGAAAATTATAATAAAAAGTATAAATATTCTGTTATTGATAGAACTTCTAGTCGATAAAAGCGAATTAAGTATATAATAGCTTCTTATCAAATTAACCTAATGACATAATATGAATAATTTACGAGAACTTACATTAAGAGGCACTATTTTAGGTGCTTTTATAACTGTCATTTTTACTGCATCGAATGTCTATCTTGGCTTAAAAGTCGGATTAACATTCTCATCGGCTATACCTGCCGCAGTAATTTCAATGGCAATATTGAGGCTATTTTCAGGATCGACAATCTTAGAAAATAATATGGTGCAAACCCAAGCTTCTGCTGCGGGCACATTATCTTCAATTATATTTGTTTTACCTGGCTTATTAATGATTGGGTATTGGCAAAGCTTTCCATTTTGGTTAACACTTGCAATTTGTGCCGCCGGTGGAATGCTAGGAGTACTATTTTCAATCCCGTTGCGTCACGTTATGGTGGTCAAAAGTAATTTACCCTATCCAGAAGGTGTTGCTGCTGCCGAAATATTAAAAGCTGGCTCAAAGACTGAAGGAAATGACGCTAATGATGGACTAAAGGATATTTTATTTGGTGGTGTGGTAGCCTCCATTGTGAGTTTATTTACTAATGGTTTTAGAATTTTGTCAGACAGCACCGCTTATTGGTTTACTGCTGGTAAATCCATTTTTCAACTACCGATGGGCTTTTCGTTAGCGCTTTTGAGTGCTGGTTACTTGATAGGTATTATGTCAGGTATAGCGGTTTTAATTGGAACAATTATTGCTTGGCTATTTGGCATTCCAATTTTAAGTCTAATTAGTGATTATGATTCAAGTCAACCTTTATCACAAATTGCTATGGGATTTTGGGCTAAAGATATTCGCTTTATTGGTGCGGGTACTATTGCTATCGCAGCTATTTGGACACTACTTACTTTAATCAAACCAGTAATCGAAGGATTAAAAATTTCATTCAAAACCATGCGCTCTGATGTTTCAGCGAGCGATATTGCCCCAACAGATCAAGACTTATCACCTAAAACGATATTCTTAATCATGGCAGGCATGTTGATGATTCTACTTATTACCTTTTATGCGTTTATTGCTGATAGTGGATTATCATTAGGCGTAGCATGGTCATTAGTCATATGTGCAGTACTATTTGCATTTATTATGGGCTTTTTAGTAGCAGCTGCTTGTGGTTATATGGCAGGATTAGTTGGATCATCCGCGAGTCCAATCTCAGGTATTGCGATTGTGGCTGCTATTGTTATTTCACTTATCTTACTTGGTTTAGGCGAAATCAATGGTATGTTGGACTCTATCGAAGGTACCAACTTTGCAACAGCTCTTGCACTATTTACCACCAGTGCTGTTTTAGCCGTAGCATGTATTTCTAATGATAACCTGCAAGATCTAAAAACGGGTTATTTAGTCCAAGCCACACCATGGAAACAGCAAGTCGCATTATTAATCGGTTGTATTGTTGGCGCTATTGTTATTGCCCCTATCTTAGAAATTTTATACAACGCTTATGGCTTCACTGGTGCGGTTCCTCGTCCAGATATGGATCAATCACAAGTATTAGCAGCACCACAAGCAACTCTTATGACGACCATTGCTAAAGGTATTTTTTCACATAATCTTGATTGGACCATGATCTTAATCGGCTTAGTGGTTGGTGCGGTTATTATTATTATTGACTTAGTTTTAGCTGCTAATAACTCTAAATTTAGATTGCCTGCTCTTGCTGTTGGTTTAGGTATTTATTTACCGCCAAGCATTACTATGCCTATCTTCGTGGGAACAGTATTATCGTGGATTATAAAACGTAATGCTTATGCAAAAGCAACAACGCTTAAATTGAATCCAGAAGAAGAGTATAAAAAAGTCGATCGAAAAGCTGCATTAATTGCTTCAGGTCTGATTGTTGGTGAGAGCTTAGTCGGGGTAATTTTAGCTGTTGTAATTGTAATTAGCATTGCTAGTGGTGGTAGTGATGCTCCACTTGCCATACCAACTGATTTAGGGGTATTACCTCAATATTTAGGACTTTTGGTTTTCGTGACCATTTGTGTATTATTTATTCGTCGAGCATTATCAGTGCTTAAACGATAATTTTATTATGATGCCCTTTATCAGAATGAGATAAAGGGTATTATAAGCTATTTCAGGGTATTTCCTAATTTAAGCGTTAAGGCAATATTCATTGATGTCTGAAAAAGATTCGCTCTTGCTGCCGTAGGCTCTAGAACCTCGGATAAGGTAGCAACTTTACTTAAAATGCTAAACATCGCATTAATCCCATAAGGATAAATAGTTTCTGCTTTATCACCTAAACTACCAACAATTGCTATAACTGGTTTTTGATATTTTTGAGCAATACGGGCAACACCTACAGGGACCTTACCATTGATACTTTGATAATCTAATCGTCCTTCACCCGTAATAACTAAATCGGCATCCGAAATCAGTGTATCTAAATTTAAAGTTTCAGTAATAATTTCAATTCCAGGTCTTAATTTAGCATTCATAAACGCTAATAAAGCGGCTCCCATTCCCCCTGCAGCGCCTGTTCCTGGAGTAGATTCAATATCGATATTAAAACTATTTTTTATTATTTGGGCAAAATGTTTAAGATTTTTATCAAGCAAATGAACATCAGCGAGTGACGCTCCTTTTTGTGGTCCAAATATGAATGAAGCACCATTTTCACCCGTTAACGGATTAGTAACATCACAAGCGACTTCAAAATCACAATCTTTAATTCGTCGATCAATTTCACTAATGTCAATTTTATCAAGTTCACTTAATGAAATACCGCCATAACCGATTTGATTACCATATTTATCTAAAAGTTTAACACCTAATGCTTGCAACATTCCAGCTCCGCCGTCATTTGTTGCACTACCACCGATACCAATGATAAATTTTTTACAACCTTTATCAAGAGCATCTTTGATTAATTCTCCAGTACCATATGAGGTAGTAATTTTAGCATCTCGTTTACTTACAGGTACACGCTCAAGGCCACTTGCTGAAGCCATTTCTATCACAGCTGTTTGTCCATCTCCTGAAATACCATAAAAAGCAAAACCTTTTTCGCCTAATGGATCAGTAATAGATACCGTGATTTTATTACCATTTAATGCATCAACCATTGCATCAACAGTCCCCTCTCCTCCATCAGCAACTGGAATTAAAAAATATTCAGCCTGTGGGTAAACGTTTAAAAATCCCTTTTTAATTATATTAGCAACTTCAATAGCACTTAGGCTTTCTTTAAAAGAATCAGGAGCGATGACAATTTTCATATCTATCCTTATGGAATTAGTCAAAGTTATTGAGTATGTCACCATACTCAATTTTAACCTTATTATTTAATTTCTATTTTCGCTAAGCTCTCATAGTAACGTGCCAACGCACTATGATCGCATTCTCCCATACCATCAGTTTTAAGGGCTTGCATCATTTCCATTACAGCTGCAGTTAATGGTAATGACGTACCAACACCGTGAGAAGTATCTAAAGCATTTTGTAAATCTTTAATATGTAAATCAATTCTAAAACCGGGTTTAAAGTTACGATTTAAAACCATTGGCGCTTTAGCATCTAATACCGTACTTCCAGCTAATCCTCCACGAATGGCTTGATAAACTAATTCAGGGTTTACACCAGCTTTAGTTGCTAATACTAATGCCTCAGACATAGCTGCAATATTCAAAGCAACAATTACTTGATTTGCTAATTTAGTGACATTTCCAGCACCAATTTCACCTGTGTAAACAACTGAACCTGCCATAGCTTTCATTATGTCATAATGTTTATCAAAAATAGTTTTATCGCCCCCCACCATAACAGATAATGTGCCATCAATTGCTTTTGGTTCTCCACCACTAACTGGTGCGTCTAACATTGCCAAACCTTTTTTAACAACTTCATCATGAATTTCACGACTTGCTAAAGGTGCAATTGAACTCATATCTATGATAGTAGTACCCGGTTTAGCACCATCAATTATACCATTTTCGCCTAAAACAACTTCTTTTACATGTGGTGAATTAGGTAACATAGTAATTATAACGTCACAGAGTTGAGCAACTTCTTTAGCATTTACAGCACTTTGTGCTCCAGCAGCTACAACTTCATCAACCGATGATTGATTTTTATCACACACTACTAATGAATAACCCGCTTTTAACAGGTTTTTGCTCATCGGTTTACCCATAATACCTAAACCAATAAAACCAATTTTCATTTTACTCTCCTTTTTTACAATTAAACTAGTACTAGTTACTTTAAAAACTTATCTGCTAATGTTTGAGTTGAGTTTCTTAACAAACTAAGATCACTACCAACTGCTACGAATGTTGCTCCCATTGCAATATAATGATGAGCATCAGCTTCAATCGGAGCTAAAATGCCACATGCTTTACCTTGTGTTTTAGCTACCTCAAAAACATGTTTTATTGTGGCTTGTACGTCAGGATGCTTAGGATTTCCAAAATGTCCTAATGAAGCAGATAAATCACTTGGTCCAACAAAAATACCATCAACACCCTCAACTGCAGTGATTGCTTCAACATTATCAACTGCCTGTTGAGTCTCAATTTGTACCATTACACAAATATTTTGATTAATTTTAGTGAAATAATCTGGAATTGTTCCAAAAGCATTACTACGATGAGCGACTGAAACGCCTCTTAGACCTTCCGGTGGATAACGAGTATAAGATACAGCTTGTTTAGCTTGCTCTACCGTTTCTATATAAGGGATTAAAAAATTATAAAATCCGATATCAAGTAATCGTTTAATTAATACTTGATCATTCGAAGCTGGACGAACGACCGGTGCACTAATGCTATCTTTTAATGCCATTAATTGTGGCACAAATGTCATAACATCATTAATGGCATGTTCACCATCGAGTAACAGCCAATCAAAACCAGCTAAACCAAGTATTTCAGTTGAAATTGGATTTCCTAAAGCAGCCCAACAACCAATAAGTTTTTTACGTTCTAACATATCTTGTTTAAATTGATTGTGGCAGGTTATTTTTTTCATAATTTACCTTTTTGATTATCGCGTTATTTTTTGATAATAATAGTTTGATTATCTAACCAAACATGGTTTTTTACTATCAAACTGCCAGCCTGAAATTAAATATTGCATAGCCATTGCATCATTACGGTTACCAAGACCCATCGTTTTAAATAGCTCATGCGCTTTCATCACCTGATCCATATCAATTTCAATTCCTAAACCAGGTTTTTCTGGAACTTTAATTTTACCGTTGGTGATTTGTAATGGTTCTTTAGTCAAACGTTGGTTACCTTCTTGCCAAATCCAATGGGTATCAAGTGCTGTTGGATTACCGGGTGCAGCTGCGCCAACGTGTGTGAACATCGCCAACGAGATATCAAAATGGTTATTAGAGTGTGAACCCCAAGTTAAACCAAATTCATGACACATTTGTGCAACACGGACAGAACCATTCATAGTCCAAAAGTGAGGATCTGCTAATGGAATATCAACGGATTGTAATAATAATGTGTGTCCCATTTGACGCCAATCAGTTGCAATCATATTAGTCGCTGTCGGTAAACCAGTGGCACGACGAAATTCAGCCATGACTTCTCGCCCTGAATAACCTTGTTCAGCACCACAAGGATCTTCTGCATAAGCCAACGTATCTTTTAAATACTTACCAATACGAATTGCTTCATCTAATCGCCATCCACCATTAGGATCAAGTGTTACTCGAGCTTCTGGGAATCTCTTTTTTATTGCAATTACAGCTTCTGCTTCATCTTCTGCAGATAAAACGCCACCTTTCAATTTGAAATCACGAAAACCATATTTTTCATAGGTTGCTTGAGCTAACTGCGCAATTTTTTCAGGCGTTAATGCTTCTTCATGTCGTAGGCGATACCAATCACATTTTTCATCATCTTGACTTTGATAAGGTAAATCCGTCTTCTTACGATCGCCTATATAAAATAAGTATCCCAACATTTCGACTTCATCACGTTGTTGCCCATCACCCAGTAATGATGCAACCGTGACACCTAAATGTTTACCTAATAAATCTAACATTGCTGCTTCAATAGCAGTAACAACATGAATTGTTGAACGCTGATCAAATGTCTGATTGCCTCGCCCACCAACATCACGATCAGCAAATTGAAAACGCACACGATTCATAATATTTTTATAGTGCCCAATAGATTGACCAACGACTAATGATTTAGCATCTTCTAATGTTTTAGTAACAGTTCCTACACATGGAACTTCGCCGACACCGATGTTACCTGAGTTATCTTTTAGGATAACGATATTTCGAGTAAAATACGGCGCATGAGCTCCACTTAAATTAAGTAACATACTGTCATATCCAGCAACAGGATAAACATGCATTTCCGTTATAATTGGTGTTGATAAACTCATAAAATTAACCTCTTAAATTTTTATTTCTCTAATTCTGTGTTAACGAACCATACAAGGTCGTTTGCGATCAAACTGCCATCCAGGAATTAAATATTGCATAGCAATAGCATCATTACGTGCACCATTCGCTAATTTTTTATGTAATTTGTGGGCTTTCATGATTTGTTGCATATCTAATTCAATGCCTAGTCCAGGTTTATCATGCAATTTAATTTTGCCATTGGTGATTTGTAATGGGTTTTTAGTCAATCGTGACTGACCTTCTTGCCATATCCAATGGGTATCAAGTGCAGTTGGATTACCGGGGGCTGATGCACCAACATGACTAAACATCGCTAAAGAGATATCAAAATGATTATTGGAATGACACCCCCAAGTTAATCCCCATTCATGACATAGCTGAGCAACACGACTTGCACCTGTTAAAGTCCAAAAGTGCGGATCAGCTAAGGGTATATCAACGGCTTGTAACATAATTGAGTGACACATTTCTCGCCAGTTTGTTGCAACCATATTCGTTGCTGTTGATAGACCTGTAGCACGACGAAACTCTGCCATTACTTCCCGTCCTGAATAACCATTTTCAGCACCACAAGGATCTTCAGCATAAGTCAATACATGGTTAAGTCCTTTGCATAATTGTATTGCGTCTTCCAGTAACCAACCGCCATTAGGATCTATGGTGATTCGTGCATCTGAAAAATGTTTTTTTAGCTCAATAACAGTTTCAATTTCTGTTTCACCCGTTAATACACCACCTTTCATTTTGAAATCTTTAAAACCATAACGATCTTTTGCTATTTCGGCTAATTCTAATACCGATTGTACTGTCATCGCTTGACGACGACGAACGTTGTACCATTCATGGCCTGTTTTGATGGGCTGGTCATAAGGCAGATCAGTTTTCTTATCATCGCCAATATAAAATAAATAGCCCAAAACAGTTACTTCATCTCTCTGTTTTCCACCACCGAGTAATTCAGCCACAGGTACATTCAAAAATTGCCCCATTAAATCCAATAGTGCAGACTCTAAAGCCGCAACGGCATTAACTCGTAGTTCAAATGTCCATGCACCTTTACCAAAAGTATCATAATCAGAATCTAAGTAGCCTTGATGCATATCATTTACAATACGATTCAGAATCGAAATAGGTCTACCCTCAACATGAGCACAAGCATCTTTCAATGCATTTTCAATCGTTGAACCTCCTGGAGCTTCACCAACACCGACATGACCTGCACTATCAGTCAATATCACAATATTGCGAGTAAAGTATGGACCATGTGCCCCACCAATGTTCATTAACATGCTATCGTAACCAGCAACAGGAATAACTTGCATTGAAGTAATAATAGGAACGGATTGGGTATTCATATTACGATTCTCCATTTCATAAATTCATTTAGTTATATTTAATCTTCTTTTTTTAATTCCATTCGTTTAATTGGACCAACAAGAAATAAATAACTAAAAGCAGCAACAAATGCGTGACCGGCAACAAAAACTAGTGCCCATTCAAAGCGACCTGTCCATGCCACAATATAACCAATAATAATTGGAGAAATGATACTTGATGCATTACCAAACATATTAAATAACCCACCCGCTAGACCGCTCATTTCTTTTGGTGCAGTATCAGCCATTACAGCCCAACCAAGTGCACCGACACCTTTGCCAAAAAAGGCCATTGACATAAATAAAATAACGAGTCCAATTGAATCAACGTAATTACAAATGATTATGGTCATTGAAAATAACATACCTAAAATGATTGGTGTTTTACGTGCTTTTGATAAAGAATTTGTTTTGCGCATAATGAAATCAGAAATAACACCACCACTAATTCCACCAATAAAACCACAAATAGCAGGAACAGCGGCAGCAAACCCAACTTCTTTAATATTCATTCCACGTTGTGTTGCCAAATAAATAGGGAACCAAGTAATAAAGAAAAATGTTAAACAGTTGATACAATACTGACCTAAATAAACACCAAGCAACATTCTATTGGTCAATAATTGCCATAAATAACTTAATTTTGGACCATCTTGCATACCATTTTCTTTTTTCTGATCCATATCAACTAAAGCACCACCTTCAGCGATATAATCAACTTCGGCTTGATTGGCTAAAGGATGGTTTTTAGGGTTGCGAATAACAAATAAAGTAATAATACTGACAAAAATACCCAATCCACCCATAAAGAAAAATACTGATTGCCAACCATATTCATACGTCAGCCACCCCATAATTGGAGCAAAAATAACCGTTGCAAAATATTGAGCTGAGTTAAAAATGGAAACTGCTGTTGCCCTTTCTTTAGCGGGAAACCAAGCTGCAGTAATACGACTATTGCCTGGGAATGATGGAGCTTCAGCAAGGCCCATTAAAAATCGGAAAGTAAAAAGCATAACTAGTGCCCAAGCACCTATAAAAAAATGTACGGTACCTTGTAACAAGGTAAAAATTGACCAAAATAAAATACTAAAAAAATAAACCCTTTTTGAGCCAAATTTATCCAATAACCAACCTCCTGGTAATTGCCCGATTACGTATGCAATACCAAATGATGACATAACCCATCCCATTGCAGCGGCATCAAAACCTAATTCCCCCGACATTGATTTACCAGCTATACCTAATGTTGCTCTATCTCCGTAGTTAATCGCTGTGACTATAAATAAAAAAACGACCGTCATCCATCTGGCATTGGTCCTTTTTTGTTTGGTTTTGTTTATTTCCATGTTTAGCTCCTAACTGATAACTCTCAGTTAATAATTAAATATTAAAGATTTAGCTGAAGTAGAAAATAAATAGACTTTTTACATTTCTAAGTAATCCACTAATGGTAGATAAGTATGGAGGGTTCACCATGAAATTTCATTGGGCAAAATTACAAAATATTGATGACAATTACATTTATTTATATGCAAATACACAAATCAATGTTACGTTCTTCACAAAATTTTGATAAAACAGCCTAATTTTGTGATATAAACCTACTTTTATAGTGATTTTTATGATATTTAGCCAATTTATATGCTAATAATTGTGGATATGCACAATGCTATTTATTTTATAAGGATTTAAGATATAACAAATAGATTATTAAATATGTTATAAAACTTAAGTTGCTATTAATAAATATTGATAAAAAGTTAATTAGCATAATGGGAGTTAAGTAATGGAGAAGCAAATTAACAAACCTCTCTTTATCAAAATTAAAGAAATTGATAATGTTGCGATTGTTGTCAATAACAATGGATTACCTAAAGGGACGATTTTCGACAATGGATTACAGTTAATTGAAGATATACCACAAGGTCATAAGGTTGCATTAAATGATATAGACCAAGGTCAAGCCATAATACGCTATGGTGAAATCATTGGTTATGCCAAAACAGATATTAAACAAGGTTGCTGGATAAATGAAGCAGTGACACAAATGCCAACAGCTCCTGAATTACATGAATTAGAAATAGCAACTAAAAAAGTGACCCCATTACCACCTTTAGAGGGTTATACGTTTGAAGGTTATCGCAATAAAGATGGTTCCGTCGGTACTCGTAATATACTTGGTATTACCATGAGTGTTAATTGTGTTTCTGGAGTTGTTGAATATGTTGCCAAAATCATTGAGCGTGATTTGTTACCCAAATATCCCAACGTAGATGCTGTAGTTCCACTGACCCATTTATATGGTTGCGGTGTTGCCATTGATGCTCCGGCGGCTATTGTGCCAATTCGTTCTATTCATAATTTAGCTAAGAATCCTAATTTTGGCGGAGAAATTATGGTTATTAGTTTGGGATGTGAAAAGTTACAGCCAGAAAGATTGCTCAAAGGTACACATGATACTATTCCGATTAAATTAGAAAATGATGACCTTGTTACTTTGCAAGATGAGCATGGTTTTAAAGCAATGGTTGATCATATTTTGCGTGTTGCTGAAAAGCATTTACAACGTTTAAATCAACGTAAACGAGAAACGGTGCCTGCATCAGAATTAATCGTTGGGATGCAGTGTGGCGGTAGTGATGCATTCTCAGGCGTTACGTCAAATCCGTCTGTCGGCTTTGCTTCTGATTTATTAGTGAGATGTGGTGCAACGGTTATGTTTTCTGAAGTAACCGAAGTCCGAGATGGAATTCATTTACTTACGCCAAGAGCTATCGATGAAGAAGTTGGTAAAGCACTAATTCGAGAAATGCAATGGTACGATGAATATCTTGCTGCCGGAAAAGTTGATCGTAGTGCCAACACTACGCCAGGAAATAAGAAAGGTGGTTTAAATAACATAGTTGAAAAGGCAATGGGATCTATTGCAAAATCAGGAACAAGTCCAATCGTTGAAGTATTGTCTCCCGGTCAAAGACCAACCAAAAAAGGATTAATCTTTGCTGCAACGCCTGCTAGTGATTTTGTGTGTGGTGCACAACAAGTCGCATCAGGTATTACATTACAAGTATTCACCACTGGCCGTGGAACCCCGTATGGATTAGCAATGGTACCTGTCATAAAAATGTCTAGCCGTAATATTGTAGCTGAACAATGGTTCGATCTCATTGATATTAGCGCAGGCGATATTGCTTTAGGTAAGGCAACCATTGAGGATATAGGTTGGCGACTTTTCCATTTGATTTTGGATGTAGCAAGTGGTCGAAAACAACCATGGTCAGATCATTGGAAATTATACAATCCACTGGCTATTTTCAATCCCGCACCAGTAACGTAAAAAAACTAAAAAATACATATTAAGATATTATTTAAGATAATTCTAAATACACCTTAATCATAAAATGATAAAGAAGTGTATTTAGAATTTATTCGTTTCTATTGAGTTGTAAACCAATATACAATAATAGGCGATCATCGAATTTGGCTAAATTTAAACCAGTTAATTTAGCAATTTTATTTAATCGATATTCTAAAGTATTGCGATGAATAAATAGCTCATTGGCCGTATCGCCATTTTGTACATTATTTTTAAACCACGTTTGCAATGTTTTTTGTAATACTCCGTTGTTGTCTCCCATCCTTAATTTTTTCAAAGGTAATAATAACTCTTCGGCTTGCCAATCATAACTTAAGCCATGTAATAAAACAGGAAGAATCAGTTCTTGATAATAATAATTACGTATGTTCGGCATTCTTTGTTTGCCAATTAACATTGTTGTTTTAGCGGTTTGATAAGATTTAACTAACGGATAAGGGTGCTGTTCAAAATAGTTACCCAATGAAATTCGAATATCTAAGTGAGTAGATTCTTTTATGGTGATGACTAATTGCTCTAATTTCTTTTTATGTTCCGATAGATCCCATCGACCATAACGATTTAAGGCCGGAATTAAAATAACTAATTCAGTAATAGATTTAATCGCAACTAAATTATGCTTGCTCACATGCTGTACTTGATTTTGTAGATGTTGTAATTCACTCATTGCAGTATCAATACCCAATTGACCGCTATCGACTTCAATCATGCACACTACGCGTGGTAACTGTAAATTAATATCTAATCGCTTAACCCATTGCACCATACTTTCAGGCAAAACCTCTTTCTCAATTAGAGTTAGAATTAATTCTTCTTTTAAACGATTATCATAAGATAATTCCTGTAATAATTGTGTTTGTTCCATCATCATTTCTGCTGACATACAGACCAATTCACCAAATTGTCTAATATCCGATGGCTCACCTGTTAAACCAATAACGCCAACTATGCGATCATTAAGCTTTAATGGTAAATTGATGCCTGGTTTAACGCCTTTCAAACGTTTAACCATTGTTCCGTCTATTGAAACAACTCTTTTTTGCGATATTGCGAGTATTGCGCCTTCATGTAATTCCCCAATACGTTCTAAATCACCACTGCCAATAATACAACCGTCAGCATTCATTACATTGATATTACAATCAATAATTTTCATGGTTCTGTCGACAATCTGTTGAGCAATTTTAGGGGTCAGGCAATAAGAATTCATTACCATATTAAATTTCCTATTATAATTTTGCATAAGCATCATTTTTTGTTAGCATAACACATTTTATATTGAATCATAGGTGACTTAGTCATGATAGTATTTGATTCCATTCAAGTTCGCCGCGGTGTTAATGTACTTTTAGATAAAGCTTCTGCCACAATTAACCCTAAACAAAAGGTCGGATTAGTTGGAAAAAATGGTAGCGGAAAATCTACTTTATTTTCACTTATTAAAGGTGAAATCGAAGCGGATGCAGGTACATTGACTTTTCCTAGCCAATGGCAACTGGCTTGGGTAAATCAAGAAACCCCTGCATTGGATATACCCGCTATTGAATATGTTATTGATGGTGATCGGGAATATCGCCAATTAGAAAAACAGTTAGAACTAGCCAATCAACAAGATGATGGTCATCAAATTGCGCTGGTTCATGAAAAATTTGACAATATTGATGCATGGACAATTCGTCCAAGAGCTGCAACACTATTACATGGTTTGGGATTTTCTAATGAGCAATTATTACTACCAGTAAAATCCTATTCTGGTGGTTGGCGTATGCGCTTAAACTTGGCACAAGCTTTAATGTGTCGTTCTGATTTATTGTTACTCGATGAACCTACCAACCATCTTGATTTAGATGCTGTAATATGGCTTGAAAAGTGGTTAAGCAATTATCAAGGAACCTTAATTTTAATTTCTCATGACCGAGACTTTTTAGATCCGCTGGTCAACAAAATTATACATATTGAACAACAAAGTTTATTTGAATATACCGGTAATTATTCTTCGTTTGAAACCCAACGCTCAGCTAAACTCGCACAACAACAAGCACTTTATGAAAATCAACAAGCTAAAGTTGCACATTTACAAAGTTACATTGATAGGTTTAGAGCTAAAGCAACCAAAGCTAAACAAGCTCAAAGCCGTATTAAAATGTTAGAAAGAATGGAACTCATTGCTCCTGCTCATGTTGATAATCCTTTCCATTTTAGCTTTAAAAAATCGGAATTTTTACCAAGTCCACTATTAATGATGGAAAAAGTTGTTGCTGGTTATGACGAAAAAATTGTGTTGGAGCAGATTAAACTAAACTTAGTACCTGGTTCACGCATAGGTCTATTAGGTCGTAATGGTGCGGGGAAATCAACCTTAATTAAATTACTGGCTGGTGAGCTTGCACCTAAAGAGGGACATATAAACCTTGCTCAAGGTGTTCAACTCGGTTACTTTGCCCAACATCAATTGGAATATTTACGTCCTGATGAATCAGCACTGTGGCATCTGTCTCGGATTGCTGATCCTAAAAATACAGAACAATTGTTACGTAATTATTTAGGTGGCTTCGATTTTCATGGCGATAAAGTTAAAGAACCAGTAAAAACTTTCTCAGGTGGCGAAAAAGCTCGGCTTGTTTTGGCCTTAATTGTATGGCAAAAACCTAATTTGCTTTTATTAGATGAACCAACTAACCATTTAGATTTAGATATGCGCCAAGCACTCACCGAAGCACTTATCGGATTTGAAGGAGCATTAGTGGTCGTGTCGCATGATCGTCATTTATTAAGGTCGACAACTGATGAATTCTACTTAGTGCATGATCATAAAGTTGAACCTTTTGACGGTGATCTTGATGATTATCAAAAATGGCTTTCTAACGAACAAAAATTAGAGAATCAACCAATAGATCAAGAAGATAAAATCGAAAAAGAGGTTATCAAGAAAGAAGTTATTCAAAATGTTTCAGCTTTAGATCGTAAAGAACAAAAGCGTAAAGAAGCAGAACGTCGTGCACAAATGCAGCCGTTGAAAAAACAGCTTGAGAAAGAAGAACAAATTCTTGCACGATTAACGAGTCAACTACAAACACTTGAACAACAATTGGCCGATCCAATTGTATATGAAGCCGATAAGAAATCAGAGTTAACTGAGTTACTCCTTAAACAGAGTCAATTGAAAAACGAGTTAGAAGAAACTGAATTAAAATGGCTAGATGTTCAGCAGCAACTTGAAGAGTTTGAAGTAAAAGATAATTAGCGTCAATACGATAAAATATGATGCTTATATTATTGCTCGGTTGATAAACAAAAAAATCACAGAATTAATTCTGTGATTTTTTTTTACTTGTAAAAGAATAAATAAATTCTGATAAAAATTTTAGCTTTTTTCTACTTGGCTAAAATCAAGTTCAACAGGTGTTGAACGACCAAAAATTGAAACCGATACTTTTAAACGGCTTTTTTCATAATCAACTTCTTCAACTACACCATTAAAGTCAGCAAATGGTCCTTCATTAACACGAACAAGTTCACCTGGTTCAAATAATGTTTTAGGACGAGGTTTGTCACCCACTTGTTGTAAACGATTCATTATCGCATCAACTTCGCGCTGACTGATAGGTGCTGGTCTATCGGATGTACCACCAATGAAACCCATAGTTCTTGGTACACTTTTAACCAAATGCCAAGTCGCATCATTCATCATCATTTCTACTAAAACATAACCCGGAAAGAATTTACGTTCACTTTTACGACGTTGACCACTTTTCATCTCAACGACTTCTTCAGTCGGTACAAGTACTTCACCGAATGAATCTTCCATATTATGTAATTTGATATATTCACGTAATGATTGTGCAACACGCGCTTCGTAACCAGAATAAGCTTGAATAACATACCATCGTTTTTGTTGTGTTTCACTCATATTAACGTCCTATTGATGTTAAATAAAAGACTACTGAACGGAATAAAGAATCCATTCCCCAAAGCGCTAAACCAACAACCACTGTGATGGCGGCAACTAATAAGGTTGTCTGTACTGTTTCTTTACGAGATGGCCATACAACCTTTCTTAATTCTTTTCTTGATTCTTCTAAAAATAATATAAAGGATTTGCCTTTAACAGTTGTGAATGCAATAAATAAAGTTAATGCAGAAATCACAACAACGGCAATTATCCGAACGATCGTATTAGGTTGATATATATCATTAGGTCCAGCAAAATAAAAGTTGCCCCAAACAATAAACGCAATCAATACTAAAACTAAACCCCATTTGAATTTGTCTAGAATAGTATTTGTATCTTGACTCTCGTTACTTACTAGCATATAAAACCTACGATTATGTTATTTATAATATTATCTATTTTCCAAAATGCTCTTTTCCTAAAAACATTTTGCTAAACAGACCAGATAAGAAAGGGCATCAAATGATACCCTTTCTATGGTAGCTAATAATTTAACTATTTAATAACCTTAGCAACAACACCAGCACCAACAGTACGACCACCTTCACGGATAGCGAAACGTAAACCGTCTGCCATCGCGATTGGGTGAATTAATGATACAGTCATTTTGATGTTATCACCTGGCATTACCATCTCTACGCCTTCTGGTAATTCGATAGTACCTGTTACGTCAGTTGTACGGAAGTAGAACTGTGGACGGTAACCTTTGAAGAATGGAGTATGACGACCACCTTCATCTTTGCTTAGGATATACACTTCTGATTCAAAATCTGTATGTGGAGTGATTGAACCTGGTTTTGCTAATACTTGACCACGTTCGATTTCTTCACGTTTTGTACCACGTAATAATACACCAACGTTTTCACCTGCACGGCCTTCGTCTAGTAATTTACGGAACATTTCTACACCAGTACACGTTGTTTTCGCTGTCGGTTTGATACCTACGATTTCAACTTCTTCACCAACTTTGATTACACCGCGCTCTACACGTCCTGTTACTACTGTACCACGACCTGAGATTGAAAATACGTCTTCGATTGGTAATAAGAATGGTTTATCAATGTCACGCTCTGGTTCTGGAATATAGCTGTCTAATGCTTCTGCTAATTCAACAATTTTTTCTTCCCATTCTGCATCGCCTTCTAACGCTTTTAGCGCTGAACCACGAATTACTGGTGTGTCATCACCTGGGAAATCGTATTGAGATAGAAGTTCACGTACTTCCATTTCAACTAATTCTAATAATTCTTCATCATCAACCATATCGCATTTGTTTAAGAATACGATGATGTAAGGAACACCTACTTGACGACCTAAAAGAATGTGCTCACGAGTTTGTGGCATAGGACCATCTGTTGCTGCTACTACTAAGATAGCGCCGTCCATTTGTGCCGCACCAGTGATCATGTTTTTAACATAGTCAGCATGGCCCGGGCAGTCTACGTGTGCGTAGTGACGAGTTGGTGTATCGTATTCAACGTGTGAAGTGTTGATGGTGATACCACGAGCTTTTTCTTCTGGTGCGTTATCGATTTGATCGAATGCACGAGCTTGACCGCCGTATTTTTTAGAAAGTACAGAAGTAATAGCTGCAGTTAAAGTTGTTTTACCATGGTCAACGTGGCCGATTGTACCAACGTTAACGTGGGGTTTTGTACGTTCAAATTTTTCTTTAGACATCGATTGTCCCTCAAATGTAATACAAATCGGTGGTTATTCACCACATTAACCAAGTATCATATTTAATTATCAACATAATACTAACTTAAAATTAGCTCTGAATAATAACAGATAAAGCCGTATAGTGACAAGCTTTAAAGCAGGCAAATTCGATATTTTTAGAAGTTTAGGAGAATAACAAGAATGGTGCTGATAGGCAGATTTGAACTGCCGACCTCACCCTTACCAAGGGTGCGCTCTACCAACTGAGCTATATCAGCAATTGGAGCGGGCAGCGGGAATCGAACCCGCATCATCAGCTTGGAAGGCTGAGGTAATAGCCATTATACGATGCCCGCATGTTCAAACTCGGCTACCTAAATGCTTCGATTAGCTATTGCTAATATTAGATTAATGGTGGTGGGGGAAGGATTCGAACCTTCGAAGTGTGACACGGCAGATTTACAGTCTGCTCCCTTTGGCCGCTCGGGAACCCCACCCCGAATCTTTATTAATTTGTCTACTTAGGAAAATGGTGCCGGCTGCCGGAATCGAACTGGCGACCTACTGATTACAAGTCAGTTGCTCTACCTACTGAGCTAAGCCGGCCTAAGTGCTGCGCATTATGTACTAGAACATTTAACCTTGCAAGCAAAAAAAACAAATTTTATTTTGTTTGCTTAAAAAAAACTCAAAAAACATAAAAAAGCCTGAAATATAGGCTATTTCAGGCTTTTTTTGAATCAAAAATAATGTGTTAGATTATTTCTTTTTTGGTGCTTTTTTCTTAGTAGCTGCTACGCCTTTGGCTGCTGTATGTACAGCAACATCTTCGCTAATATCCCCTTTATCTTGATATGCACGACCATAGTATGTATCAAGTAGGATTTGTTTTAATTCAGCAATGAGCGGATAACGCGGGTTAGCGCCAGTACATTGGTCATCAAAGGCATCAACAGCAAGTTGGTCCACTTGTGCCAAGAAAGCTTTCTCATCCACGCCAAACTCTTTAATTGAGAATGGAATATCAAGTTCTTTTCTTAATTGATCTAACCAACCAATTAATTTCTCAACTTTCTTCTCATCTTTGTCAGCTGCAGCAGTTAAACCTAAATGATCGGCTACCTCTGCATAACGGCTAACAGCTTGAGGATAACCATATTGGCTAAAGGTACCTTGTTTAGTCGGTTTATTAGTTGCATTAAAACGCACTACATTACTAATTAGCATTGCATTTGCCACCCCATGAGGAATATGGAATGCAGCACCAATCTTATGCGCCATTGAGTGACAAACACCTAGAAATGCTTGTGCAAAAGCGACACCTGCTAATGTTGCAGCACTATGCACTTTTTCACGTGCTTGTGGGTTTTTAGCGCCTTCTTTATAGCTTGCCGGTAAATAAGCTTTAAGCATGCTTAACGCTTGTAACGCTTGTCCATCAGAAAACTCAGTTGCCATAATTGAAACATAAGCTTCTAAAGCATGAGTTACCGCATCATAACCACCAGCAGCACAAAGTGATTTTGGCATATTCATTACTAAGTTAGCATCAACAATAGCCATGTTTGGCGTAATTGCATAATCAGCTAAAGGATATTTTTGACCAGTTGCATCATCAGTAACCACAGCAAATGGTGTCACTTCAGAACCTGTACCAGAAGTGGTTGTAACGCAAATTAGTTTCGCCTTTTTACCCATATTAGGGAAATGACAGGTACGTTTACGGATATCCATAAAGCGCAATGCTAGCTCATCGAATTTTGTTTCAGGGTGTTCATAAAGAACCCACATGATTTTAGCCGCATCCATTGGAGAACCACCACCTAAAGCAATAACAGTATCAGGTTGGAATGATGTCATTGATTCAGTACCTTTTCGAACCACACTCAAGGTTGGATCGGCTTCAACATCATAAAATGTTTCGCAGATAACGCCTTGTGATTCTAATTGGTCAGTAATTTGTTTTGAGTAACCATTGTTAAATAAAAATTTATCAGTTACTAAAAAGACTCGTTTTGCGCCTTGTTCAACAACTTCATTTAAAGCAACTGGAAGTGAGCCTCGTTTAAAATAGATAGAACTTGGTAATTTGTGCCATAACATGTTTTCTGCTCTCTTAGCGATGGTTTTTTTGTTTAGTAAGTGTTTCGGTCCAACATTTTCAGATACCGAGTTTCCACCCCAAGAACCACAACCTAATGTTAAAGATGGCGCTAAATCGAAGTTATACAAATCACCAATACCACCATGGGCTGCAGGTTGATTGATTAAAATACGGCAAGTTTTCATTTTACTACCGAAATAATCAATACGGTCACGGTTGCTATCTTGATCTGTATAAAGTACAGAGGTATGACCCATACCACCCATTTCTACTAATTTTTCAGCTTTTTCCACCGCTTCAGCAAAATCTTTTGCTCTAAACATTGCTAAAGTAGGAGAAAGTTTTTCATGAGCAAATGGTTCAGATAAATCAACTTTAGTTACTTCACCAACAAGTACTTTTGAACCTGCTGGGGCTTTAAATCCAGCTAACTCTGCAATTTTAACTGCTGGTTGACCAACGATATTAGCATTTAAAGCACCTTTATCGTTTAAGATGATACCTTGTACCGCTTTGGTTTCTTTAGCATTTAAAACATATGCACCATATTCAGATAATAAACTACGCACTTCATCATAAACAGAGTCAACTACAACGATTGCTTGTTCTGACGCACAAATCATACCGTTATCAAAAGTTTTAGACATCAGTACTGAAGCAACAGCACGTTTTAAATCAGCAGTTTCATCAATAATTACTGGTGTATTACCTGCCCCAACACCTAGTGCTGGTTTACCAGAACTGTATGCGGCTTTTACCATACCTGGTCCACCTGTCGCTAAAATAGCTGCGACATCATCATGATGCATTAATGCATTAGATAATTCGATAGATGGCTCATCAATCCAACCAATAATATCTTTTGGTGCACCCGCTTTAATTGCAGCATTTAATACAATTCTAGCGGCTTCAATAGTGGATTTTTTAGCTCTTGGGTGAGGTGAAAAAACAATCGCATTACGAGTTTTTAAACTGATTAACGATTTAAAAATCGCCGTAGAAGTTGGGTTAGTGGTTGGCACGATGCCACAAATAATCCCTAAAGGTTCGGCTAAAGTAATTGTACCATATGGTTCATTTTCAGCCACTACGCCACAAGTTTTATCGTGACGATATTTATTTAAGATATACTCTGCAGCAAAAAGATTTTTTATAACTTTATCTTCAACAATTCCCATTCCTGACTCTGCAACCGCTTGTTGTGCGAGAGGAATTCGTGCTGCTGCTGCGGCTGTTGCTGCCGCTACAAAGATTTTGTCGACTTGCTCTTGAGTATAATTTGAATAAGTTTCTTGTGCATTCTTCACACGAGCCATTAACTCATTTAACTCATTCATATTAGTTACTGCCATAGATTTCTCCTTGAAATATAAAAAATAAATAGGGATCGTTTGGCCTCTTCCTTGAAACTTTTTAATGCCTGGACATAATACAAAACGAAATTGGCATTATCGTAAATCAGATTTGTGCTTTATACAATAAGATATGCGCAAAAAAAGATTATTTTTTTTAATCAATAGATATATTTAGGTATTTTAAAATGTAAATTAAGAAGAATATTTGCAATAGGAACCCAAAAGACAATTACTTTAGTCAAATCTTAATTGTCTTTTGGCGGTATTTATTTTAGAAAAATAGAAATTCTTTTAATTTAAAGTGAGATAATCATCCGTTACACAATTTGTTCAATACATAACTAACAGCAACAAAACCAAACGTTGCGGTTACTGTTGTTATCGCTCCGAATCCCGATTCACAATCCATTTTTTTATTACTGTCTGCTTGATTTTTAGCAAAACAAATCTGACCGTTTTTAGTTGGATAAGTCAGCTGTTCAGTAGAAAATACACACGGAATGGAATATTTACCTTTACTGTCTTTACTTAGCTTATAATCATTTTTTAACTTTTCACGTAATTTAGCGGCTAAAGGATCTTGAATGGTTTTTGCTAAGTCCGCAATTTTTATTTGCGTAGGATCTTTTTGACCACCAGCTCCCCCTATTGTAATAATTTTTAATTTTTGACGCTTACAATAAGCAAGAACAGCCGCTTTATCACGAACGCTATCGATCGCATCGACAATATAATTATAACGAGGATTTTGTTTAGTTCCCAAATATTGGCTAACATTATTAATATTAATAAAATCATCGATTTCATTAACAATACATTCGGGATTAATTTGCAAAATTCGTTCGGCCATGACGGATGTTTTAGGTTTGCCAATATTAGATTTTAAGGCATGAATCTGACGATTAGTATTGGTTACACATACATCATCCATATCAATTAAGGTAATTTGCCCTATACCACTACGCGCGAGTGATTCAGCAACCCAAGAACCTACTCCACCAATACCAATTACACAAACATGTGCCTGAGAAAAAGAAGTTAATGCAGACTCACCATATAACCGTGCAATTCCGCTAAAACGTTGAAAATAAGAATCTGAAAATGTGTTTTGCATAAGTACCATTCATCTATCAAATTATACCAGCATACTAACAGCGCACAAATACAAGTGCAATATGTTAACCAATCTCCATAAATGGTTATTATTTAAATAAGCAAAAATCATAAATAAATTTTTAATTCTAATAATTTTTGGTATTTGTTATAACTCACCAAATGTCTTTTAAAGTTATCAATGATTTTTATTAAAAAACGACATCATTCATAAATATAAGAACATTTAACCAATATTGTGGTTAATTCTCGTCAAAATACTAATGCCAACATTAATTGTTATTTAGCAAAATTTATTAATTCACCAACCAGTTGCTGTGGTTCAATAAGATTTACATTTTTACAAAAATCACTATTGTTAGCATTTAATAGATAAACTAATGATTTTATTGTTACTAAACTGTTAGCCTTATCAAATTGTTGAATCAGGATATAACGCCTGTTTAATTTGGAATCAATGCCCTCAATATATTTCACATTATTATAAAGCTTGATTTCTGGTTTTTGATTACCTCGTGTTTTAGCTTGTCCAAGAAATATTTGCATGGCCTCTTGTTCATTGGCAACAACTTCATTAATAATTAAAATTCGTGCGCCATTCAAGTCATTACTATAAAGTGCGACATAATTATCAGTGAAATTTTGGATATGATTAGAAGTAAACGATTCGGTTTTCTTAAAATCGACAGAAAGAAATCGACTTTGCTCTGGTAACTGAAATTGTGGCGAGGCTTCATCAGATGATTGAATTGAAATTTTATCCGTTTTAGGTGCAGATAACACTTGATTAATTGGCATGTTTATTAAAATGCATGCAGTAAAGATCGCTCCAAGTTTTTTCATACTCTCTACTCTATTTATTCATTAAATCATCATGCGTTAAAGTCGATTATAACCTTATTATGTAAGTTAGCAATTTATATCAGAATCTCTTAACAAAAATTTTTCTAATACAAACTAAAGGGGTTTAATAGCCTTTACCTTATTGAATTCATAATATGATTTTTACTGAAACATACCCATAATCTGAAACTTTTTTACAAGCTAATATTATATTTGCTAAACAAGTGGTTGAAAGCGATTGCTCCCTGTGATGAGCAATCAAAGGGTTATTCTTGTCATTATCAGAATCTTTTAACAAAAATTTCCTAATACCAAACCAAAGGGTTTAAATAGCCTTTACCTTATTCAATTCATAATATGATTTTTACTGAAACATACCCATAACCTGAAACTTTTTTACAAACTAATTTATATTTTGCTAAATGAGTGGCGGAAAGCGATTGCTCCCTATGATGAGCAATCAAAGAGTTATTTTTGTCATTATCAGAATCTTTTAACAAAAATTTTTCTAATACAAACTAAAGGGTTTAAATAGCCCTTACCTTATTGAATTCATAATATGATTTTTACTGAAACATACCCATAACCTGAAACTTTTTTACAAGCTAATTTATATTTTGCTAAATAAGTGGTTGAAAGCGATTGCTCCCTATGATGAGCAATCAAAGGGATATTATTTGTCATTAAATGTATTCGTTTGGCTTTTTAGTTTTACCTACAATAAATATCGTTAAATATGATTAATAAAGAGGAAAAATCAATGCGTAAACCCAAAAAATTACTTAACGATCCAAATAACGTAAGACAAGAAGTCATGCAAGGATTGGTATATGCCTATAATGGTAAATTAACAGCTATTCCTGATTATTGTGCTGTTTATGGTAACCATATATCAAACGATCAAGTCGTAGTTATTTCGGGTGGTGGTAGTGGTCATGAACCAACTTTTGCTGGTTTTATCGGTGAAGGAGGCATTGATGGTTGTGCGTTAGGAGAAGTTTTCACTTCACCATCACCAGACCAAATAATTGAACTTACCAAAGCGACTGAAAAGGGTAATGGTGTGCTTTTTTTATATGGTAACTATTCAGGTGATGGAATGAATTTTGATATTTCAGCCGAAATATTAGCGGAAGAAAACATCGTCACTAAAACTATTCGAGCAACCGATGATATTGCCTCAGCCCCTTTATCCAAACTGTCCGACCGCCGTGGTGTAGCTGGTATTATGTTTTTATATAAAATTGCAGGCGCAGCTTCTCAATTTGAAAAATACAATCTTGAAAATCTTTATCAAGTTGTTGCAAAAGCTAACGGTAATGTTCGCACTATAGGTGTCGCGCTTGATGGATGTGCCTTACCTCAGTCAAATAATTTTAATTTTGAATTGGATGAAAATGAGATCGAAATTGGGATAGGTATTCATGGTGAGGCTGGATTACGTCGACAAGCAATGACATCAAGTGATGAAGTTGTCAAAGAGATGATAGATCGCCTATGTGATGATTTACCTTTCCAAACAGGTGACCGTGTGTGCGTACTGATTAACAATTTAGGCGCTCTTAGTAATACAGAACTATTAGTGATAACACGCAAAGTCGGTATTGAACTTAATAACCGAGGTATTATCAGTCACGATATTGCTGTCGGACATTTTTGTACATCACTTGAAATGTCAGGTTTTTCAATCACACTAATGAAGTTAGATGATGAATTGCAACGTCTTTATGATCTACCTTGTCAAACGCTTGGATGGAGAAAATAAAATGAATTTATTACAAGTACGTAAAATGATGTTATTTACCGCTCAAAAAATGGTCGAAAGCGAACCCGAATTAACAGCGTTAGATCAGATTGTTGGTGATGGTGATCATGGGATTGGGATGAAACGAGGATTTTCATCTATTATTGAGTTGCTACAAGATGAAAAATTTCAACCTACTGATATAGGTGATTTTTTTATTAAGATTGGCACAAAATTAATGACCAGTATGGGTGGTGCTTCGGGCGCTATATTTGGAACATTATTTAGAACTGGCGGAAAAAGTATTGTTGGCACAATGGAATTGAATTCTGAAGTCTTCGCAAAATTTCTTAACGACGGTTGGCAAGGGGTATATCAACGCGGTAATGCGGAGCCAGGCGATAAAACGATGGTCGATGCATTAGCTGCAGGGACAAAATCAGCCAATGAATTAACCACGCTTCCACTCAATGAAGCATTGCCAATAATTGCTAAATCAGCGATGGAAGGTGCAGAAAAAACCAAACAAATGGTTGCAGTATTTGGGCGTGCCAAAAATTTAGGCGATCGTACTATTGGACATATGGATCCTGGAGCGGTTTCAATGGCATTTATTTTAAAATACATGAATGACTATATTCATATGCAATAAAATTCAAATGTAATAAAGAATAAAATCCGCTGACTATCGGCGGATTTTTGCAAGCGTATGGAGATCCAAAAACAGTCTATCAATCCCCCTATTAAATAACACAAAAAAATTCCTTAAATTAATATTATTAAAATAAATTAAAACATCTGCATTTTATAACGTAATGTTAAGTTATTACGTTATAAAATTAGAGAACATGAAACATTAGTGTTTAAATTTAATTTGTGAAGGATACGCCCAACTTTGCAACTCTTCGGGTGGAAAACCGCCAGGATCTTTACCATCATTAATAAGTAATGCGTGATAATAAATTTCAGCCATTTCTTCAATATAGGCTGCTTTTAATACGGCCTCATAAGGATCTTTATCAACAGCTATAGCGCCGTGTTTTTCCATTAAAATCGCATCAGCACGCTTAATTGGTTCAATCACACTATGTGAAAGTTCTGTTGTTCCTGGTCTGCCATAAGGCGCAACAGGAATAACACCATCTTTCAAATTAAGGATGGCACATTCATAAACTACGGCAGGTATAGGCCTTGCGAGTACGGCAAATGAAGTGGCAAAAATAGAGTGCGTATGTGAAATAGCAAAAACATCCTCACGCGCCTTATAAATTTCAAGATGCATTAAACATTCACTGGTAGGTCTTAATCCCGAATCAGCTTCAATAACATTAGCGTCAAGATCCATAACCACTATGTCGCGAACTGTTAATAATTTTTTATCAATTGTAGTTGGTGTTACAAGCACATACCCTGTTTGTTTATCTCTAACACTTGAGTTACCCGCTTTATGTTTACATAATCCCCATTCGCTGGATTTTTGTGCCATATCGACAACATACTGCTTTTGAATCTCTAACATTTTATGACTCCTATTTTTGGCAAAATATTCATTGATAGTTTGCAAACAATTTCCAAATTTCGTGGTTATTGTTTGCTTTTCGTATATTTGCAGCTCCTTCATGAAGCTCTAATAATTCATTTAATTGAGCTAAAGCTTTAAGATGTTTTTGTGGATTATTGGTAGCAAGAACAACGATTAAATCGGCATGCATGTAACCACAAATATCAATTTTTTGAGGAAGTTTAAGTAAAGACATCGCAACTTTATTAACACCATCATCAATACCAGCATGAGCAATGATTAAACCATCAACTAACATAATATAAGGTTGTTCAAATTGAATTTTGTTAACCATTCTTTCAAGATAATAACGCTCTATGGATTGATTACTTAAAAGTGGTTTTGCAGCTAATTCAAGTGCGTCCTGCCATGAAATATCGGCTGATTGCGCAATATTGATATGTTCTGGTTGCATTAAATCGGCAAGTGATGGAATTTCCTGTTGGGTTATACGTAAAGGGTTGTCATTTACTTCATCGTTATACAGATAGGCGGTTAACTCTTTTTGTAAGGCTTTTCTCTCTTTTATATTACTGAACTTTTCAATAATTAACATTAGTTCTTCAACTTGAATTATGCTTGGATCAATTCCTTGTAAAGTACCGATCACCTGATTACGAAAAGAATTTTTATGAAAATTATTAACGGATGGATTAACAATAAATAAAAGTTTATCCGTCGATAAATAGGATGTTGAAAACACAATATCATAATAATGATTATATTTTTCAAACTCACGTTTAGACATCGCATCGGAAAAATGCAATTCGGGTAGTAAGACCTGCAAAGTTAAATAAAGATAAGTTGAAACCGTTGCACTATTTTCACAGACAACAATCGCAATTTTTTTTGTTTTGATTTGATTTATCAAACCTTCACGAGTTAACCAACCGCCAAATAAAACAGTTATAAAAGCGACTTCTTCATCAGGCATATTACAATGTAAAATTTTTTCAAACGGTGCAATGGCTTTTCGTACCATTTCATGTAAATGACCAAACTCTTGTAATACTATGTCATAGACGCTATTAATATTGGTAATATGATAACGAATTCGATAATACGCAGGTTTCCAATGTTGATAGATGCGTTCAATGAGTTCACTTTTATCCTTAAAAGTGATACAACTAATCTGCTCAAAATTATTAATAACTTCAACCGCACTTTCCAATAATACAGTATCTAAATGGAAATATTTGTCTGATAAAGTTTGGATATTTGAACTTTGCACAAGTATCGTTAAAAAAATTTGTTCATTAAGATCGGTAATACCAAATTTTTCAATCAACTTTTTCATCAATTGAAAATCACGACTATTGGCAACTTCAGCATAATTTTCAGGTAAGTGCTCAATTTTTTTATCGGTTTCAATGCGCTGTAACATAAAACAGATAAAGTAGGTCAGTTCTTGTAACTGCTCATCGGTAAAAATAATTTTTAATTTTTTCTCTATTTCACTAAATACTTGCCCTACTTGTTCTAATCCACCTTGGGTAATAATATCGTTTTCTTTAAATATTTTATCCGCAACGGGCATACTGATAATTCTACGAATCAATTTCAGCAATAAATACCGCTTGTCAATTTCGTTACCAATAATTCTGTAACCATTTTCACGGTCATAACTTATTTGTAGATGATATTGCACTATCATGAGTTGTACTTTTTTAATATCATTAATAACAGTATTTTGGCTAACAGTCAGCGCGGAAGATAAATGTATTAATGAAAATCTTTCGGTCCGAGTTAATAAAAAGAACAAAAGCAAATGGACTCGCTCATCTTCTGAATATATATAACGTCCGATAGCCTTTGAAACAGGTTCATCCCTAAATGTTTCAATGACATGTTTTGGTACACTAAATTTTCCTGTTTTAAAACGTTTAATTAATTCAAGATTAGAAGACTCAAGGAAATCATTAATTTTCTTAAATGTATAACTAAGTTGTTTGCGTGTTAACCCAAATTCAGCTTGAAGTTCTACGCCACTAACACTTGGATTTTGAATCAAGGCATTTAGAACAGTATGAATTCTCTTATCAACAACCATATAACAATTACCTTTTTGTTCGTTGTCTGATGGTAATTATCATTACCATCAGAGATACTAAACACTATTTTCAACGAATGTTTAAATGCTCATTTATCCATTACTTTCAGCTAAATCTTGTACTGTTTCCCTGCGCAGTTCACGGGCATAAAAGAAATATCCTACACACCAATAGACTGCAAAAATTAAGGGTACAAAATAACCTTGCAAACATTGCCAAATAAAAGAAAACGCATAGGTAAAAACCGGTGCATCAATAGAACTATTTGAAATTAATTGATTGGCTGGAATATCAATTGCTTTAGTTGATAATCCTAAATCTGTGATAATAGGCGCAAATTGGGTACCAACAAATAAGAAAAATGGCACACCTATGATTGCTAAAATCACCATTCTCAAAGTATTACCTTTAGTTAAAATATAAGCAGGAACAATAAGAGCGATGTTGATAATGCCAGCAAATGGTAAAAGTTTATTACCCGGTAAAATAACAGCCCAAATTAAAGTAAAAGGAATAGCAACAATTATAGTAAACCAAATCTCACTGGCTCCTCCCATAAATGGCCAGTCCAAACCGACAAACAATTTACGTCCAGCAAAACGCTTATTCATGTAATCACTGATTGCTTCAGAAATTGGCGAAAGTGCCTGCATAAATAATTTAGAAATCATTGGAAATAACATCAATGCAGTAGCAGCTTGCACACCTAACATTAAGATGGCAGCCACATCATAACCGGCAATAATTCCAAAGGTCACACCCAATAAAAAACCAATCACATGATTTTCAGCAAAAATACCAATTTTGGCACGTAATGTTGCTGCATCCATAGGTTTATTTAAAATAGGAATTTTGCGAAGTAATAGATCAAAAGGATAATAAATTGCACTGAAAAATAACATTCGGTGAGTACATGTAACGCCTGGTATACCGGTTAATTTTTCAATACGATGTTGATTAATATCACCAGAATTAAGTTCCAATATGATTTGTAATGTAGCAACAATAAAAGCAAGAGCCAATGCCACAATAGAGCCTAAAATTGGTGTAGCAACGGCGACAACAATAAAAGCTGTAAAAATTTTTCCCCATACATTCCATAAATCAGCGTTAAATGTATCTGTCTTTTTTAAAACGAGCATTAAAATATTGACGCCCACTTGTAAAGGAAACATAAGAAAAGCATACGGCCAAGCCCAAGATACGTTTGCCATAGTTGTCCAACCGCCATCAACAATACTAAGTTCTATGCCTGTGCGTTCCATCATAGTTTGTGCTGCTGAGCCAATGGCGCTTACCATAAAACCGATCAACATACTCATACCAACAAATGCAACACCTAATGTAATAGCGGCTGATGCACCATCTCTAAATTTCATTCGGACAATTAAACCCGCAATGAGCATAATGAAAGGTACAAAAACTGGAGCACCTAAATTTAAAATATAATTTATAATTGTTCCAAGAAAGTCCATAATGCACTCCTATTTACAGGCATCGATAATTTTTTGTAATTCAGTTTCCATATTTATTCCCGTTAAAAATGCAATGCCATTAATCACTGGGATAGGATATTGTTTTTCAATTTTGGTTATCGCTATGTATGCCACGCTACTTTTGATATGAGAATCAACCGATTTGAGATCAACAACTTCGACCTTTATGTCTTCAAGATTTCGTTCTTTTAATAAACGTGTAACCTTACTTGCAACTGTTTGAGATGTAGCAACTCCACTGCCACATGCAACAATAACTTTTTTCATAATGCCTCCTTATAAATTAATATTCGACGTGAGTAGTGTAAAAACTTCATGTTTGTTTTTTGCCTGGAAAAGCGACTCTAAAAAACATGAATTCACAAAGCAGGACATTAATTTTTGCAACAAATCAATATGTCCATTTTTTTCGTTAAACCCGAGTAAAAAAACAAAATTAGCATTTAAAACATGGTCATTATTTGCCATTTCGCACCATGGAATGGTTCCTTTAACTCGAGTAAAAAAGATAAATGGTTTAATCACATGTTCAATGTCAGTATGAGGCATAGCAACTACATAAGGTTCTGTAGGTAGAGCGGTTGGAAATGAAGATTCTCTTTTTTTAATTGCTTCTAAGAAAGAGTCATTAACATATCCTTTTTTTCTTAAAACAGAAAATGTGAACTCAAAAAATTGATTAGTATTTTGGAAGTCTTTATCTAAAAGAATTAAATCTTCAAAAAACATTTGCTCGCTAGATTCATTCCCCATTTCATCCTCCATCATTATGTGATCAGCAAATTTTTAAAATATTAGCCATTTGCTACTGCTAGAATTAAATTAGCATTGTTTAGATGTGATTGATTTTAGGAAATAAAAATAAAAGAAACTAATGGATTTGATACCAAATAGTCGCCATGGTATTGCTCATCATAGGGAGCGTTATAACAACAGTAACAACAATTTTACTGAGCAGAGTTTTATAAATACATTTTTGAGGAAAAATAAAAGATAAATAGATTGATATCCGTCTGCTTTCCACAGACGGAATATGAAAGATAACCAATTTATGACTAATTAATTAGTTTTTGAATGAATGAATTGGAGCCGGAATTCGTCCACCACGATTGATAAAATCACAAGAGGAGAATTTATTTACTGACATCACTGGCGCATGTCCAAGTAACCCACCGAATTCAATATTATCCCCTACTTTTAAACCAACAGCTGGAATAATTCGCACCGCAGTAGTTTTGTGATTAATGACGCCAATTGCAGCTTCATCAGCAATAATTGCCGAAATAGTTTCTGCTGGGGTATCGCCCGGAATGGCTATCATATCAAGCCCTACTGAGCAAACACAGGTCATTGCTTCAAGTTTTTCCAAATTTAATGCGCCATTATTTACTGCATCAATCATCCCCGCATCTTCTGATACAGGAATAAAGGCACCGCTTAAGCCACCCACATGTCCACAAGCCATTACACCACCTTTTTTAACGGCATCATTTAACATGGCAAGTGCCGCCGTTGTTCCATGGGTACCAACGGCTTCTAAACCCATTTCCTCTAAAATATGTGCAACTGAATCACCAATAGCTGGAGTTGGTGCTAAGGATAGATCAACAATACCGAATTTCACCCCTAAACGCTCTGATGCCTCTTTACCAACAAGCTGTCCCATTCGAGTAATTTTAAATGCGGTTTTTTTGATCGTTTCAGCAACAACATCAAACGATTCACCTTTCACTTTTTCAAGCGCTCGTTTTACAACGCCAGGACCGCTGACCCCCACATTAATAACACAATCGGCCTCACCGACACCGTGAAATGCCCCAGCCATAAAAGGATTGTCTTCAACTGCATTAGCAAACACCACTAATTTGGCGCATGCCATACTGCTATTATCTGCCGTTAATGCCGCGGCTTCTTTAATGATCTGCCCCATTAGTTTTACAGCATTCATGTTGATGCCTGTTTGTGTGGAGCCAACATTAACCGATGAGCAGACTCTTTCCGTTTGTGCTAATGCTTGAGGAATTGATTTAATTAAAATTTCATCGCCTTTATGGCACCCTTTTTGTACTAATGCCGAAAAACCACCAATAAAGTTAACACCCACTGCTTTAGCTGCGGCATCAAGTGTTTTAGCGAACTCAACGTAATCTTTATCGTCACTCGCACCAGCAATCAGCGAGATAGGGGTAACTGAAATACGTTTATTAATAATTGGAATACCAAATTCTGAGGTAATCTCATCCCCAACTTTAACCAGATCTTTCGCTAATCGCGTAATTTTTTCATAGATTTTTTGACGTGCTTTTTCACCATCACTGTCAATACAATCCAGAAGTGAAATACCCATGGTAATTGTGCGGATATCAAGTTTTTCTTCCTCAATCATTTTAATTGTTTCGAGGATTTGTTTAGTTTCCATAAGTATTATCCTTTAATAATAAAGTACAAAATTTAGATTATAAACGATGCATCGCATCAAAAATTTCTTCCCGTTGAATATTCACTTTTACTTTTAGTTTGTCACCAGTCTCAGTCAATGCAGTTTTAACATCATCAAATGACATATTAATTTTAGATAAATCTAATAACATAATCATGGTGAAATATTCACCCATAATGGTTTGACTCACATCTAAAATATTAATATTTAACTCATATAATTTCTGACTGATACCTGCAATAATCCCCGTTTGATCTTTTCCAATTACCGTTAAAATAGTTTTCATAACACTCTCCGCACAAATTTCACACAATCAAAAGATATTTCTTAGGCTAAGTATAATAACATCTTCAAAAATTATCTAAATAGGAGTAGATTGTTTTTTTAATTAAAAAATAAAAACTATCACAATAAATAGAAAGGGCTGAATCATGGTAAATTTCCAAAAATCCAATAAATTGGATCATGTTTGTTACGATATACGTGGACCAATTCTTGAACATGCAAAACGTCTTGAAGAAGAAGGCCAAACTATCCTCAAACTCAATATTGGAAATCCCGCCCCGTTTGGCTTTACAGCTCCAGATGAATTATTAGTGGATGTCATCCGCAATCTACCTACTTCACAAGGATATTGTGATTCAAAAGGTCTCTACTCTGCCCGTAAAGCGGTTATGCAATATTATCAATCCAGAGGAATTACTGATTTAGATGTGGAAGATATCTATATCGGAAATGGTGTTTCAGAATTAATCGTTCAATCCATGCAAGCACTACTTAATAGTGGAGATGAAGTTTTGGTTCCGATGCCTGATTATCCATTATGGACAGCCTCAATTAGTCTATCTGGAGGTAATGCGGTTCACTATCTATGTGATGAAGAGGCTAATTGGTCACCCGATCTAGAAGATATTAAGCGTAAAATCACTTCCAAAACCAAAGGAATTGTGATTATTAATCCTAACAATCCAACCGGTGCAGTTTACAGTAAAGAGGTGTTACTTGAGATTGCCGAAATTGCTCGACAGAATAATTTGATTATTTTTGCTGATGAAATTTACGATAAAATTTTATTTGATGATGCTGTTCATCATTCAATCGCAGCTCTAGCACCCGATCTTTTTGTCATAACCATGAGCGGTTTATCAAAAACGTATCGAGCAGCAGGATTCAGACAAGGATGGATGGCACTTTGTGGGCCAAAACAGCACGTTAAAGGCTATATTGAAGGTTTAAACATGCTAGCTTCAATGCGTTTATGTGCAAATGTGCCACTGCAACATGCCATTCAAGCGGCTTTAGGGGGGTACCAAAGTATTAATGAGTTTATCGTACCCGGCGGACGACTCTATGATCAATGTATGCTGGCATGGCGATTACTCAATGATATCCCTGGCGTATCATGCACTAAACCACAAGGTGCTTTATATTTATTCCCAAAACTTGATCAGAAAAAATTTAATATTCATAACGACCAAAAATTAGTTTTAGACTTTTTGTTACAACAAAAAGTATTACTGGTACAAGGAACCGGATTTAACTGGCATCAACCCGATCATGTTAGGATTGTCGCCTTACCCCATACAGGTGAACTTGAAGACGCGATTGAAAGATTCGCTAAATTCCTATCTACCTATAAACAATAAAATACATAATAACCCCAGCCCTCACTGGGGTTAATGATAGAAATATTTTAAATTCAGTTATAAACCACATCTAACTTTTAAAGTGTTTTCTTGTTTTCTACTTGTCCAATATTAAATCTTAATACTGTTAGTAGATTTTTATAAATAAAATTTATTTTGTTGTCATTGAGTAAGACTAATTATTTCCACCATATAACTTTCGCCATACTCATCTTGAATATACTGAATTTCAGAAAATAACCATATATTACTTAATAGGTTAGAAGAAAAGGGATAAGGTTACTGACGATAATTTTGTACTAATTTAGAAGTGTAATTGCATAAAAGTTATATAAAAAAACGCCATGAATGGCGCTTTTTAATATTAGGTGGTTTTTATTTTTTTATTTGTGCAAGTTTTTTGCGAATATTTGCTGCTCTTGATTTAGAAGATGGATGACTACTCAATATTGAAGAGTCTCCACCACCTAATTTATCAAATGCAGTAGCAAGTCCTTCTGGATTAATTTTTTTCTTAACTAAGAAATCAAATGAATAATTATCAGCTTCTTGTTCTTGTTTTTGTGAGAATTGAGAATTAATTACTGCTGATGCTAAAGCACCTAATTTAGATTTAGATATTGAAGCAATTGCAGCATTACCAGACGCAGCGGCTGCATCTTGAGCAATTTCAGTTGCATAAGCAATTTGCATCGCTTTTTTACTATGACCTAAAGCAACATGACCTAATTCATGACCTAAAACACCTTGAATTTCATTATCTGTCATCAAATCCATTAAACCACTATAGACACGCACGCAACCGTTCGCCATTGCCCAAGCATTAACATCTTTAGTGATATATACTCTATAATTAATTGGTGTACCATCAACGTTGTTACCTAAAGCTTTGACGATTTTGTTTAACCTTTTAGAGTAAGCGTTTTTTGCTGAAGCAACTTTTGACTGAGCATCCATTTGTGCACAAGCATCTTTACTTAATTGTTTAACATCATTGTCACTTAATGTTGCAGCTTGAAGACCTTTCATTCCTAGGTTAGCTAAATCATCTGGATTCATATTACAGCCAGTTAGGGACATAGCTGCGACTAAAGGTAATGCAACTAATAATGTTTTTTGATGTTTTTTCATAATATTTTCCTTATTTAAATAATTATTTATATCCATCTAAACTAAGTTAAGTTAGACGCAGAAATTTTAAACTAACTTTAATAATAATCAATAAATAATTACTTGTTTTATAACTTGAAAAATAATTACTTGATTACTCAGTATATGAGATTTAGACTAATCACCCATTTTTTAAGGTACAAACTTATGCAACTATCTGATTTCGATTTTACACTTCCTAAAGAACTCATTGCCAAATATCCATCAGAAACTAGAAGTGCATGCCGGCTTTTATCACTTGATGGAAAAACAGGTAACATTAACCATGGCATTTTTACTGACATTGTCGACAGTATTAATCCAGGCGATTTGCTTATTTTTAATAACACTAGAGTTATACCTGCTCGCGTTTATGGTAAAAAATTATCTGGCGGTAAAATTGAAATACTTATCGAACGATTATTAGATGGGAATCGTGTACTTGCACATGTAAAAGCGTCAAAATCACCTAAAGAAGGGACTGAATTAATATTAGGAGAAGACTCATCGGTTACTGTAACTATGGTAGCTCGTCATGATAGCCTCTTTGAATTACAATTTCCGGACGATGTACTTACTATTTTAAATAAAATCGGTCATATACCTTTACCACCTTATATTGACAGACCTGATGATGATCAAGATCGTGAAGTTTATCAAACCGTATACAATAAAGTACCTGGAGCGGTTGCAGCCCCTACAGCTGGACTTCATTTTGATGAAAGCTTATTAGAAAAATTGAAACAAAAAGGCGTTGAAATGGCTTTTGTCACTTTACATGTTGGCGCTGGGACATTTCAACCAGTAAGAGTTGAGAATATCGAAACGCATGTTATGCACGCAGAGTATGCGGAGGTTCCAGAGGAAGTTGTTAAAGCGGTATTAGCCTGCAAAGCCAGAGGTAATAAAGTCATCGCTGTGGGAACTACCTCGGTTAGGGCTCTTGAAAGCGCTGCACAAAAAACTGGGGAAATTGCTCCTTTTTTTGCTGATACACAGATATTTATTTACCCAGGCTACCACTTTAATGTTATTGATTCACTGATCACAAATTTTCATCTACCCGAATCAACATTAATTATGCTTGTATCAGCATTTGCAGGATATGAAAATACGATGAATGCTTATCAAGAAGCGGTTAAGCAACAATATCGATTTTTTAGTTATGGTGATGCAATGTTTATCACTAAACAATCGAATGAATCACTCTAAAATTTTATCAACATTTAATGGAAAGTTGCCTAATCAAGCTGATATGGCAAATTTGGTTGGTAACTTTTCCATTTAACCATTTTAATTACCTATTTATTCTTTAATTTATCTAAAATATTATTCTTGCGATGCAAATTTGACGGATGAGATGTCGGATATTCTGATGCATGAATGGGCATTTTAGATAACATATTTACCAAACCTATGGGATCAATTTTTTCTTTTAATAAAAGATTGAAAGCATATTCATCTGCCTCAACCTCATACTGTTGCGCAATTTCTTGTTTTACCATAATAATAATTTCATTGGCTTTATCGGTAATTTCGATATAAGGAGCCTGTCGAAATGATTTTATAGCATGTTTAAGTGCAATATGTCCTTGTTCATGCGCCAATACGGCTTGCAATTCATTATCTGTTAATAATTTAATCAATCCACTATTCACTCGAATACATCCATTTACAGTTGACCAAGCATTGGGTTCCGTATTCAAATAAACCTTATAATTTATTTCGTTATTATTAATATTGTTAGGCAATGTTTTAGCGATTTTATTTAAGCGTTTACTTAAAGCATGATTATTGGCTGGAATTGTCGCCCTATGATCCATTTCATTACACGCTTGTTGACTAATAGCAAGTATGTCTTGTTCGGATAAAAATTTTACTGCTTCAGACGGTATCCGTTTAGCTGTACGAATGTTTGTATGATTTTGACATGCGGTCGACAAAAATATCAATAATAATGAAAATATCAATATAACATAGTTCACAATTCTTAAAATCCTTTCAAAAGTTGTTAATTCAAGTCAAGCACGATAAACTATCCGCCGCAATGTAATAGTACACAACGCATTATATCAATAATTCGCGCCAAACTGTTTATTTGGTCGCAAGAGGTAAATAAATGAAATTTGAATTAGATAATACCGACGGCTTAGCTCGTCGTGGACGTATGAAATTCGATCGTCGTGGAGTCGAATATACGGTAGAAACTCCTGCATTTATGCCTGTCGGAACTTATGGAACGGTAAAAGGTATGACACCTGAAGAAGTTGCCGCAACAGGAGCTCAAATCTTATTAGGCAATACCTTCCATTTATGGCTAAGACCTGGTCAAGAAATCATGCGTAAACATGGTGATTTGCATGATTTCATGCAATGGCATGGTCCAATCTTAACAGATTCAGGTGGTTTTCAGGTATTTAGTTTAGGCGATATTCGAAAAATTAAAGAAGAAGGCGTCTATTTTAGGAATCCAATCAATGGAGATAAAATCTTTTTATCACCAGAAATTTCCATGGAAATCCAATATGATCTTGGTTCTGACATCGTCATGATATTTGACGAATGTGCGCCATTTCCTGCCGACTGGGATTATGTGAAAAAATCAATGGAGATGTCACTACGTTGGGCCAAACGCAGCAGAAAACGCTTTGATGAGTTAGGCAATAAAAATGCCCTATTTGGTATTGTTCAAGGTGGTATACATCAAGAATTACGTGACATATCAATTAAAGGATTAACAGAAATTGGGTTTGATGGTTATGCTGTTGGAGGCCTTGCCGTTGGCGAACCAAAAGAGGATATGCATCGTATATTGGAAGGCACATGCCCACAATTACCTGCTGATAAACCACGTTATTTGATGGGGGTTGGTAAACCAGAAGATTTAGTGGAAGGCGTACGTCGTGGCATCGATATGTTTGACTGTGTAATGCCAACTCGTAACGCACGCAATGGTCACCTATTTGTAACTGATGGTGTAATCAAAATTCGTAATGCCAAATATAAAAATGATACAACACCGCTGGATCCTCATTGTGATTGTTACACATGTAAAAATTACACAAAATCTTATCTACACCACTTAGATAAATGTGGGGAAATTTTAGGCGCACGATTAAACACCATTCATAATTTGCGTTATTACCAACGCCTAATGGCAGAGATTCGTGAAGCTGTGGCAAATAAACGTTATGAAGAATTTGTTATCGAATTTTATCAACGTATTGGTAAAAAACCTGCCCCATTCGCAAAATCTGAAAATAACTAGTATATTTTTTTAGGTAAGTATTGACACTTTTTAGTTAGCGCAGTATTATGCGCTTCCTAACGGCGAGTAGCGCAGCTTGGTAGCGCAACTGGTTTGGGACCAGTGGGTCGGAGGTTCGAATCCTCTCTCGCCGACCAATTT
>NZ_JACFPU010000019.1:0-28280 GCF_016101825.1 Gilliamella sp. B14384G12 | reverse complement strand
AAACTTCTGGATAACTTCCAAAGCTTACAGTAGTTCTATTATTAGTTATAGGTCGGTAATATCTAAATTGCCATATTTTTGTACCCGTTGACTTAATAAGTAAAAGTAAACCATTTCCATCATAAATAGGATAATCTTTACTTTGTGGCTTGGCATTCTTTATTTGTGTATCAGTTATTGGGACTACTTTTTTAGGCATACTTTACTCTTATGGGACTACGAAATTATTTTATTATTTTTATGTAGTCCTTAATAGAGTCCTAAAAATTCTGGCTGTAAATGTATCTTACAGGTGCTTAATGAATAATAAAATAAGCTTTAAGCCTTGTATTTGTTGATTTTGATGTGCTGGCGGGAGTTAAATTATTTCATAAATAATTGATTAATTAATATAAAAATATTTTAATTTTTTTTCGTAGTCCAATTTTGGTGTCAATGAGGTTGGTATACATAATATCTTTATTTTTATGCCTAATGCAAAAAAACACGAAATCGTTTATTCTATCAAAAAATGATGTGATTGATTAGGAAATAATGATGCAAATCTTCTCGAATAAAAGTCAAAAGTTGACTATCTTAAAAGAAAAACCCTTCAAACTAGAAAAAGAGATCCAGTCATTATTTGAGCATAATTTAGATATTATTGGTAATTTAACCTTTGTAAAATCTGAATTCAAAATTAAAGATTACCGAATTGATACCTTGGCTTATGATACCGAAGCAAATGCCTTTGTTATTATTGAGTATAAACGTGAACGTAATTTTAGTGTTATCGATCAAGGCGTGACCTATTTAAATCTTATGCTTGATTATCAGGCTGATTTTATTGTCGAATATAATGAATCTTGCCAAGCAAATTTAAAACGTAATCAAATTGACTGGTCGCAAAGTAAAATTATTTTTGTTTCCCCTGCGTTTACTGACTATCAAAAACAATCGACTAACTTTAAAGATTTAGCGATAGAACTATGGGAAATTAAACGGTTTGATAACGACTTAATTTCGATTAACCCGATCAAACGTTCTAAATCAGCCCCAAGTATTAAACAAGTGCAACATACCAAAGATTCGGCATTAGATAAGGTGACCAAAGAATTAGTCGTTTATGATGAAGATTACCATTTAAATGATAAATCAGACGATATACTCGAACTGTATGAAAGCTTTAAGAATGCTATCTTAACACTATCACCCGAACTCGAAATTACCCCGAAAAAACTTTATGTTGCTTTTAAACAGGGCAAAAATAATATCGTCTCCATACACTTACAAAATAAATCATTAAAAATCTGGATTAATGCTAAAAAAGGTAATCTAGACGATCCTAAAAAATTAACAAAAGACGTTTCAAATGTTGGTCATTGGGCTACTGGTGATTATGAGTTAACTGTGTCTGATACTAAAAATTTAGAATATATTATGAGCTTGGTGAAGCAGGTGTTGTAAATAGAAAATATATATTTATAAATACCTAACAAACTTATCATTGAAAAAAAGAGCTTAACTAACAACGTTTAAACTCATTTTTTATATTCTCGTATAATATCAGTGCCAAATAGCTGCAGTAGCAGCATCATAAAAATCAATTTGATTCCTAGGTATTTTAAGGAAGCGGTGAGCATTAGCTATAGTGTTCCTATTTTGCTCTGAATCTTCATCACCAAAAATACTGATAAAAATCTGATCTATGTTGCTCATCTATAGAACTAGATCTTGTTGGGTGTGTTTGTGATATAACCTGAATTAAAGAGTTTTTAAGTTGCTCAAGCTCTACGCTAATTTGATCAATTATCAATAAATCAATATTATAAGCTGTACAAATTGTTTGCGCTGATTCAAGAGTTCGTATAATTTTTTCAAAATCATAAGTATCAAAGCTATCAGAAATTCCTCTTATATTTTCATCTCTTGCACCAAAATTAGCTTGTTGAAATAAATTTTGATAATTAAAAATATCATTTCTACATGCTTGAGAAAAACCATTACCTAATAATATTGATGGTTTAATATCGTTTGTAATTGAATCAATTTTTTCCTCAAATATTACTAGCTGTACAATATAACTCCTTGTAAACTATAATTAGTTTTTAATGCTTCAATCAAGTAATCACACAGTCTCTATCATTTCGAATAACAAACTAAAATAAAATAAATAATAATGTAAGCAAAGTTAATTTCTTTTTTTCAGAATATTTTTATTTTCACCTTTTCATCAAAGCCCAACTTGTCTTTTAATACTCTCTAAAAATGCTGACCGAAAAGCTGGATCGTTAGCATACAGTTGATAGAGTTCCATATCCTTCTGGCGATTCTCCAGCATAATATCGCGCATAATTTTTTCGAACGCCAATTCTCGATTATAGGGATCTTGATTATTTTTATATTTCATATCAAAATCTTTATGAGCAGTGACATCTTGCACAATGGAAATAAATTTTACCCGTTGATCTTCTGGAGTAATGCTCCAGCCCTGAAACCAGCGTTCATTAAACATTTTCACAATATCTTCTAAGGTGCTTTCTTCATTTTCACCAGTATGCGCACCTCTTGGGTTGGCATTTTGTGGCGCAAGTTCAACTTCTTCAGCATCTAATTGAATTTTATGATTTAATTTTACACGTTGTAAACCGTAAGAGTTAAGATCAACCGATTCAAGTAATTCATCTAATTTATCACTATCAGGATCGTTTACCTTTAGTTTCGGAATTAAAAACTTTAAGAACCAAAATAATTTTTCCCATATTAGCATTTCAAATGGCATAATAGCGGCCATCTGGCTATAAATTTTGACAAACTGTTTTGCTTTAATTTTAAAGTCTACTTTATCATCATTATTTAGCTCTAGTTGAACATTAAATCGCTCTGCTGCCAAATCAATAATTGGGCTGAGTAACTCAGCGGCATTGCCTTTAAAGTAGAGTTGATTAAAGGCTTCAACTTCAGCCCATTCATAAATACCGGGTTCATCAAGCGTATCTTTTAGTTCATGTAATACATTAATATCGGTCGCTCGCGATAATGAGGTTGCAGTATAGAAAGGATCAAACGCCTGCTTAATATCTTCAATACTATTAAAGAAATCAAGCACAAATAGATCTTCGGTTTTCTTACCCCATTTAGGCGCAGCTCTATTAAGACGAGAAAGAGCCTGTACAGCTAATACATATTGTAATTTCTTATCCACATACATGGTACAGAGTTTGGGTTGATCAAAACCAGTTAAATATTTATTGGCAACAACCAGTAATCGATACTCATCAGAGTTAAAATGTTCGCAAGTATCATTATCAGAAAAACCGTTGATACTGGCTTCGCTATATTCAATGCCATCAATCTCTTTATCACCAGAAAAGGCAATCAGTATTTTAAACGGATAATTGAGCTGTTTAAGCTGTTCATTAAGGGCAAAGTAATAGTAAATAGCACTTTCAATATTTTGAGTGACAACCATGCCTTTGGCTTTTCCCTTTAGCTTTTTACTGTTCACCACCTGAGTAAGGAAGTGATCCAACATGATTTCAGCTTTAACAGCGATGGTTTGCTTGCTTCGCTCAACAAAAGCCCGTAATTTTTTTTGTGCTTTCTGAGTATCAAACAGTGGATTCTCGGCAATCGACTTTTCAATTTCGTAATAGGACTTATAGGTAGTGTAATTAGTCAGTACATCTAAGATAAAGCCTTCTTCAATAGCTTGTTTCATTGAATACAAGTGAAATGGTTTAAAGGTACCATCAGCTTGCTGTTCGCCAAATTTTTCTAAGGTAATGTTTTTAGGTGTAGCGGTAAACGCAAAGTAAGATGCATTGCCTCGTAGTTTTCGTGCCTGCATGGTTTTGATGATGGTATCTTGAATATCTTCATTTTCATCGGAATCAACGTCAGCCGTTTTACCCATGGTTTTATTCATATTATCGTGAGCTGAACCACTTTGTGAACTGTGTGCTTCATCAATAATGACGGCAAAGCATTTATCGCTCAGATCGTTAATACTATTAACAATCACCTGAAACTTTTGGATAGTGGTGATAATAATTTTTTTACCACTTTCAAGTGCTGCTCTTAAATCAGTTGATTTTTTCGCATGAGCAATAATATTTTTTACCTCAGAAAATCCACTAATATTATCACGCAGTTGTTTATCTAAAAGACGACGATCTGTCACCACAATCACCGAATCAAATAGTGGCAAATCAATGCCTTTTGCGCCAGCCACTGAACTATTATTAGGACAAACCTCAATCAATTGGTAAGCAGCCCATGTAATGGAATTGGACTTGCCTGAACCGGCTGAGTGTTGAATAAGATAGGTATGACCAGTCCCGCGACTAGCCACATCATCAATAAGTTTACGCACTACATCTAATTGATGATAACGAGGGAAGAACAGCGTTCGTTTAGCTAATAAATCTTTACTGCTACCATCCAAACGCACAAAATGTTGAATAATATTAGCGATGCTTGCTTTCTTAAAAAGGCTTTCCCATAAATATGCCGTTTTATGACCACTAGGATTAACCGGATTACCTTTACCTTCGTTATTACCTTTATTGAAAGGCAAAAAGAAAGTGTCCTTACCAGCTAACTTAGTGGTCATATACACTTCGTCAGTATCAGCGGTCATATGAACTAAACAGCGGGCAAAGGTTAATAGCGGCTGACTGATATCTCGATCTTCGCGGTACTGTTTTTGACCATGGTATTGTGCCGTTTGTCCTGTCCATGGGTTTTTTAACTCAAGGGTGATAATGGCGATACCATTAATAAACAACACTATATCAATTTCTTGTAGAGGATTGAGCTGAGAATAACGTACCTGACGTGTACAGCTAAAGATATTTTGTGCAAAATTATATTGCACCTGCTCGCCACTGCTGGCAAGCGGAGCCGGATACATCAGTGTTAAATGAATATCATCAATGGCTAAGCCTTTTTTTAGTAAATGAATAATGCCATATTTTTTAATTAACTTATCAAAACGATCAAGTACTTTACACTGCCAATCGTGGGGATGATTTTTCTGTAGTTTATTCAACTCATTGGCTTGGGTGTTATGCAGAAAAGACCAGAAGAAGTGGTTATCAATGGCATACTGCGCGTTAAAATCTTTTGCCAATCCTAATTGATAATGGTCTGAATAACCATTCACATTAGGTTCTTTTGCTCCCTTGAGTTCTTCTAGACAAGTACCAGTTAATTGTTTTTCAATTGTTGCTTCAAGGGCTTGCTCATTGGTTTGACTGACCATATCTATTCCTTATTAATATTTATTTTTCTGGCGTAATTTTGATCTTTCCTGTTACTGCACTATCAATTAGGGTGGTTTTATATTCTTTAAGTTTTTCGATTTGCAGAGTCTCTAATAAAATCAATTTATTAAATTGTTCTACTTTTCCATCAAGATACTTAACAATTGATTGTTGTTCTTCTAGTGGCGGGAGGGGTAAAAATAAATTTATTAACCAGTCTCTTTGTAATTCAGTCTGGTTTGTTGCACCCTGAGCTAGTATTCCATTGATTAATTCAAAATTTATCACTAGAAAATAATAGTAGAATTTATTCTGGGCAATTTGTTTATCAGTCCGAATAATCGTTACGTGGCTATCTGCAATATATTTTTCTTGAGTATTAATATCAAAATGAGCAACTTTACCTAAAACTCCGCCTCCTGTAGAAGCTAAAAGTAAATCATCTAAAACAACGACTCCCCTATTATTTTTATAAGAATACTCTGTCTCTCTGGTATATTTTACATTGTCGAAATCAAAAAAACCTTTACTAAAATTGGCTTGATTAATAACTTTATATTCGGACTCAATAATATAATTGGGTGTACATCCTCTATTAATAAATTGAGTGAAATATTTAAGTTTTTTAATATTCCAATGCTCAGGAATTATCCCAATCCATTCAATCCCCGAGTCCTTCATTGGCACATTAGGATCTAATCCCTTTGTCACTGCTTGTTGAATAATAATTTGTTGACGTTCTTTAAGTAGTTCAATCTGTTTTTGTTTTATGGCAATCGCTTGATCGATTTGAGCTGCTTTTTGATCTAAAAAATTAACAATGGCAATTTGTTCGTTTTTAGAAGGAATTAAAAATGGAATAGACTTCATTCTAGTTTTAGATAAATCCCATTGCCCAATTCTCACCCCATCAGAAGCACTGCCAAAATAAGATACATATAAAGAACTGCGAATTGCCCAATTGAAAAATTCAGTTTCAATATTTTTTGTTAAATCAAAAACAAAATAAGCAGGGCTAACGATACCAGTATAATTAGAAATGCCATAAGAGCCTTGCCAAGCTTTCATTTTATTCATACCAAATTGACCTTTTTTCAATAATTTATAATTGGTCAAATCATCAGGAATAAAATTATGGTTCTTATCTTGGTCTTTTATATCCCGTTCAATAACACCTAATTCTCTAGTAATTGATAATAATGGTAAACTTGGTCTATTTTTTTCAGAAACAGGGAACAAACACGAGCTTAATTTTTGAATATTCCACTTTTCAGGTATATTACCGATCCACTGATAATCAGAATCTTTATAAGCCGAATAACGAGGCATCTTATTGACTGTTTTCATCGTCGTTATTCCCCCTTACTTGATAAACCTAAAATATCGGCAATCAGACCATCTGTTTGTTGTTCTAAGGCTAAGATATCATGTGTAACCTCTTCTAATGAACGTAATGGCTTGTGACGATAAAAATATTTATTAAAACTAATTTCGTAACCGATTTGAGTACTATCAAGGTTAATCCAAGCCTCTGCAACATGTGGCCGCACTTCTGCTAAAAAGTAGCGATGAATATTGTCTTTCAGTGGAATGGATTCTGAATCACGCAAATCAGTACAAGGTTCATAAGTCATGTATTCATTCGTCTTACCTGTCGCAAAATAACCAAAATCAGCTAATTGCTGCACTTCACAGTCTAGATGGGTTAATAGTTTTTTCAGTTTATCTTTATTGAAGCTATACACTTTATGAATCACTTTTTCAGCACTTTCATCATACCAACTCACCGCGTTTAAAATAGCGTTTTTCTCGCTAGATGATAGTTTTAGATTCAATCCTTCAATTGCTCTATCAACATTCAGTTTAAATAAATTAAAATCACGGTATTCATGCTCACCAACTTGCTGCATGATAGCTAATGCAGATTGATACAGGGTTTGTAGCTTTAACCAATATTGCGTATCAAAAATTTTATCTTTGGCTTTGCTATTCAAGCTAATACCATTATCATCACACCAATCTATAATCGATTTTTGTTGCGGTTTTAAAAAACCAGTTTGATAAACATGCTCACCATAAATACTATATAAATGGCTCATCACTTCACGTAATGATTTATCAAAACGTAGTTCAGCAAGGGATTCTGTATTAAATTGTGCCTTACGACGATCGGGGCGTTCAATATTGACTTTATAATAACCAAAATCACTGTTATCAAAACATTGGCTGGCAATACCAATTGGGTCGTTATTTTTATCAAGTTGTCGTTCGATAGTCACCATATTCAAATAGGTTTGAGTGATTTCCCGAATATGTTCAGGTGAAAACTCACAATTTTTATCACCTAAATTTTTACGTAATTTTTGAGATAACAAACTGGCATCAATCAATTGTACTTTACCTCTACGATGCGGAGCTTTATTACTACTTAGTAACCAAATATAAGTGGTTATGCCGGTATTATAAAATAGGTTAGTAGGAAGTTGAACAATAGCTTCAAGGCGGTCATTCTCAATAATATAACGACGAATATTACTTTCGCCGCCACCCGCATCGCCGGTAAACAAGCTAGAACCGTTATGAACGGATGCGATACGAGATCCTTGTACACCCGTCTGTGGTAATTTCATTTTACTGACCATTTCCATTAAAAACAGCAGTTGCCCATCACTGGATCGTGGAACGGCATCAACCTCTTGTTCATTACCCCAATAATCTTTTAACTTCACTTTAAAACGATTATCGATGACACTTTTGCCATCTTTGATATATTTTTGTTCCGATGCCCAACTTTTACCATAAGGTGGATTTGACAACATAAAATCAAACGGACGGCCAGCAAACTCGTCGGTAGAAAGCGTTGAACCTACTTTAATATTTTGTGGATCATTACCTTTGATCATCATATCGGACTTACAGATAGCATAGGTTTCATCATTGATCTCTTTACCATAGAGTTCAATCATGCGCTCCGATCCTTTAAGTGGGTATTTTTCTTCGATGAAATTCTGTGATTCGGTAAGCATGCCACCACTACCACAAGCTGGATCGTAAATAGTTAAAACCGGTGGAAGCTGATCTTTGATTGGGTCAAAAACCAGATGGGTCATCAATTCAATCACTTCACGTGGCGTAAAATGTTCGCCTGCTTCTTCATTATTTTCTTCATTAAACTTGCGAATCAGCTCTTCAAATACATACCCCATACCTAAATTGGTTAAGGCTGGCAGACGGTTACCGTCTGGATCTTCAACCTCTTTTGGTGTCAAATTAATATTAGGTGACACAAATTTTTCAATAACATTTAATAACACATCTTTATTTGCCATATGGCGAATCTGTGCTTTTAAATTGAAGCAATGAATAATTTCTTTAACATTTTTGCTAAAGCCATTTAGGTATTCTTCAAAATTAGTTAATAAAATTTGATTGTTATTATTAGCCGAAAGGTGAAGCTGTTTTAGCGTCCATTTGCTAGTGTTATAAAACACATAACCAGATGCTTTTTCCAATGGGTAATCATCGAGTTCAGTATTTTTATAGGTTGTTTTTTGAACATGATATTCTGTTAATACTGCTTGCTTCGTGGGTTCGAGTAATGTGTCAATACGACGTAAAACCACCATAGGTAAAATCACATCACGGTATTTTCCTCGCACATAAACATCACGCAAACAATCATCGGCTATAGACCAAATAAAGGAAATAAGTTTATTGTGTACACTGTGATTCATTTTTTTACCTTAGTTATGCGTAACTTTTTTACTTAAGTTTATGCAACAAATAATAGCATAATCCTTATATTACCAATAGGAAGTAAAAGATAAGAATATTTAGTTGTACAAAAAAAATTCAAAAGCAAACTGTGGTCAAATTTGTGTATGTGTTCAATGAGGTCAAAAGAGATTTAAAAATATGCAAAAAATCAAAATTCAATCTTCCTACCTAAAATAAATCCTAACACCCTCAATCCACTCATGCCCAAGTTCCCTGCTAATTATCTGCCTAGCCCATTAATCTTTGATTTGCTGCTCTGGTGTTAATTCTTTCCCCCGATAATCCCCCAGCCTTCGGAGACTTCCAACCGGTGAGTGTTTCGTATCGTGTTTGTGCGTAAGCACGCCGTAAGCCGTGCATTTTATTGAGTCCTGCTTTTTGGCATTGTCCGTCGTAGGTGTTTCTCTGTTGAATATAGCTTTTATCAGCAGGGATTAGCGAGCCTTTGCCGACCACTTTTTTTCCAACTGCTTTTGAGTAACTGAATAAAACGCGTTATGCCATAAGTCTGATAATGGCGAGTGATGGTAAAATAACGATTTAAATAAGCCGCCGCGGCCCAGTTTGTTTGGGTACTAAGTCGTGCACTAACGGGGAATCGTAATTTGGGTCATGGTTTATTAGGCCAACGACCGAACAGCGGCTTTGTGTAAAGGACTGCCATGGACGAGTTTGGACTAAAAATAATTTTTAAAGATAGTTCTTAAAGATAGTTTTTATGGACTTTGGCTACCTGATTAGCAAGGCAGGTTAAGATTTTGTCGTTCTGTCATCTTATCGTAAAACGTAATGTCATCGGCTGATTTTGGCACAGGATCGATAACGCTCACCATAACATCATCACACTAACCACGTTTTGTTTTTTTGAAATATAAAATGTACATAACCACTAAATACAGCAAATTAAAAATAATAATCATACCTAGCGTATCGAGTATAGAATATACCACATCGAGCATCTCCGAGATATCGGTTGCCATTTCTATTTGATATTTAACCGTCAGAGAACAACCGATAAGTATAAATAATTCAACTATAACGACCATAACCATAAAAATTATCATAAATATTTTCATAATTAGCCTTTCTCCTATTTTTAATTTGCTGATGAATTGCAAAAGCCGCATTCATCAAAGTTATAGAAGCATAACCGATTGCCGCGATAGTATCAGCAGAGTGCCAAACTTTTTACATCATAACCATTTCCCGAACTATTTCCATTAAATAAAGAAACTTATTCATGACATCTATTTATTACAAACAATATCAACTTGTTATTCATGCACAAAAAGAAGCGAGTATTAAACAAAATATGACTGTAAAACGAGTTCTATTCCGAGAGATCGTGTTTATAGAATTCTTTCAGCTGTTTTAGCGTGACTAGGATAAGATCTTTTGCCAAAAGTGTTTCTCGCTGATGTAAAAAATTTTCTAGATGAGGTTTTTTATCATTCCAAGTCCCATAATGCAGTAGACGGTGGCAGTTTGGGCAGAGCACAATAATATTGGATAAAACATCTAATGAAAACTTAAAGTTATTTCGTTGGCTAAGCGGAATAAAGTGATGAGCTTCAACATAAGGCTTCTTTGTCGCGTTTGAAATAAATGTTTGGTGATTTGGGTCAATCTGACATTTAAAGTCAGCATTACATAACGCTTGAGCGGCTATATTTGGGTCACGCACTGGAGAATTTACCATGTAAGTTGATTCTTTTGGCTCTTTCACCATACTGCTATTCTGAGACATTAACTTTGCTGCTTTTTGCTGAGTTAGCAGTTGATAATTATCTTCGTTATTTGCGATGATATCTTGTATATTTTTACCGACATGATTAAACAACTGCTCATAATGGCCGAGTAGGATCTCAACATGTTGCTCAAACTGCTTTTGCGTCGGTAAGTTGGACTTTTCATAGTAGAAGGCTTCAATATTGCCTTTTTCATAGCACTGGCCTAAATTCCCCTCCGCTTTTAAGTTAATATTGCCCTTAATTGCTTCGGCATGAGGAGTAAAATAATTTAGCGCTTGCTTGGCCACCTTCTGCATTCTTTGTAAAGCGTTTGCTTGACCGTAGGTTTCAACATAGCTGGTTACTCCCTGGTTTAACGAAAGGTAACATGATTGCATATCTTGCGAGAAAAGCAGGACAATATAGTATCCTCTGCGCGCTGATTCAGTGATGTTTTGATTAAAGATGGCGACCCAAGGGATTCTAGCTAAATTCCCTTCACCATAAGAACCTTTTACGCGAAAGGGATTTTTTCTATTTTCTTTTTGTATAGTAGCGTTGAGGATTTTAGGAATAGTATGTTTAATCGCGATTTGCTCAATTCGCGTTGGTTTTTTAGATGATTTGGTTGAGGCTAGTAAATCCTGATAGTTATCTAAAACATCCTTTAATTCTTTCATACTAATATCATTATATTGTGATTTGTATTCCAATAATTATAAAAGGGATCTGTTGTTAATGGAATAAGTTAGTTGATTTAGTAAGTCATATAGATAAGATTAAAGGGTTATGAATAAACTGAATATTAGTGAATGATACCATTCAAAGTCAAATTTCTAGATCAAAAATTTTGCCCCTTATCATGTGGCGATCATGTCGATAATCAATGTGAAAATGACGGTATTATTTGGGATTGCCGTCGCCGTCACTGCGAAGCAGTGACGGCTGTATTCATACTGTGGCTTGGTATGTTTACTGAACTTAAAACCATTGCTTTTATCCGCATTCTTTAATTAGCAATACCCTATTTTTGTTGGCATAACGAGAAGGCCAAATCTACTTTGGCTCGATACCGAGTATATACGCGATAATCAATTCGCCTTTTTTCCACGGGCGGATAAGTGCGTTGGCAAGTGTTGACGGCGCATAGCCTGATTTCCTTGATAACGCGGAGAGTGATGTTCCTTTCTTTTTCAATTCTGCGATGATATCGGCAGAATGTCAGTCTTGTTGTTTCATATAATCAGCCTGTTGATAGATATTAAATAAGTGGGACAAGTATCTATCAAATCAAAAAACATCCCAAAATAGGATATTTTTACTATCTGGATTCGCATTTGGATGTTGAATGTAAGACCGATTTTTGATTGAAACGTACCCCATTCAGGGAGGAACTTTTGCAAAGTTTGAAAGCAATTTCGATTAAATGATGGTTTATGAATGATTCGATGTAAGTTTGGTCGCGAAAAATTTCAGTGCTTAACTTAAAATCACAGCACGCGCCCGTCAAAGGGAATGCCGCATTCCCTTTGCAATCCCGCTCTCGACCTGAAAAGACCGATAACTGTGTCATTACCCTCCTCATGCAGTCAAGTTAACGCACCAGCGTTGAATTTTTCCAGAAAATGCAACGCCTATCGCAACATCCCTGTTGCTCATGCTACTTGCCAGCTTTCGTCGGACGTCTTTAACTGTCGAAATAAGATCAAGGGATTTTGGTTTTGTGAGGTTGATCGCAATTTTATGATGAATTAATTTTCTATTTACGAGTTAGCTCGCAACTTTATGCAGATAGCAAATCATTATCAAGCTACAAACCTGCTATGGTGCGAACATTAAATCGCCCATAATCGTTTATGGTGAAAGTTGAAAATGGAGAACATCGATTAAATGTGGTAGAGTTTGTATATATTGCTAGATTGCGAGCACTTAATCCTGAACAAATAATTAATAAAGTGGCAGTTCATTAATCTCATAATGATATTTAAAATGTGTTGATATTAGGAAATTAATAGTAGAAATGAAATCATTTTTTATGGATAGTAACAATCATCCTGAAATCATTCTTATAAAAAAAAGTCAAAAAGCAGTCATTTTCTATGTTAAAAATGGCAAAGGTTTGTTATGTGAAAAATACGGATACACTAGTGATCTAGGATTTCGTAGCCTTTTTTTTAACGATATTCCGTTAATTAAATTTTATGGCGATGAATATATGTGTCCAACTTGTAATAGATTAATTTCAGCAGGATATGGACTTGATCAAAGTGACAAAAACAAGAAAGTACTTTCCCAATTGAATAATGTTCTAAATGCACCTTTTATTAATCTAGAACAATCCCTTAACGATTTGAAACCGTTATTGGGACTTTTACCATCAGGGTATTATCAGTTATCTGATGAGGAGCTTTTCCCTACAAATGGAGATGGTAAATTTTTTTGGTGTATTGATAATACACAAGTAATAAATTATGCATCTAGTGGGTTTTGGAATTATGAGGATTTTAATTTCAGTATTCTACAGCCCAAGTATTTATTGCCTAGCCAATCCCCATATAGACTAAACATGGATAGAGTAAAGTATTATCAAGGAGAAACTAATACACGCGCAATTAGTTACTTTCATACCGAAGGTTATCTTTGTACTTTGATTGATGGTCATCATAAAGCGACTGCTGCTGCATTAAATAAAAGGCCAGTTAATACTCTTGTAATATCTCAAAGTACAATCATTGTTATGCCCAATAAAGAGTTGGGTGAAAAAGGGAAGATTCAATTTACTCATTTAGAATTATTAGAAAATGAACTATTAACAAGCTTTGATAAAACAATGTCTGAGATCAGCTATCAAAAATTAGATAAAACTGAACTTGAGAACACTTTAAATTTAAAAAATGCTGAATTTGATGATTATCAGTGGAGTGATGAGTTAATTAAAACAGCTGAAAACTATTATGATGCTAGCATTTTTATTTCTTTCAATTTTGCAGGAGAAATAACAAATGAGCGCCTCAATAATATCTTATCAGGCAGAGACATAGTCAGTAACTCGATGCTTGAACACATCATTAATGTACTTTTTATAACAAAGCACGAGATGGCTGTTATATTTTCCATTTCAATATTTAAAAATGGGTTATACAACGAAATTTGGTCATCTATATTTACTCAATTAAGTAAATATAGATGCACCCAAGTATCAGATTTTTTCTTAGAGTTTCTTATTAATGACAATAATGAACGACCTTGGTTAACCAAAATTGTTGATCATTATTTTGAATAACAATAAAGCTAATAAATAGCTTTATATAACCAGTAATTTCGTTAATTATTCGGTCTTTTGTTGTTATCTCAAATCTACATTATTTAGATATTTAAACTGTATCATTATTTATCACGCTTTTTCATAAACCCGTTTCCCCCACCAAGCCATTAGTTCCTTACGCTGTTCAAGGTAAGTAGAGCGGTTATAAGCTCGCCTGACTTCGTTTTTATCGTTATGCGCAAGAGCCGCTTCAATCACATCGGGATTAAATTCAGCTTTATTCATGGTGGTACTGGCGATGGAACGTAAGCCATGCGCTACCAGTTGCCCGCCATAGCCGATACTCTTTAACGCGGCATTTGCAGTTTGCGGATTGAGTGGTTCGTTACGATTAATTCGGCTAGGGAACACATATTCACTACCGCTACTCAGCGGTTTTAATTGTGCTAATAAACCTAACGCTTCATTGGATAGCGGTACGGTGTGGGCTTTTTTGGCTTTCATCCGTTTGGCAGGGATATGCCATAGTTTGTTTTCAAGATCGATTTCAACCCACTTTGTTCCTGCTGCTTCCGACGGTCGTACTAAGGTGAGCAGTTGCCAAAGCAGTAAAGCGCGTGTGGTGACTTGTAAGTTAGACATGCTGATATCGCTCATTAATTGCGGCAATATTTCAGGCCTTACCGTGGGTAAGTTTTGCTTTTTCGGCTTTTCAAACGCCTGACTAATGGTAGAAGCTGGATTCGCTTCTAACAAACCAGTATTGATGACATAGATCATAATCTCATTAATGTTGGCTTAACCGCCGCACTGTTTCCAGCGCACGACAGGTTTTGATTGGTTCTAGCACTTGTATTAAGGTGCGAGCTTTAATCACGGTGAGCGCCGTATTTTCAAGGCAGGGCAAGACATCTTTTTCGAGCGAGCGCCAGATATCTTTTGCATAATCGACGGTAATGCTCTTTTGCTTAAACTCAAACAATTTTTTGGCGACATTAATAAAACGGCTCTCTTTGGCAATTTCAGCTTGCTCTTCTTGCTGCGCAGCCTTGGCTTGGGGATCGATTCCTTTGACTAATAAAGAAAGGTATTCATCACGTAATTTTTTGGCATCCGATAAACTCAGATAAGGATAAGCGCCAAGACTAATATTGGTGCGTAATTTGGTATTTGGACGTTGATAGCGAAAATGCCATAATTTTTTATCCTACGGTTTGATCAAGAGAAATAATCCGTCACCATCATGCAGGGTGATTTCTTTATCAATGGCGCGTTTCTTTTGGATCTCTATATTGCTTAGGGGCTTGGTTACTCTTCCCATTAGTACACCTCCTATAGGTCATAAGAAAATTGGTACACGAAATAGTGTAACATAGAATTGTGTACCTAAAAATGTACCAATTTGAGTTGGACTCCCTCGTATTAGTTTGGATAGGGTTGGAAACAAAAAGCCCGTAATTCTTTATTTTTAAATGAATTACATGCTTTAATGGACTACTATGGAACAGTATGTGGTGGGCTGGCGGAAGTTGAAAAAGGTCTTTTAAATCCTTTTTGAGAAAGGTTTTTATTTTTTCTTTATTGAAGAAGTAGTCCCAAACGTAGTCCCAAAATAAAAAGTGACCGCTAAAATTGGTCGTTTTTAGTACTCACTTATTTTAGAGTTTTTTACTAGCATTGATAACTTTTATAATTTAATGTTTTTTAGCTGTATAAGCTTGTACTTCAATTTTTATGACGATAACTGGTTTGACATCACTTTCGGTAAAAGAGAAAGTTTTATTAGGAGCAAATTTATTCATCATTACCTGTAACGCCGCCATTTTTGCGGTGGGTTCTTCAATAAAAGTTGCATACCCATTGCCGATAATACTAGCATAATTGAAAGAATATTTGCATGCTCTTTCATTAGTAATTAATTGGTGCTCTGTATCTAACTCAAAGCTAAGTAAAGGATTTTTATTGAGTAGTTCAACTTTAGTACCAACTTTAGCGCCATGAATATAAAAAATAAGCTGATTATTTGCTGTTAGTTCATAACAAAAATTGACAGGAACAATATACGGAAAATCGCCATTATTCATAGCTAAACGAATAACATCAGTATGTTCTAAAATGTCGATCACTTCATCAAGGTTAGTTATTTCTCTATCTTTGCGTCTCATAAATACCTTTTTATGTCTTAGATAATTTATTTTAAAGTAACAATAACGCTAATTTATTAATACCTTTGGTATTATTACGCCTTATATTAAATCTAAATTGAAATTTTCACAAAATTTTAAACCATCCTAAAACTTTAGTTAGGCAGTAAATATTATTTTTAGTGGTTAAATTTATACTATATTTAAAGAATTTTTATTTGATTTTAAACATTATTTTTACTTCATTTGACGTCTATTGATTTGAATAGTGGTGGAGCTTAGGGGATTAAGAGGGTGATCTGGTGTTCAAAAATTAGCTAATGTAAAGGAAATAGAAAAAGGGAGGCGCTTCCCCTCCCTTAAATTGTATGATAACGTAAAAGTACTGGTAAGAATAGCTTAATATAATTTGGGATTATATGTACTCTTTTACATTACGTTCAAGTATATATATAAATATGATTTAATTAAAAAGAGTATGATAAATTTTATATGCACTCTTAATTCGTTCAGCGTTTGGGTAATTTTTATTTGCTAAAATAACAATCCCAAATTGTTTATCTGGGACAAAAGCAATGTAAGCACCAAAGCCATTGGTTGAACCTGTTTTATTTATCCATACATTATTATTAATTTTAATAGGGTCATTTTCTATAACTGGCGTTGGGTTTAAGATAATTGAATTAGAATTACCTTCTTCAAGAGTTTGTAAATTAACTGGCATTTGATATTCTTCCCAAACTAAATCTTGGGTCATTTTTCCTACTTTAAAGTATCCCTTACGAGTACTGTTTAATGCTTTTTTTAATGAATCACTTAAGTCGATTTCATTCATATTTGCTTTTAAAAAGATTGCTAAATCTGTTGCGGTAGTTTTTATTCCATAAGACTCGTTATCTAACAGTCCGGGATTAACATGAATAGGCTTATTATCTTTAGTATATCCCCATGCATAATTTTTTAATTTTTCTTCAGGAATAGAAAAATAGGTATTAGTTAATTTTAAAGGTTTGAATAAAATTTGATTTATTGCTGTACTAAAATCAAGATTTAAACTTTTTCCCGCAATCCAACCTAAAGTACCAATGCTAGGATTAGCATAAGTTCGAATTGTACCTATTGGTTTTTCTGGTTTCCAGTTATGAAAATATTTAATTAATTGTTCCATATTTTGAATTTCATCAGGTACCTGTAGTGGAAGTCCTCCTGTTGTATGTGTACCTAAATTTAATAGTTTTACTTCTCCAAACGGAGTTCCTTTTAATTCAGGAATATAATTTTCAATTCTATCAGTTAGGTGTAATTTATTCTTAACCTCTGCGTAAGTTGCAAGGGTTGCGGTAAATGTTTTACTAACAGAACCGATTTCAAATATAGTTGAGTCTGTTACTGGTTTTTTTTGCTCAATATCAGATAAGCCATAATTAAATAAGTAAATTTGTCCATTATGAACAATAGCTACAGCTACACCTGGAATTTGATTCTTTTCCATAGCTTGAGAAATTGTCATATCTGTAATATTTTTTATTTCATCATATTTTATTTTAGTTGTTCCGCTTGATACATTAACGCTAAAAAAAGAATAAAAAATTGCGGTCAATAATAGTAATAATTTTTTCATTAATATCTTTTTAAACCTGTAAATTTAGTCACTTTCATTTTATATAGTATACAGATCTAATTAACAAAAATACAAGTGTAATCACTCGATTTTATCAAAAAGAATAAAAAGCCAAAAAAACTTATAACATATTAACTAAATATGAATATTTATCTAAATAGCTCTGCACAACTCTAGATTATGTCAAACACCTTTAAACATTAAATTTAAGTAATTATTCAAATTAAAGGAGTGTAGACATTCCAATATAAATTCATCCCCTTATCAATCCCTTATTATTTTCAAACACAGGTAGATGTGAGTAAACGAATATAAATATAAAACCCATTCATTATGTGGCTTACTAATTGATTTTAAAAATTATTTTTATGTGAGGTTACTTCTGTTGATTAGTAGGCGGGACATTGAAAAATGTTTTTTAATTCCTTTTGAGTAAATGATTACTATTTTTTATATTTGTTAGTGTACCCTCATTCATACACCAAAAATAAAAAGTGCTCCCTAAAATTGGGTATTTTTAATGCTCTCTTATTTTTGATTTAAAGTTGATTTTTCACGGGTGTAAAAATCTGGTCAAAGAGGCATTACCCATATTTGAGTGTTAAAGAAATTACCCCCCATTAAAATAAAATTTTATAAAAATCTATGCATACTATACATCATTTCTTGTAAGCCTTATTGTATAAGGGTTTGTGCTATGTATGGTCTACATTTTAACCCTGCATAACTCTACATTTTTACTATACATAAAAACAAAAAACCGCCAATCAAGGCGGTGTAAACAGTAATAAACAATTAGCTTTAGATAGGCTCTTCTGCTTTAGGTAACCAGTCTTTACTGGTGTTTAAATTAAGTTCTAAATTAGTTTTAACCCCTACTGTAAAGCGCTTCTTCATGTATTGCTTGCCGTTCTCGTTTAATGCGTAACTTAAAGATGTGCCGAACTGAGTTAAGGATAAGGGATTATTTAGCCCTGTGTTACGAATGTATTCGATATAAGCATGGTAAACATACTTTCTTGGATTGAATGGAATAATCCCAAGATTGCCTACTAACATACCGTTAGGGTTGTCTAACGCATCAAAATAACTACAGAAATCGACTAAATGGTCAGATTCTCTTTTAATAGTCGTTGCTTCTTCTGATTGTTGTTGTTTATGTAATCTTTCTTTAGCATCATTAGGGTTAGCGAACTCATTAAGTAGCAGTCTAACAATAGAGGGGAGTTCTTGCTCTATTTTGCTAACCAAGTTTAAATCTCGCTCTTTTTCTGGTATAACCTCGCCAAAGTGAAATATTACTCTTCGCCTTGATATGCCCCCGTTGCGCTCATTAAATCGCATGGCTTCGTTGTTGATTACTAACACTACCGCTGGAATCTTACAGGAATAGGGCTGCTTGTGTTTAGGGTCAATTGCTACTTCATCACCGCCAGTAATCGCTTTTAAACCTGCACCACTGCCCATATATCGCGGTTGGTCTGGTAAAATGATAAGAGAGTAACCAACTACTAAGGCTCTATCTCTTGCCTTTTCCAGTGATTCCATTGTGCCTATAACAGTGTTATTCTTGCCTGATAACATAGTTGCGATTTCAGCAAATACACTTTTACCGCTGCCGCCTGCGCCTGTAACTTCTAGGAACAATTGCCAATCATAACGATTAGCTAATATCATATAAAGCCCTGCCAGTATGTTCTTAGCCTTATCTTGATTGCCTGAAGCTCTTTTTAGCCATTTAGCAAAGTTAGGTGCGTGAGTTTCGAAAGATTCATTTTCTTTGGCAGGGTAATAATCAATGTTATTGCTCACTAATAACCAATCTTGCTTATTGTGTGGTCTGAAAGTTTGTGTCTTCAGCTCATAAACACCATTTTTAAAACAAATTAAATCCTTTTGAGAGCTTCCCATTGCAGGTAAAGATAGTCTGAGGGTTTCAACCGCAGAACTTATGCGCATAGGGTTAAATGGCTCACCTGATTGATTAAATAAATCGGCTAATGTTCGCATCAAAACTTTATCGCTAATGGGTTGCCATGCATTATCTTGATAGTGATAGATTTCATCGGTAGTAAGATTAATAGCAAGGTTATGGTTATAATGCTCATTTAGCAATTCGGCGCGCTGATTTGATGCCATTTGCGATAAATTCATGTTTTGAGTTTCAACTTTTTTCAAGTTTTGGTTGTTAGTATTTGTTAAAGTTTGAACGTTAATTTTTGATAAGTTTTTATCAAATAAACCTGAAGTTTTCTGAAGTCCAAATTGTTGCCTATAATCATCCCAATCACATTTATAATCAGTGTCAGGGATTGTGTAATAACCATTTACCGCAGTAGCCGCTTCTATCGCTTTTTCTTTACCTGTGTTTTTATGACTACCTATATCATTATCACCAGCGATGATAATATTTGCGGTAGTATTAACCTCGCGAATAGCTTTGGCTACATGAATAAGATTACCTGCATCAATGGCAGATATCACTAGTGACCGATGGCGGAATACCGCTATCGATATACCTGTGGCTAATCCCTCACAAATAATAATCTCGGTAGCTGTGAGTAATTCTTTGTTTACCTCGTCAGGTCTGCCCAAATTTGGGCTGACCCATATAAAAGCACCTTTTTTATTTGAGCCTTTCATTAAGTGCTTGCTTCCGTCTAGCTCGATAAATTGACCGCCTGTATATTCACCGTTGATATTGATAACAGGCGCAAAAATACGCCCGTCATCTAACAAAGGCAAATCAAAGGTTAACCCTTTCTTGGTCAGGTATTGAGATTGTCCTAATATTGTTTTAGATAATAAATATTCAACCTTTTTAAATATGGGTTTACTCTGTAGGTCGGATTTGAAATCCGAGCTTGTAGCGTTATGATTATTTAAATTTAAACATTCCGCTACTTTACTGCTCGCTTCTTTAGCATCACAATGATAATAGTTTTTGATAAGATTTAAGCCGTCACCGCTACCGCATTGACTACAGATATAAGTACCGCGCCCATTTTTATTATCAAATCTGAATCTATCTTTACCACCGCAGACGGGACAGGGGCAATGTTTGCCATTACCCACCTCAATGCCTAATGAACTAAAGATTGATTGCCATTTACCTACCGCTTCGGCTGTAACTTCATTTATTTTCATTACCGCCACCTTAGTGAATTGTCGCGTTAGATTCAGCTTTGATGTCTTCGGCTAAATCAATAAACAATGATGAAAGTAATTCTTGCCCGAATGGAGTTAATGAAATAGGTTTATCTGCGCTTTCTGTGTACATGTCTTTCAACATTCCATAAGTGCGATTTAATCCCTCCTTTTCTCCAAAATCCTCAATCAAGCATTGCTTAAGGTTGATTTTTAACCCTAGTACAATTAAATCTTTATTAATATCAATTTTAATACCCTCATGGACAAATACTTGACTATCATTTTTATTAATTTGCTCAATTAAAAATAGACTTGCTATTATTGCCATAGTTGAATCAACGATGATATGGTGGATTGCGGTTATTTTGGGGTTATTATTCATTATCGTTAATTTCCTTATCATTAAGTTTATCGTCAAGTAAATTAATTTGATTGGAAGCAAAGCAAGCAACGTTTTTTAATTGTGCTAACAAGTAACCAATATCGCGTATATCGTCTTTAAATTGTTGTTCCTCATATTCTTCACATTCAGAAGTCCAAAATAACAAATTACCAATAGCACCGATTCCCCATAGAATTGATTGTCTGAGTTCCTCTAAGTGTGCTTTTGCGTGTAATAAGTTTTGTGGTTGGATATCAGCCTGATATAAATTCAAAACTGATAAAAGGTTAGGTAGGTCATATTGCCCATTTTTAGGGCATAGGGTATCATTACTATTAGCCATAATCATTACCTCATTTAATGGTTTGGTTAGATCCCTCGATAGTGTTGGTAGCACTTCGGGGGATTGTTTTTTAGCACCACAAAATTTACTTGGTGCATAAACACTATAAAATAAAGTGCATAAACACGTCAATGCTTTTTCTAAACAATTTTTTAATGTATAGTGTTTGAACACTAAATTGATTAGGATTTTTTTACTAATGGCAACGGGATACAAAAATAATAAATCTTTTACCAAGGGAATTCGCTTTCCACACGAGCTAATAGAAAAAATAGATGAGCAATCCCAAAAAGAGAACACCAACTTTTCAGCTTGGGTTATTTCTGCTTGTCGAGAAAAACTCACCAAACCAAATAAGAAATAATTTACTAGCTTAATACCACTTTTTGGTGGTATTTGTTTTCTTGGTTTCCTTTTTATGGACTGACAAAACTTAGTTATTAGTATTCTGCTTTCCCTTTTTATGGACATGCAAAACCATTTTTTAAAATTCAACCTCATGCAATAAGTTTTCCGACTCATACGCGCGCGCGTAGTGATATCAATAAAATCTTTCCTAACGTGTCGGAAAATTGCGCCGTAGCGATTCATTGGGCGATTATTTAAGGTTTGGGGATACATCTGTATTGCTAGGTTGTTATATAAACTTGTAGTCATTTTTAAGCCCTCTAACGTGTACTTAAATTATTAATCGTTTTATAAGTCGCGATTAAGTCAAATTTGGATTGCACCAATTCAATATCATTATTTTTAATACTTAAATCTGTCATTTTTCATCTCTCTTAACGTGTCAGAAAATTCCCCCTTTTAGCTAAATTTAGGCAAGGGGAAACCGTAACGAATTTTTTCGCTTTGCTTTAAAATCAATTAGTTAATTTGGTGTTTTAGCTAGACACTTATCGCGAGATTGGCTATCATTGGAAGCGTCATTATTCCAGTGTTAGCCCTTTATCATTTCGCGATATAAAGGGTTTTGCTTTATCAACATTAAGCCACCTCACTGCGTTCTACTCTGCGAGATTCCAGCCAAGAGTAAATTTCATCAGCACGATACCCAACGCGACGCAAGCCAATTCTTATCTTTTGTGGAAAGGTTTCATCTTTCTTTTCTAGCGTATAAAGGCTAGTGTCAGATTTGAAGTGAAGTAAATTTTTAACTTCTCTTCTGGATAGGATTGTATTTGTCATTTGTTACCTCGTTATAAAAGTGATTAAAACAAGGTAACTGTAGCATTATGGTATAATTAAAATAGGTGGGTTAATTTTTTAATAGTAGTAACTTATTTAATTAAAGTATTCCTATCCATTTATATAGAAAATACAGTAAATAGGCTTACCCCTTTCTTCGTCCTACTTTTCTTAATTCGAAAGGACGCAATACTATATCAACCGCTTCTGCTAAGTTTTTAGATACTCCTTTACCAATTAAATAATCAATTACTTCTTTTTTTGTTGGAGCTGTTTGTTTATTTTCGGCATCATAAGTAGACCAAAATTGCTCAATTATCTCTTGTGTTAACTCCAATCCTTCGGAAGAGTGCTGTGTGTTATTTGGTAATTTTTTTATATTATTATCTTCTATACTGATTTCTTGAATAATAGGGGGAGGGTTTTTTTTAGCTCGATATGGAAGAACTAAGATAACATTTTCATTAGTGACCCATTGATTTAAGGAACTTCTTGTTATTATGGTGTGCCGATAAGACATTGTTTCTGTTCTATCATTTGGATCTATCTTTGTGGCGCTCATCTCATTTAGAAATTCATTAAATACATATTTAGCACATATAATTGGCGTTAAAATTCCCCTTCTGATAGAGGTTTCTAACGATAGAGCATAACCATGAGCTAATTTCCATCTAGAATGATTTATTTGTTTTACTGAATCTAATCCCTCTTTAAAATCGAAGGGATCTAATCCTGCCAATAATAAAGACGCTTGCTCTATAGTAAATTCTTGTACAGCTTTCCAATGCATAACATTAGGATAATCATCACAGTAAATATGTTCCATATACCACTCCTCGCGACCTAAATAATACTTTAATATACAGTTAGATACATTATAACACTGTATCTATATACATGAAAATAACTATGGTAAAATTGGAGGAGTAAAATAATATTTTGAGGATAGGTAAATGAGAGATTTAATAAAAAATAATAATAAATATTTGAGCCGTCGCGCTACATCAAAATTTCAGGCTCGTACGGTAGCATGATAGTTGTAAGCCCTTCGATGAGCTTTTTAAATTCAACCCTATGAAAGGGATTTGTAAGCTGTCTTTATTATGAAGATAACTGTTTTAATTTAACGAAACTACATAATTTTTGCAGTTCCTGATTAAATATTTTTAATATTATCCTATTTTTTCTTTTTATTAAAAGGATGTATGATATCCTCCACCCAACATACCGCAAATATATATGCAATTAGGAAAAATTCAGCTGAAAATATTATAAAATCATTATCTATGTCACGGAAGAAGCCTGTTCCCATAAGAATACTTGCATGCGTTCCCGCTAACAAATATGTCCAAATTATCAGAATGCGTCGAGTCCATCTTAACGGTTTATTATATTTATAATCTTTCTCTGTGAAACGAGAACGGCGGAAATAATAACAAGCGCACAAAGTAGCTATAGATAAAAAATAATAAATAAAGATAATAAACATTATTCCGCTTCGCTATCTTTACTATTTTTTCTTTTTATTGAAAGAATACGTGATGTTTTCTAACCGACCTATAGCAACTATATATGCAATTAGAAAAAATATAGCAGACGCAATAATAAAATCATTGTGCAAATCACGAAAAAAATTTTTTCTAGCACAAATACTACAGTGTATTCCTCCTAGCAAATACATCCAAATTATCAGAATGCGTCGAGTCCATTTTAAAGGTTTGTTATATTTATAATCTTTTTCTGTGAAACGAGAACGTCGAAAATAATAGCAGGCGCACAAAGTGGCTATAGATAAAAAATAATAAATAAAAATAAACATTATTCCGCTTCGCTATCTTTACTATTTTTTCTTTTTATTGAAAGAATACGTGATATTTTCTAACCAACCTATAACAAATATATAGGTAAATAGAAAAAATAATGCTGATCCGATGATAAAATCATTTTCTACGTCACGAAAATAATTTTTTCTAAAACAAACACTATAGTGTAGGGCTGCAAACAAATACATCCATATTATCAGAATTCGTCGCTTCCATCTTAACGGTTTATTATATTTATAATCCTGCGCTGTAAAACGAGAACGGCGGAAATAATAGCAGGCGCACAAAGTGGCTATAGATAAAAAATAATAAATAAAGATAATAAACATTATTCCGCTTCACTCTCAATTGTATATTGTTCACCGTCAGGAGTCGTACAGAGAAAATACTCTCTAACTCCATCGTTACCGTTACGAACGCTAACAAAGTTACAACTATGAACTAATTCGCCTACATTCGTAATAGTCTCAGATTCAGGGATAACTAATTCTGATTCGTCAGTATCGTTATTATGAAAGAATACACCTTTAACATCTTCAAAAATACTAGCTAGTGATGCTATATCAATTACAACTTCACCAACTAACCAGATTTTTTTCATTTGCGTATAATGCCGCACCAAATCTTGACGCCCGTAATGCCATAATTTCTTTATTGGTGTACCAAATTCGTCCACTTTAGGCACTAATTTGAGTTTACCACGCACCGATATTCCTATATCAACCAAATCATAAACCAGCGTTCCTACTGACTCGGACAGACCTAATTCCCGAGCTGCTGCCTGATAGGTGGATTTCAAAAAACCGTCCTGACCAGTTACGCCCTCCTGTATGCTGTTCAAACCATGAGCGCCAACATATGCACCAATTACACAACCGACACCCGTTGTACACATGAGTGCGCCAGTTGAAATCAGAGTTAATCCACCAAGAATTGCTAACCCTCGTTCAGCCCAAATTAGCGATTGTTCCCAAAGGCTATCTTCTTCTTCCTTGACTTTTCCCGCGCCCTCTTCATACGTCATAGCGCCACTGTCTACTTGTTCAACAATATCATTAGCAAATACTTCGACTTCTTGCTTGAACGCCTGCTTAATATCATCATGATATAAGTGCTTTTCACATAACTCATCAGCGCATTGTAAGAGACGGCGCGCGTCAATTCTAATTAAATTGTTTTCGTCATCATTTGCGGAACTCAATTGTTTTTGATTGCCAGTAAACGAATTAGATTGAACAGAGCCACCACTAACCCCAACATACATGGAGCTTTTTAACGCTAAGATTCGATGTCCACCAACTGGCGAGCATTTACACGCAACAATACAGCCATCATAAGCAACGGGTTTTCCGTCAATAATAAAATTGCTTGCCCCCTCTATGATTCTGCCTGTGCTATTGCATTTAGGACAGGAAGCCAAATCACCTAATAGAGCAACGCCATCCATACCACAATAACCTTGCCCTGAAGCTGTAATAATCCTACCACCATAATTGGTTGCATCACCCAAAACGGCTATTTGTTTACCCATGACACATCTTCACATTGTCGTTATATCCATTGTGAACATGTATATAGTTTATACAATATAGCTGTGTTAGTCTGATTTTTTGTGTAAATGAATGTAAGCAATTACTGCTAAGTTATCTATTGCCTTTTTATCAATAAAATCAAATGGCGCAAAATTACGCTCTGTTTTTATGGACTCAAGAAACTATAACCTAGCCAAGAGAAGAATTTTAAAAATATCTTTACAACAGGGCTTTTTGGTGCTTTTTGTACCTATAGTGATAGTAAGAAAATCTTCACAGCTTATAAATATTGGTTTCTTTTCACACAGTGACAATCCTTATAGCTGGGAGGGTGGGTCAAAAGTTCATAACGAAGCATCCTAAAAATCACCCGTCCCCATTTATACGTACAACCGCGAATTGAAATAATTTTTTTGCTCGCTATTACTAAATGGGTAACCATAAATATCTATGGTTGAGTGACTCGAACCAATGTAATAAACCAGCTAACTTTTCAGCAGATTACAAATTTAATACCTGCATGGTGGAAATCATTATAGTTAAATTAAATATTTTATTATGATCAAGCAAAATAATAACATATTTATTATTAACAAATTGAATATTGAACTTATCTATAATATTAATATAAATCATATTGTTATATGCGTGATCTAAAAGACATATATGTATGTATAGTAATGAATACTTATGAACACTTAAAAAATAAGTATACATAATATAATATATTAATATATATCAAGTTTTTTGTGTTTATGTATAGTATGTATAGTTATGTGATATATTTTAAATTAAAAGTTTAAGATTATGTATAGGTAAAGGGTAACATTTGAAAAAGCGCCCTCAGATATGAGGCTTAATATGAAGTTATTGAAGTGAATAACTCAAATAGGGTTACAGCTAACATGTTGATTTGTTAAGTAACTCAAATTTGAGTGACGGTATCTAGATAGAGTTAATGATTAACAAGTTTTAAATTACGGTTACCCGACAATGAGACATTCCCTTTACTGGCTTGCTCGACAAAGTCGCCCCACCAATCTAACATGATTCTCCTTTGTTCCAAATAAGTAGCTCTGTTATAAGCTCGTCTAACGCTATTACTATCAACATGAGCAAGCGCGGCTTCAATAACATTAGGGTCAAAGCCTTGCTCGTTTAATATTGTGCTCGCCAAAGCTCTTAATCCATGCGCCACTAACTTATTTTTATATCCCATTCTCTTAATTGCCATATTCGCTGTTTGGCTATTCATGGGAGTAGAAAAGGGAGGTTTTAGACTTGGGAAAATGTGTTCCCTGTGACCGCTAATAGGTTTCATGATTGATAGAAGTGCCATAGCTTGCTTATTAAGAGTGATAGTATGTTCTCTTCTCATCTTCATTTTTTCAGCAGGAATAATCCATAAACAATTATTAAAGTCAATTTCCTGCCATTTTACCCCTACAGCTTCATTGGGTCGGGTCATTGTTAATAGTTGCCATTCAATTAAGCAACGCGTCTGTAATTCAATTCTAGCCATAGCAAGAGCCTGCATAAATTCAGGTAGCTCTTGTGCTTTGATTGTTGGCATTTGTCCTTTTGTAGGGCTTTCAAATGCATCTTTAATCTTGACTACTGGGTTAGCCTCAATTAAGCCTATATTCACAGCATAAAACATAATTTCATTAATGCGTTGGCAAAGCCTTTTAATCGTTTCTAATTTGCCATTTGCTCTTAATGGCTCCATAACTTTGATGAAGTCTTTTGCCTTTAATTTGAAGATGGAACTATTACCGATGTGAGGGAAAATATGTAACTCTAATGAGTTCCAAATACCTTTTAATGTAATTTCAGTTAATCCTTTACTACTCTTAACTTTAAACCAGTCAGTAGCCACTTTTTTAAATGTACTGGTTATTTCGTCTTGCTTGCGCTGTTCTAGTTCCGCCTTATGTTCTTGAGGATCTATACCTTGTTTAATTAATTCGCGCGCTTCGTCTCGTTGTTTTCGTGCTTGTTGTAGCGAAACTTCTGGATAACTTCCAAAGCTTACAGTAGTTCTATTATTAGTTATAGGTCGGTAATATCTAAATTGCC
>NZ_JACFPU010000018.1:0-30486 GCF_016101825.1 Gilliamella sp. B14384G12 | reverse complement strand
CTGCGTTTTTCTCTTCGGGTTAAATTGATTGTCATTATTGTTACCTTTTTTTATTGTTGGTTTATCATAACAATGACCTTATAAATTGGTACTAATTAGTGTAGCCTATCCAGGGAATAGCCCTACCTTTAAAAGGCTGAAAAGGGTAAAAATAAAAAGGGCATAGCATAACTAGTTGTTGATTTTAGATTTAATATTGAATTTAGTGATTCATTTGCATTATAATGAAACTAGTTTCAGCTACTTTTGTAGCAAACAATGAGAAGATGATCGTTAATTCTCAAACGTCTTTAACGGGACGTTCCTTTAATAAGGTGATCACACCCATAGCCAACAAACTCACTGTTTTTTTCAGGTTAGTAACATCTGTTTGATGTTGAGTTATTTTAGACTATCACATTCACATTTTGAGGAATACTCAATGTCTTATGCAATTACTTTTGACTTCGATACTAGTAGGTTAGAGCACTATTATCCTGGTGCATATACAAATGCTTATAAAGAAGTTAGAGATGAGTTAAAAAAGCTTGGTTTTGAATGGAAGCAAGGATCTGTGTATTTTGGTAATAGTAGTATTAATGCAGTAACTTGTGTTTTAGCCGTTCAACAATTGGGACAAAAGTTTAGTTGGTTTACACCTTCATTGAAAGATATTCGAATGCTACGAATTGAGGAGTACAATGACTTACTTCCAGCATTGGTGCAACAACGAGAACTAACTCATGCCTCATTAGAAAAAAATGAGATCCAAAATAAAACAAGAAAATTATTTTAATAAATAATTTTCTTGTTTTTATCTTTTACCCATAAGGGAATATTCTCCTTTTTTATTCAACTTTTAATTAGGAGAATGTCCAAGTTAACCAACGAATACATACTTCTTTCAACAGAATATTTCCTTGCTTTAATCAATTGTGAAGCAACTATACCTGATGATGTATCATTAAGTTCAAATGTTCCCTGTACACACAGGGATAAATCTTTGATGCGTCAATATTACATAGCATTTTTGCTATTCAAATAATTGCAATTCTATATTTCATTGTTTAAACTTTTTTTAATTACATGAAAAATATAAATTTATCGGTAGAATTCCGTAGAATCGAATTTTAATTTCCATCAATTTTAATTAATTAAATAAAAACATGGTGTTATAAATAATGATTTTGATAAAAAATAGCCAAAAAAATCGGTAGAAATTTGCTGGTCAATATTTTAATTATAAAACAGTATGTTATAATTGGAGTGTTCCCTGTATACACAGGGATAAACCGTTGCTGCTCTGCTGGAGTGCGCAGCGAATCAAGTGTTCCCTGTATACACAGGGATAAACCGGGGGACATTCTCGGTGACCCGTTACGGGAGATACGTTCCCTGTACACACAGGGATTAATCAATTGTAGACATGAATTTTAGCCTTACTGACTTACAGCTGTTTAGTATTTGTAAACAAACATTAGCCATTACCATAGACCCGTTGAATGATTTGCGAGAAAAAATAGAATCGCCAGTATTAAAACGGTTATGTTATATCACCATTAAAGAATTACAGGCGCACAAATGTGATTCGTCAAATCTTTTACTTTCTCAGATATCCGTTCATAACCAAATATCTATTTACATTCATTAATATAAAAAATAGGATTTATATAGTTATATTGTATAAAATATTTCCATATTAAAAATGAATATAAAGCACTTGAGAATATAGCATGATTCAACAAATAGCTGTTTTGGGTGATGTAACCAATTATGGCGGAAGGATTATTACAGCCTCAGGGAACGGTTATTGTGGTATTGATGGTATCGCCTTATTGGGTGATTTAGCATCTTGCCCTAAATGTAGAAGTACAGGAAGAATCATAGAGGGAGCAAACGATTTTGTTATCGACGGAAAACCCGTTGCTTATGATGGTTGTATTATTGCGTGTAAATGCACTCCAGTTGGTGGTCATAGAATCATTGCATTAAAAAGTACGGTGTATATTAATATCTCTAATAATAGTCTATCGAATTCATCTCAATCAAATTCCATTATAAATAAACAAGAAATCAACCAAAAAATAGCTGATAACTGGATTGGATTCCAAATAGATTCAAATAAAGATTATTCAGGTTTGAACTTCATTGTTACTTTAAATAATGGTCAATTATTAAAAGGAACTTTTGATCAAAATAATAAGGCAAGACTAACTATTGATACACAATGTGATAGTGCAAGAATAGAGATAGAAAGTTTAGAGAATTTAGGGGATGATAATAATATATCAAGCATAACTGAAAATTTATTAAAAACAATAATAGGTTGATAATTATGGTGGTTACACTTATGGTGGGTGGTCAATTTCCTACGGAAACTGACAATTTAATCGAAGATCCAAATCAAATATTAGACAATGCTTTGTTTGCACTGAATGATACTGCAATGAAATTCTCAAAAGATGTAATCAACGATGCAAAAGTAAGAGAGAGTTATGCAAGTAATATAAAAAGAATGAGCGTAGAAATTAAAGGATTAGTTGACGCGAAGAAAGTATCAGTGAAAGAGGCTGCTACATTTTGTTACGAAATGAGAAATCAAATTATGGCAGAGCATAGAAAATACACATCAGCCTCTGGATTAGCGATAGCTGAAAAACATAAATTAAAACCTAAATCATTTGAAGATTTATTAGAAAAATATTCACAGGAAAAGTTTAAATCAAACTTTAAAAATCTTTCATCTAAACAACGAAATCGTGTGTACTATGAACTGATTGAATCTTCTGGTCGTGATTATCCAAAGTTTACAACAATAAATAAACGATTAAAAATTATAGGTAAAGTTGGTATTTTAGTGACGGCATCGCTTGCTACCTATGAGATTATTAATGCTGAAAATAAACCGAAAGAAACTATAAAACAAGGAATGGGAATTGGAGGAGCGGTGGCAGGAGGCTGGTTGGCAGGGTTAGGTGCATCAACAATATGTGGTCCAGGCGCTCCAATTTGTGCTATTGCTGTTGTTTTAGCTGGCAGTATTGGAGGATCAATGATTGGTTCAGCAGTCGCAGATAGCCTTGATGATGAAATAGAGGAGTTTACAAAGTGGAACATACATTAGATGAAGAAGATCTTTATGTAGCTCTTTCAGATCTTTTCGCGGCAAGTAATATTAACTATGAAAACATTGCCTCAGTAGCTAGACAATTCCCTATAAAGCATGTTGAGTATGTTTTATTTAATTATATTGCTCCTATTTGTCATTATAATGTTATCACTTCTTATTGTATGGCTTTTGATTCAACTTCTATAATTCATGCGGTTAATAACATCAAAAAACATGAAAATCGTTTTATTAATAAAATCAAAATGCATATTTTTGCTGTCTATTTTAAGTTTGAATTTAAGGATGAATGGCAAAAATTAAAAAGCTTATTATGATTATTATCGTTTTAAAATCTTATTTGAATCAAATTGATAATATGAGTTTTCTATAAACACAGGGACAAAACTTTGTCAAAAAGTTTCAGGTTACCTATACGTTTCAGTATAAAAATCAATAAATAATTTATTTTAAATCTATGATTATAGACAAAATACCATGTTGAGCTGACATAAACGTTTATTTTTAATATTGAGTAATAGATCACAAATAACAGCGCTTATAAAATTATTTTCATTAAAAAAATATATTGGATTACGCAAAATTACTGAAATTATATGAACTAAAAAACATAACTTGAATCTAACCTATGAAAATTTTGTAACCGAGCAAAATAAGAAATCAACTCCAAAAAAAGAGTCATTTTGATAACAACAAAACATTAAAAACATTTCAATAAAATCATGCAAAAAACAGTAAAAAAGTTGGTAGAAATTTATACTTAATTATTTTAATTAATAAATAATAAGTTATGATAAGTGTTCCTTGTACACACAAGGATAAACAGGCTATGCATCAAAGTTACATAGTATTTTTTAGCTATTCAAATAATCGCAATTCTATATTTCATTGTTTATCATTTATTTAATTGCATGAAAAATATAAATTTATTGGTAGAATTCCGTAGAATCTAATTTTAATTTCCATCAATTTTAATTAATTAAATAAAAACATAGTGTTATAAATGCTGATTTTGATAAAAAATAGCCTAAAAAATCGGTAGAAATTTGGTGTTCATTATTTTAATTATAAAACAGTATGTTATAATTGGTGTGTTCCCTGTACACACAGGGATAAACCGGTTTTAATGTACAGGATATGTTTGAATTGTTAGTGTTCCCTGTACACACAGGGATAAACCGGCGTGATACCAAAACTAAAAATAATAAATTTAGTGTTCCCTGTACACACAGGGATAAACCGATGAAAACTCGGCCGTTCGCAGAGCGATTGGAGTGTTCCCTGTACACACAGGGATAAACCGCCTGTTAATCCAATGCCAAATAGCTCATCAATGTGTTCCCTGTACACACAGGGATAAACCGCAATGGTCTACCCAATACATCAATGAAGATGGATGTTCCCTGTATGCACAGGGACAAATCATATTAGATTAGAAGTTGTTAACTTTCTAAGGATAGAATGGTTTCTAAGTATTATTTATATGACACATATTTGACTGATTAATGAGTTTTTTTAAGGATTGGCATGGTAAAAGTATAAAGTAAATGAATTTTCACTTATTAATATGAAGAAGCAATTAACCTCATAAATACCTAATTATTTCACTGATAATGCTAAATAGCGCTTACAGAATTTGTTTTGTTTATAACTGAATATTACGATCCCTTTCCATAAAATAGTCTAGAAAAAGCTTTCTTTTCAAAAGGAATTAATAATTTATTCACTTAACTTCTTCGGCGGTTTTTTATTGCCCAAATCATCTAAATAAAATACTATTACCCAAAATGAAATTTAAAATATTAAAAAATTTAATTATTTTATCATCTGTTATTATTCAATGATAAATGGAAGTAAGGAATGAAAAAATTAATTGCTATTTCAATATTAACTTTGATCGGTTTCAACGTATTTGCTAATGATAATGCAAAAAAATTTACTGCGGTGGTTATAAATGATGATATTGCTGCTTTTAGAACACCCGATGAATCAGTGATTGGTGAAAAAATATTAAGGGTATCTGCCTCAATTCTTAATGAAGAATTCAGTAAAGATCAGACTAAATACGAAAAAAAATACGATAAACAACTGGTTAATATTATAACACAAGCATCAGAAGTTAAAACGGATTTAAATGGCAATCAATATATTGTTGTAAATGGTGATAATCAATCTGAATTAGTTTCCATCGAATTAAAAAATAAAGATGATGCTGCGAATATCAAAAAGGGAAGTGAATTAGACCTGATCTGTTTAGGTACAAAAGATAATGTTAGATTTCCTGTGTTAAAAGATTGTGTGACTACTGACAGTTATTTCCAGAAGTTTTTTGAAATGACAATGAATAATATGAGTCAACTAAAAGTAGGGGACACTCCAAAAGATTTTTTTGAATATGTTTACTTGAGTTTTAAAGAATTTGATATTAGAAATCCTGGTAAGTTAGATGAAAAAAAATTTGATAATGATCTAGATTATATGTATGAGACTTTAGACGCTGTGGCGTATATCTTTGAAGAATACAAAGAAGAATACATAGAATTTACAATGCCTAATCCATAAAAAAGGCCTGAAACGATCCAATTTTAAACAGACTAATTTCTACGTTAGATTAGTCTAGAAAAGTATTTCTTATACATATAGATAAAACAGCTTTATTTGTAAATTAACCTAATTTAGGTTATTGGCATATGCATTAATTTATCCGTTATCTATAATAATATGCGGTTTTTTGTGTTCCCTGTGTGGACAGGGATAAACCGGCGATGCGTCAATATTACATAGCATTTTTTGGCTATTCAAAAAATCGCAATTTTATATTTCATTGTTTACCATTTTTTAATTATATGAAAAATAATAACTTATCGGTAGAATCCCGTAGAATCGAATTTTAATTTCCATTAATTTTAATTAATTAAATAAAAACATAGTGTTATAAATAAAGATTTTGATAAAAAATAGCCTAAAAAATCGGTAGAAATTTGGTGGTCAATATTTTAATTATAAAACAGTATGTTATAATTAGGGTGTTCCCTGTATACACAGGGATAAACCGAATAACTGGAGTATATTTTTAGAGGTTCACCGGTGTTCCCTGTATACACAGGGATAAACCGCGTTACATGAAAAATACCCGATGAAACCAATTGTGTTCCCTGTATACACAGGGATAAACCGCCGGGACAACATTTGCATTTGACCTGACTGATGTGTTCCCTGTATACACAGGGATAAACCGGGTATATTTTAGGTGGTCGAATTGAGTTTTTAGTGTTCCCTGTATACACAGGGATAAATCATATTAAATTAGAAGTTATTATCTTTATAAGAATGGATTTTAGATATTATTTATACGATATAGTGTTGATTGATAATAGTTTGTTTAAAGTATTATGTGATAAAATTATAATATAAATGAATTTTCAATTATCAGTATGGAGAAGCAACTAAACTCATAAATACCTAGTTATTTTACTGATTATGCTCAATAGTGCTTACAAAAATTGTTTAGTACATGAATATCATCCTAACTTTCAATAAATTAATTTAGGAAAATCTTTTTTTAAAAGTGGATAATAATTAATTCACCTAACTGTTTCGGCGTTTTTTTATTGCTCAACTCATATGAATAAAATACTATTATCAAAAATAAGATCTAATGTGTAAAAGAATTTAATTATTTTATCATCTGTTATTATTCAATAATAAATGGAAGTAAAGAATGAAAAATTTAATTGCTATTTCAATATTAACTTTGATCGGTTTCAACTCTTTTGCTAATGAGAATGCAAAAAAATTTACTGAGTTGCTTATAAATGAAGATATTGCTGTTTTTAGAACCAGCGGTGAATCAATTATTGGTGAAAAAATACCAATTGTAACTGTAACTGATCTTAGCAAAGAATTCAGTAATGATTTGACTAAATACGAAAAAACATACGATAAACAACTGGTTAATATTATAACACAAGCCTCAGAAGTAAAAACGGATTTAAATGGTAATCCGTATATTGTTGCAAATGGTGATAATCAATCTGAATTGGTTTCTATTGAGTTAAAAAATAAAGATGATGCTGCGAATATCAGAAAGGGAAGTGAATTAGATCTGATCTGTTTAGGTTCAAAAGATAATGTTAAATTTCCTGTGTTAAAGGATTGTGTGGCTACTGACAGTTATTTTCAGAAGTTTGTTGAAATGACAATGAATAATATAAGCCAACTAAAAGACGGGGACGTTCCAAAAGATTTTTTTGAAGCGATTTACCTGAGTTTTAAAGAATTTGATATTAAAAATCCTAACCAATTAGATGAAAAAAAATTTGAAGATAACCCAGATGATATGAGTGAGATTCTTGACACAGTTACAGATAACATTAAAGAAGAAGCCAAACAATTTACCATGCCTAATCCATAAAAAAGTCCGAAAGAGCTCAAGTGCAAAAAGACTAATTTCTAGGTTAGATTAGTCTAGAAAAGTATTTCTTATACATATAGATAAAACAGCTTTATTTGTAAATTAACCTAATCAAGGTTATTGGCATATGCATTAATTTATCACTTATCTATAATAATATACGGTTTTTGTATTCCCTGTATTCACAGGGATAAACCGCGCCATGTTATTCCCCCATCGTCACATGTCTGATGTTCCCTACACACAGGGATAAATCGAGGGATGCGTCAATATTACATAGCATTTTTTTGCTATTCAAATAATCGCAATTCTATATTTCATTGTTTATCATTTATTTAATTGCATGAAAAATATGAATTTATTGGTAGAATTCCGTAGAATCGAATTTTAATTTCCATCAATTTTAATTAATTAAATAAAAACATAGTGTTATAAATACAGATTTTGATAAAAAATAGCCAAAAAAATCGGTAGAAATTTGGTGGTCAATATTTTAATTATAAAACAGTATGTTATAATTGGAGTGTTCCCTGTATACACAGGGATAAACCAGTAAACTAGCTGCTAATGCGGCAGGTGTAGGAGTGTTCCCTGTATACACAGGGATAAACCGTAATCGATTGTGTGCGTTGTTTCGTCGTCACTGTGTTCCCTGTATACACAGGGATAAACCGCGGGCGTTTGGTGCTGAATATTACGTTTTGAAGTGTTCCCTGTATACACAGGGATAAACCGTGCGTCACAACTCGGATTAACGGAATTGAGTTGTGTTCCCTGTATACACAGGGATAAACCGTAACTAATGAGTTTTTGGTCGGCAAGTGGGACGTGTTCCCTGTATACACAGGGATAAACCGGTTTTTTAATGCCTGCAATATAAATTTAGTTAGTGTTCCCTGTATACACAGGGATAAACCGGTCAAATGAGTCAAGAAGAACTAACTGAATTAGTGTTCCCTGTATACACAGGGATAAACCGTTCAGACTAGTATTGGTGTAATCAATAAAGCCGTGTTCCCTGTATACACAGGGATAAACCGTGCATTTGCCTCTTACGGGCCTTTCGGCAGACGTGTTCCCTGTATACACAGGGATAAACCGTAATGGAATTGATTCTGTACTAATCCTATCCTCTGTTCCCTGTTTATACAGGGATTCTTTATTAAGAAAGTTCTGGAAAGTCAATCTTCATACCCCATGCCTACTCAGGGGGAATTTTTATTCTGCAAACTTATTTTTGTGATCATATCGATTGTAATGGATAGCATCACTTATTAAGTAGTTGTAAATTTCATCTACAATTTCTATCCCATATTTTAAGTAATCCGCTTCACGTTTTTTGCCTCGTTCACCAGGAAAAAAGACTTCACTATTTCCTTTGGCGGGTTTAACGTGTTTTAGTTGATCCAGCATGGCTGACATGTTCTTTTTGAACGTTTCAAGACCGATAAAATAATCAGGATTGATAACAATATGCAAATGTCCAAGATCGCGTCCTTTAGACAAGTCGGCATACATGGATGAGACGTTTTTGCCAAATGGTACACCTAATAAAATGCCTGACAACACATCCACCATCATCATTAGCCCATAACCTTTGGCATCCGCTATTGGTAATAGAGCGTTGACTTTGTGTGGATCGGTTGTTGGTTCACCTTGTTCGTCAACTGCCCAAGTCGGTGGAATTGGCACACCTTTGGATTTGGCATACAATATTTTCCCCCAAGCTTGTACTGTGGTAGCCATATCAAACGAAACAAGACGATTATCTTCTGTTGGAGCCGCAAAGGCGATAGGGTTCGTACCAAAAAATTCTTCTGCGCCGCCATAAGGTACCGCCATTGGATCGGATTGGCACATCGATACCGCAATTAAATTTTGTTCAGCGGCCATTTCGGTAAAATAACAAAGTGAACCACTGTGTGACATGCGACGAATACCTACCACTGCAATACCATTTTTTTTCGCCATAGCAATCGCTTTATCCATGCCTACTTTAGCGGCCACTAAACCACACCCATTGTCGAAATCCAATATGCCACTGGCTGGGCCTGTCTCTTGGTACGTGACATTAGGATTATGTGTCATTCCACCTTTGGCAATACGTTCAGCATAATATTCAACGCGCACCGCGCCATGCGAATGGATGCCACGGGCATTAGCGAAAGTTAGGGCATCAGCAGCAATATCCGCGTGTTCGCTTGTTAAACCCGCTTTATGTAATTTTTTGGCGATTAAATGATGTAAGGTTTGTCTATCAACTCTCATATTAAAACTCCTATCTTTTCCAGATATGTCTATTCATTCATTACTTTGTTGATTTGATGGGCTGACAATGGTGCCTTTAGTGGTATCTAATAACGCTTCAATATCGGTTAATGTACCAATATAAGCCCTGTTGCCGGTCTTTTCGACAAATTCGATTACCGATTTTACTTTTGGACCCATTGCACCATCGTCAACCGCTAACGGTTTTAGTCGTTCAGGGGTGACATGTCGTAATGCGGTTTGATCAGATGTGCCCCAGTTTTCATAAACGGCATCGGCATCTGTTAAGATCATCAGATGATCAGCTTTAAGCTGAGTTGCAAGTATTGCAGCTGAGTGATCTTTATCGATCACTGCTTCAACACCTTTGTAACCATTCACATCTTTAATTACTGGTATACCACCACCACCGTTACATATCACAATAGCATCATCGGTCAGTAGTTGTTGTATGGTGTCAATTTCGAGTATTGTTTTTGGTTTTGGTGATGGAACCACTCGGCGAATATATTGACCATCTCTTTTAAATGTCCAACCATATTGTGCTTGTAATTGTTGCTGTTGATCGGATTGATAAACAGGTCCGATATATTTAGTTGGTTGACTAAACGAGGGATCATGCTCATCCACTTCGACTTGTGTTAATACCGTCACAACTTTATTAATATTGTTGTGTTGTTGCAAACTGCGCCCAATCATATAACCTAGCATGCCTTGGGTTTGGGCAACTAAAATATCTAGGGGATAGGCTGGTACTTGAGAATAAGCTTGATTTTGCAAAGCCAATAATCCTACTTGTGGTCCATTACCATGTACGACAACTAAGCGGTATTTACCCGCAAGTTTGGCAATAATTTTAGTTGTTGCATCAATATTTTCATATTGATTATCGACGGTTAAAGGTTGATTGCGTTTGGCAATGGCATTACCACCTAACGCAATGACAATAAGTTCCATTTTGTTTCCTTGATAATGTTTTTTAGTGTCTTGTATTTTGTTTATATTTCTATATCTCGATGGCAATCTTTAGAATAGATATAGCTCAATGGTTCTTTACCAACCGAATAACAAGCTTGCAGTGCATAAGCGCCCATAAAAATATAATCATCTTTTTTGACAGGTATCCACTCATTATCAAGCAAATACATGCCTTCGCCACTAAGCAAATACGCGCCATGTTCTTGGACATGGGTTTCAATATAACCATGGCTCGCACCAGGTTTGAAAGTTAATATATGAAAGTTCATGTCAAAACCAAGTTCTTTAGGCAGGAGATCTTGCACAAAGACGTTATCCATATCTTCATAACAGATACAATCTAGTTTTTCGACATGATTGCTTACTATACGTGCTTGATAACCAGAGAGCGGTATATAGCGACGTTTATACAAAAATAATCGAGATAAAGCAGTGTCATTTTGCAAATACAATTTAATTCCTGCTGGACAATAAACATAACCCCCCGTTTTTAGACTAAAGACTTGATCGTCAGCTTTCGCCGTTACTTCGCCACTGATCACATAGACAAATACTTCGATATCTTTACCGCCAAAACCTTGTAAATTTTTACCATCTTGATGCATAGTAATAAGATAATCGACAAATGATGCCCCTAATTTGGGTGTGGATAGAATTGTGATATCACAGTTTTCAAAGCCTGGAATGATATTTTTGACTAACCCATCTGGCGGTATCAATGCGTAGTTATGGCGTTTAATAATGGCTCTTGATGCAAGCAGATCTTTTGGATAACCAGTATTATTATTGATATACCCCATTTTTATTCTCCTTGTAACATACTGCTGTTTTTACGTAACTTTTTGGTTATTAAATTATCTGTTTATCGTTATTTAGGTAATAGCAATCCCAACTTGTAAAAAGCAGTCATTGTTTATATTGGTTTAACCGGTCATAGGCATCTGACCGGTAATGGTGTTTATTGGTTGTTAGCCTTTTTTTTCGAGTTAATCAGCATGAAGATCAGCGTAGCAACGATCAATATGACTATGGCGACGTAAAACCCAGTGATTTTAGTGCCAGTAAGATCGGCTAAATAACCCGTTAGCGGTGGTGCAATCACTGACGAACTCATGCCAAAGAAATTAAAGACACCAAAGGAGGTACCATAATTGGTTTTTGGTGCGGTTTCGGCAACATGTGAAATCAATATTGGTTCGACAGTCAGTTTGCCAAATAACCCATAAAAGATTAATCCCGCAAGTAAAAAAGTGATGGTTGCAGATTGTACGGTAATAAATAAGGTTCCAGCAGCAATCAGTTCTAATACGATAATAAACAATAGACGTTTACTTCTAAATTTATCGGATATTTTACTGATGATTAATGCTCCCGGAATAGCTGCAAAAGCGACCAATGATGATGCTGAGCCAATACTGCCTCCCGTAAAGCCGCGTTCAGTTTCTAAAAAGTTTGGTAACCAACTGACAATCATGTAGTAGCCATAACATGTTGCAAAATACATAATGTAAGAGGCAATCATTTCAATACTAAAGAAACTATGTTTTTGGTCAGATTTAATTGGCGATGTTGTCGTTTGGTTATTCGTTGTGTCATTTTGAACTGCTTGTTTAAGTTTTGGTTGTTCTTTGATGATAATAGCAAAGCCTGCAACTAAACAAAGTAACAGCGCAGCAATAATATAGAGCATGTATTCCCATGGCATACCCCATGATTTAACTAAAAAGCTGGTTGCCAGTAAACTTATACCCATCCCTAAAGCTGAGCCAGTATTGATTATAGCTGAAGCAAAGCCACGATGTTCAGATGGGATATTTTCAGCTGAAAGTGACCAAGCCGAACCATAATAAGAGCCACAACCTAAGCCAGCTAATAAACTACCAACATAAATCATCATAATAGAATGTGCATTACCAATGATTAAAGCGGCGATGGTAAATAATAAGAAACCAGGAATCACCACTGCTTTTTTACCAAACTTATCAACTAACATCCCTGCAGGGATTTGCATAGCGGTATAAGCAAAAAAATAGCAACTAGCAATTAAACCTAACTCAGTATTGGATTGCGGACCTATAGTTTGTTGAACTTCTGGAAAGATAGCGGTTAGAACAGGACGATAGATCCACATCACTGTCCAACCAAGGCATAATAATACCACGATTTTATGCCAGTATTGGATACCACCTGTTTTGGCTGTTGTGTCAACGGTTGTCATGTCAACTCCTCATTACTCTTGGTAAGCTAATTTATAAAGGGCATAGGTTAACGCTTTGATACCTTCGACTAAATCTTCAGTTTTGGTATCTTCGGCGGTATTATGGCTAATGCCTTTGATACTTGGTACAAACAGCATGGCGGTAGGTACTCGTGGCGCAAAAATTTGTGAATCATGACCTGCACCGCTGTGCATTACACGATAGCTGAGCTTTTCTTCTTTGCAGATGTCTTCTAACATATGGATTAATTTGTCGTTCATTGGAATGGGATCTTCATCCATCCAGCAATTTATATCAATTTCAAGCCCTAGCTCTTTGGCAATACGCACCATATCGGCTTCGATTTCTTCAGTAAATCCAACTAATTCTGATTTATTGGTATGGCGACAATCCATGGTAAATAGCACTTCACCTGGTACAACGTTAACCACATTGGGTTTTGGTTCAACATGACCAAAAGTAAGCACGAGTGGATCACCTATTTTTAGTGCTTTATTAATGGATTCATGACATATACGACTAAAGGCATACACCGCATCTTTACGGTATCCCATTGGAGTCGTGCCTGCATGGTTGGCTTCTCCAATCAGTCTGATGTTATAACGGCGCTGACCGACAATACTGGTCACAACTCCAATGCTTTTTTGTTCTTTTTCAAGTACGCCGCCTTGCTCTATATGAATTTCTAGAAAAGCTTTGATATCGCTGCGTGCAGGTTGAGTACTGAATTGAAATCCGCAGGCTTGCATGGCATCAACAAATCTGACGCCTTCCACATCAGTGATATTTTCAACATCTTTTTTGTTTGCAATCGCAAAAACATTTTTACTGCCCCAAAATACATATGGAAAACGGCTGCCTTCTTCTTCAGCCATTGAGATAATCTCAAGTGTACGAAGAGGTTGACCATAGTTTTCTTTTAGGTATTGCATGGCAAGTAAGGCGGCAATAATACCGAGTTGCCCATCTAACTTTCCACCATTGACAACTGTATCAACATGCGAACCTGACATAATGATCTGATCTTTATATTTACTACCTTCAAAGCGACCATATAAATTGCCAACATCATCAAAATAGCTTTGCATACCGATATTGGTCATGCGTTCTTTCAATGCATTTTGTGCTGCCAGCCATTGAGGCGTATAAAGTAAACGCGTGGTTCCACCTTGTTCTAGTCCCCCAAAACTTGATATCCATTCCACTGCGTTTGCCACATCATCATATAAGATTTTCATAAGCATCTACCTGTTTTTAATCTTTCTATTCTTAAGAATTATTCTGGTTATGTTTGCTAAGTAACATACTATTAATAGCAAATAATAATGTGATCAAACACTCTTTTTTAGTTTTATAAAATTTAATTAAATTAATAAGTTACTATTATAAAAAATTTTTTAATAATCAAGTATCATTATGATTTTTATGTGAATTTTTTCTGATAATAAGTTATTGAATTGTGACATCTAACCTATTTATTCGCCGTTTTTTTCGTAATATATAAATAGCGTGTGATTTTAAATTTGATAGATAAAGGTATAACGATCTATCGGCGTATAGTAAATACCATTTGTAATCGATATCTATCATTTTAGATTTATTGCATATTTAAAAATAAATAATTACTAAATAATTGAGAGGCAATTCTCATGATTCAATCTTTCATAAAAAAAGGGAGCTTTCAAGATTCAGTCAGTTTAATGTTAATTTCAAAAAAACTGAGTAATCTTGATGAAGTTGATGAGGTTTCTGTCATGATGGGGACTCCAGCCAATAAATCCTTGCTTACAGCAACGGGTTTTTGGAGTGATAAGTTTAATGATGCAACACCCAATGATATTTGCGTTGCTATTAAAACGCATAACGATTCAATTAATGTTGTGGATTTAATCAGTACACAGCTTGAAGATGCTTTAAAAAATATCGCCCAGCAACAACAAGGTGGCAGTAAATTACTTAAAGCAAGGCGTTATGCTAGCGCGACCCAAAAATTACCTGATGCTAATTTAGTTCTGATATCGATTGCTGGTGAATACGCAGCAGAACTTGCCGAACAAGCCATAGATGATAATAAAAATGTCATGATATTTTCCGATAATGTGCCTGTGAATGATGAAATTCGCCTAAAAACTAAGGCTTCGAGTAAAGATTTGATTGTGATGGGGCCTGATTGTGGTACGGCTATTATTGCTGGTGCACCGCTAGCTTTTGCAAATGTAATTCCTAAGGGGAATATTGGTGTAATTGGTGCATCGGGTACAGGTATTCAAGAAATCATCTCACAAATTGCTTTATTAAACCAAGGTATTACGCAAGCTATTGGTTTGGGTGGGCGCGATTTATCACAAGAGGTAGGGGGAATAAGTGCTCTGACAGCCTTAAAGATGCTTGCCGCAGATGAGCAAAGTCAAGTCATTACTTTTATTTCAAAACCACCTGCTGAAAGTGTGCGAGAAAAAGTTATTACTGCCATGAAGCTGATTAATAAGCCTATCGTGGCGCTGTTTTTAGGATCAACTATCGACAAAGTACAAGATGAGAATATCTATTTTGCTAAAACATTAGATCAAGCAGCACGTTTAGCTTGTTTGCTAGCCAAAGTAGAAGTGGCAGCACACGCATTACCAAAAGTAACCAAGCAAACGATTTCAGGACTTTATACCGGTGGAACTTTGGCGTCAGAAGCCGCGATGTTACTTGCACAGGAGTTGCATTTATCAATCAATGAAAATCATGATAAAGGCATAATGCTTGACGAAAATGGTCATAAAATTATTGATCTTGGTGATGATTTTTATACTGTTGGGCGTCCTCATCCAATGATCGACCCCTCGATTCGTGAACAAGAAATTAGTAAGTTAGGGGAACAAAAGACAGTTGGCGTAGTATTACTTGATTTGGTGATTGGTTATGGTGCTAATCCTAATCCTGCTGAATCAATGATTGCCGGTTATAAAGCCGCCTGCGCACAGCGTTCAAGCGATAATCCATTAATCGCTATTGCAACAGTAACCGGCTCACAGCAAGATCCACAATGCCGTAGCCAACAAATTGATGCCTTAACTGAAAATAACATTGTGGTAATGGACAACTTGCCAGAAGTGGTATTATTAGCTAAAAAATTAATTACGCCAACAAAATCAACGGGTTCACTTAAAACATATCCATTGCTTAATCATATAAGTGTAATCAATGCTGGACTGCGCAGTTTTGCGGAAGATCTTCAATCATTCAATGTGCCTGTTGTGCATTATCAATGGGCACCAATAGCTGGCGGAAATCAAAAATTAGCGGCTATTTTAAAAAAATTAAATTAAGAGGTTTTGACGTATGAATAGAGCAATTAATGAAGCAAACCAAGCCATTATTGAGCGAATTAGAGCCGCTAGACCACATTGGATTGGGGTAGTTGCTGCGAAAGAAGCTGTACCGACTTTAGCACAAGGTTATAAATTATTACATGCAGGCCCTCCCATTACTTGGCAAGATATGACTGGTCCAATGCAGGGAGCTTGCATTGGTGCATGTTTGTTTGAAAATTGGGCGAGCGATGAAAAACACGCTTTAGATTTACTGGCAAATGGTAAGGTTGAATTCATTCCATGTCACAGCGTTAATGCAGTTGGACCAATGGGAGGAATAACTTCGGCAAATATGCCAATGTTGGTTGTTGAAAACATCACTCATGGTAATCGAGCATACTGCAATTTAAACGAAGGTATTGGTAAAGTCATGCGCTTTGGTGCCTATGGTGAGGAAGTGCTTAATCGTCACCATTGGATGAAAGAGTCCTTAGGACCAGCATTAAATGATGCCCTTAAACTATTTGAAAATGGCATTGATCTTACTGCGTTAATAGCGCAAGCCATTACTATGGGGGATGAGTTTCACCAACGTAATATTGCAGCCTCGGCGTTATTGCTTAGAACCTTGTCACCCAAATTAGCTCTACTTGATCGCAATAAAACAGAAATGGCGAAAATTTTTGACTTTTTAAGTGTCACTGATCAATTCTTTCTAAACCTAGCGATGGCGTATTGTAAATCGGTTATGGACAGTGCAGCAAAAATTCAAGAAGGTACTATTGTTACTGTTATGACACGTAATGGTAAAGACTTTGGTATTAAAGTGAGTGGCTTAGGTGATGAATGGTTTACAGCCCCTGTTAATACTCCGCAAGGACTATTTTTCACGGGTTATTCACAAAACGAAGCCAATCCAGATATTGGTGATAGTGCGATTACTGAAACCTTTGGGATCGGTGGTGCTGCCATGGTAGCAGCGCCAGGGGTAACTCGCTTCGTTGGTGCTGGTGGCGCGGATGTTGCATATGAAGTATTTGAAGAGATGAGTGAAATCTATCTTGACCATAACATGCTGTTACAAATTCCATCTTGGAACTTCCAAGGATGTTGTTTGGGTCTTGATGTTCGCCGTGTTGTTGAAACGGGCATCACTCCCTTGATTAATACGGGTATTGCCCACAAACAGGCAGGTGTGGGTCAAATTGGTGCAGGAACGGTACGTGCTCCATTAGCCTGTTTTGAAAAAGCACTTGAGGCATTAGCTAAAAAACTTAAAGTTTAATTTATGAAATGTAGTTATGCAGAAAATGAATTACTAAAAAAAGCGATAAGTACTTCACTTACAGCAACATCATTCACTGCCGATGCGGATCGGCAGTATTGCTTGTCATTACCCCAAAATGGCTTACTGCAAATTAAACCTTTAATTATTAGTGCTCATGCACCAACCGTAAAAAGCAACTTATCGCTATTTAGTTTGCATCAACATACCATTAATTTAATTAATCAAGAGCAACAATTGCTGACTTTACATCGTTATGGCAGTGGCTTATCGCCTATGGGCTGGGTTCTTAAGACTAATGATTTTGATGTAATAAAATCTAGGCTAGCTAATGGTCATTTAACCATAACACAACAGATTAATGGTGATTTAATACTGGGTGATATTCGGTTAAGTTATAACACACATATTTGCCATATGACGGTAAAGCGTAGATTACACACCCAATTAGATAAAACGGGGATTAGGCAACGATTCATGCAGCTAGATTACCCAACGGGTTTATTTGGTTTTCTTAGAGAAAATATTGTCGATAATCCCGCGCCAGAACTGGTGATTTTGTGTGAAAGGTTGAATCGGTTAATGTTGGGGCAACATGCGGATATTACTCAATTTATTGGTTTAGGTCCCGGCTTAACGCCTAGCTTTGATGATATTATAGTTGGGATGATTGCGGTACTGGTCAGTGATCATCGTTTTAAGCCCAAAATACAACAATTAAAAACAGCAATGCTGGCTTTACCCTTAGAGACGTTGACAACAACAATTAGTGCTACGTTTTTAAAATATGCGTTACAAGGTCAATTCTCATTATCTGTTTTGGATGTCATTGAACGGCTTAATCAGCATAAGTATGACCATTGTGCTATTCATAATCTTTTAAATTATGGACATACATCGGGCGCCGATCTTTTATTGGGGATTTGGTTGGGTATTGATCGTTTTGTTATAAAGGACTGAATAATGTTAGATACAGAAACTATGCGAACTTTCACAAAAGTTGCTGAGTGTAAAAGTTTTTCCAAAGCAGCCAAACTGTTATTTAAAACACCCGCTGCCATTAGCTATCGCATCAAATCATTGGAAACCGATCTTAATACTCAATTGTTTGAACGCACAACACGTACTGTATCGTTAACACTTGCCGGTCAACATCTTTATGAACATTGTAGCCAATGGCTACTATGGTTAACCACCATGCCAGAAGAACTGCATCAAATCCGCGATGGTGTTGAACGCAAAATCAATCTGACCATCAATAATTTGCTCTATGATGTTGATGCTGTCACTGATCTGTTAAGTTATTTGCAAGAAAAATTTCCATTTACTAATTTTACATTTAATCGGCAGGTATATATGGGCGTTTGGGATTCGTTATTGCATGGTGAATATCATCTTGCTATTGGCGCAACGGGAACGGAGTCATTAGATAATATGATTAATATTTTCCCATTAGGTGAAATTAATTGGGTTTTTGTCGCCGCAAAAAATCATCCTATCACTCATTTAGAAGGGCCGTTATCAAACGAAACGTTACGCAAATATCCCGCAATCAATATAGAAGATACATCAGTTCATATGAATAAACGCGTAGCATGGTTACTGCCAAGCCAATCCGAAATTATTGTGCCTAACATCACAACCAAATTATCGTGTCATTTAAAAGGGCTGGGGATAGGTTTTTTACCGCGTTCGGTTTGTCAAAAGTATTTGGATTCGGGTGATTTAATTGAATGCCAAGTAATTAATGAACGTAAACCATCGCCTCTATCCTTAGCTTGGAAAAAGTCACATATGGGAAAAGTGATGAGTGAAATTGTTAATTTATTTAAATTTCACCATCCATTAGCCAATAGTTTTTTAAAAAATATTGATATAAAAAGATAAATAATTCATCACAACTAAACGTGATTGTTAACAAATAAACAAGAAATAACTAAAGGAAAATCACATGTTAGATTTAGATAAATATGATCAAATTAATCCGCCAGCTCGATTATTGATGGGACCGGGTCCAATTAATGCTGATCCACGTGTAACGCGAGCAATGGCTGCGCCTTTAATTGGTCAATTCGATCCTGTTATGACTGATTATATGAACCAAACGATGGCGCTTTATCGTGACATTTTTAAAACCAAAAATGAACAAACTTTTGTTATTGATGGTACAGCTAGAGCAGGGATTGAAGCCGTTCTTGTGTCAACTATTCGTCCTGGTGATAAAGTGTTAGTGCCAATATTTGGTCGATTTGGTTTATTACTTTGTGAAATCGCTCACCGCTGCCGAGCTGATGTGCATACTATCGAAGTACCATGGGGTGAAATATTCGATCCTAATGTAATTGAAGATGCCATTAAAAAAATTAAGCCACGTTTGCTACTTTGTGTGCAAGGTGATACATCAACTACATTACTTCAACCATTAGATAAAATTGGTGAAATTTGTCGTAGACATGGTGTGCTGTCTTACGTAGATGCAACCGCTTCAATTGTTGGTAACGTTTTAGAAGTTGATAAATGGCAACTTGATGGGGTATCTGTTAGTTTGCAAAAATGTTTGAGTGGACCTCCGGGTGTGGCTCCTTTAACGTTAAGTCCAAAAATGGTTGAAATCATCCAAGCACGCAAATGTGTTGAACTTGGTATTCGCGCTGAAGGCGATAGTAGTGGCAGTGATGAAATGATTTATTCCAACTATTTCGATATTGATATGATCATTCGTTATTGGGGATCAGAACGAATTAACCATCATACTGAAGCTACTTCTATGCTTTATGCTGCTAGAGAGTGTGCTCGCATTGTATTACAAGAAGGTTTGGATAATGTTATAGAACGTCATCGCATAAATGGTGCGGCTATGGTGGCTGGTTTACAAGCAATGGGACTTGAATTGTTTGGCGATATTAACCATAAAATGAATAATGTAGTTGGGGTGATACGTCCAGAACATATTAACGATCAAGAAGTGCGTAACTTAATGCTTAATGATTTTGGTATTGAAATAGGTGCGTCTTTTGGTCCTCTTAAAGGTAATGTTTGGCGTATTGGCACCATGGGTTATAACGCTAGAAAACCGTGTGTTTTACAAACATTAACCGCCTTTGAAGCGGTATTAAATCGTGTTGGTTTTAAAACCGTTCAAGGCGCTGGATTACAAGCTGCTTGGGATATTTATCAAAAGTAAAATTGTACTATTGATAATAAACGCTCATCTATTTGAGTTAACCTTACATCCATTGCAACCTAAGCGATGGATGTAACCATGGTGTAACACATTGCGTAACATAAAACGTTATTGATCGCAAAATTACATGGCAAAGCATAGTGTTTTGGAACACTGAAAAGCTTAGCACCCTTGGTGTCAGCTTATTAGGGATAATATTATACTTACGGAAATTTATTGGCTTTATAGCTGACCAATCTGGAGGAAGTTATAATGAAGCTATAATAATGCGTTTATGTTTATAGTGATATTACTTATTGTATCCTCGATATTAACCTTTTTTATCCAAACAATGAAGCAATAAAACTCCGAGATAGTAACTTTACAAAGTGCTAAGTAAAGTCCTGATTTTTTATTGTTGAGTTTAAAAAAGATCTCACGCTAAGATTACGTATTACTTTTTAATCATTTAATGCACTTCAAAAAGTAAATAGTATAATAAAATCTGAATATTAATTTGCATTATTTGTCTCAAAAGCTATTATGGTTTTCACATTTATTTAAAGATAGGAATAACCATGATTAAGTCTTGTTTTTCGTTAATTTTATCCGCTTTTTTATTACTCACTAGTCATTTTAGTTATGCTGATAAAGATATAACTTATGTCGTCGGTGCGGGGGGCACATATCGTCCGTTTGAATATGAAAATACTCAACGCCAATTAGAGGGGTTTGATATTGATATCATCCAAGCAATTGCTGATATGGAAAATTTTAATATCAAATTGATTAATACACCTTGGGACAGTATTTTTGCCAGTTTGAACAATGGTGAACGAGACATCATTATTTCAGGTATTACTATTACCGATAAACGCAAAAAATCGGTAGATTTCTCGTTACCTTACTTTCCTGCTGAACAAGTTGTTGTAACGCAAGCACACTCCAGTATTACTTCATTGGAAGATTTAAAAACCAAAACAGTAGGCGTTGTAAATGGTAGTACAGCAGATGTGGTTGTTTCAAAAGTTTTAGGAATGAATAGCAAAGCGATAAAGCGTTTTGATAATACGCCTCTTTTATTACAAGATCTTTATGAAGAAGGGATTGATGCTGCGGTTAGTGATGTTGGGGTGGTTAAGTTCTATATTAAAATGCATCCCGGAAAAGATTTCAATCTAATTGCTGATCAAAACTTCGAGCCTCAATATTTTGGTATAGCTGTTGCTAAAGGTAATGATAAATTACTTAATAGTATTAACGAAGGACTTAAAAAAATTATTGCCAATGGTACTTATGCAACCATTTATGCTAAATGGTTTGATGAAAATGTACCAACTCTACCCATTAATTAATCGACAATTACAGGATCATTTTATTTATGCAGTTTAATTGGGAAGTAATTAGTGATTATTTGCCTCTGTTTATTGATGGGGCAATAATGACCATCACCTGTACGATAGTTTGTGTGGTGTTTGGTACCCTTTGGGGATTAATGTTAGGTCTTGGTCGAGTTGCTGAAGTGAAGCACGGCATTTATAAATATGTTTTATTATTAGTAGTAAAATGGCCAGTTAAAATTTATGTAAGTGCATTTCGGGGTACACCGTTATTTGTACAAATTATGGTTATGTACTTTGTTATCATGCCATTTCTGTTACATCCTCGAGAGGGTATTTTAGTCTCTGATTATTTGATCTCACCTGAAACCGCGCGTTTTTTACGAGTGCAATATGGCGCATTTATCTCTTGTGTTTTAGCAATAACTTTAAATGCTGGAGCTTACATTTCTGAAATCTTTAGAGCGGGCATTCAATCTATTGATAAAGGACAAATGGAAGCAGCACGATCACTGGGCATGAGTTATGGTAGCACCATGCGTAAGGTAATTTTACCACAAGCTTTTCGACGCATGCTTCCACCTTTAGGTAATAATGCAATTGCAATTTTAAAAGATTCTTCATTAGGTTCCGCTATCGGATTGATCGATTTAGCGTATGCGGCAAGAACGGCTGGTGCAGCCAATGCTGTCTATACCGAACCTTATTTAGTTATCTCTTTAATTTACTGGTCTATGACATTTTTGCTGTCATTACTGGTTAAATATATGGAAAAAAGGTTAGGTAAAAGTGATTCACATTAATAATCTACAAAAGCAATTTGGTGATATTCATGTATTAAGAGGTATAACGTGCGATATCCAAGAAAAAGAGGTTATTTCAATTATTGGTCCGTCAGGATCGGGTAAAAGTACCTTTTTGCGTTGCATAAATGGGTTAGAAGATATCACCTCAGGTGAAATTGAAGTTAATGGCTTTAAAGTTCATGACCCTAAAATCAATATCAATCGCTTGCGCGAATCAGTGGGAATAGTGTTTCAACGTTTTAATCTGTTTCCACATATGACTGTGTTAGAAAATTTGATTTTAGCACCTCGTGATGTCAAAAAAATGGCCAAAACCGATGCTATTACCAAAGCAGAAAGTTTACTTATAAAAGTCGGACTAATTGATAAGATTGATGCTTACCCAAGTCAACTTTCAGGTGGTCAACAACAGCGTGTTGCCATTGCCAGAGCTTTGATGATGGATCCTAAAGTGATGTTATTTGATGAACCAACTTCAGCGCTTGATCCTGAATTGGTTGGTGAAGTACTAGCCGTTATGAAATCATTGGCACAAGAGGGTATGACGATGGTGGTTGTCACTCACGAAATGGGTTTTGCTAGAGAGATGTCCAGCCGAGTCATTTTTATTGATCAGGGAATTATTCAAGAACAAGGATCACCTGAGCAGATCTTCAAAAATCCACAAAACGAACGTACCCAGTTATTTTTAAGTAAAGTACTCTAGGTGTTTATGTAGTCAATGATTTGCACAAAAAAACCGTTCTTATGAAGTGACCCCCAATAGTTGGACAACCAATTACTGGGGTTTTTTTATTGATAAAATTTGAGCAATTAAGCTTTATATTTTTTCATTACAATTGAAGCATTAGTACCACCAAAGCCAAAGCTATTTGACATAACTGTTGTCAATTCACGTTCGGTTGGTTCAGTAATAATATTCATGCCAACTGCTGCTTCGTCTAATTCATCAATATTAATACTTGGTGTAATAAAGCCATGCTCAAGCATTAATAATGAATAGATAAGTTCTTGTGCGCCTGTTGCACTTAATGAGTGACCAGTCATTGACTTAGTTGATGAGATTGCTGGAATATTGTCACCAAACACTTGTTTGATCGCCCATAACTCTTTTACATCACCAACAGGGGTTGATGTACCATGAGTATTGATATAATCAACTGGCACATCTAAATCTTGAATAGCAAGTTGCATACAACGCATTGCCCCTTCGCCAGATGGTGCAACCATATCATAACCATCTGATGTAGCACCATAACCGACTAACTCACCGTAGATATGAGCGCCACGGGCTAATGCATGCTCTAACTCTTCAACGACAACCATACCCGCCCCACCAGCAATAACAAATCCATCACGATTAGCATCATAAGCTCGTGATGCTTTTTCTGGGCAGTCGTTATATTTAGTTGATAGCGCACCCATTGCGTCAAATTCGCAAGACATCTCCCAACAAAGCTCTTCACCACCACCGGCAAAAACAATATCCTGTTTACCTAGTTGAATAAGTTCAGCTGCGTGACCAATACAGTGCACAGACGTTGCACAAGCTGAGGTCATAGAATAGCTCACACCTTTAATTTTAAATGGTGTAGCTAAACAAGCTGAAATTGCCGATGACATTGATTTTGTCACAGCATAAGGACCAACACCACGTAATCCTTTTTCTTTCATACCTGCAACGACGTTATATTGAGTTTTAGTTGAACCGCCATAACCTGCAATTAAACCAGTACGTGGATTAGAGACTTGTTCTGGAGTTAATTTAGCGTCTTCAATAGCTTGTTGTAAAGCAAGATAACCATAAATAGAAGCATCATTCATAAAGCGAACTATTTTACGATCAATAAGGCCTGTCGTGTCTAATTTAACATTTCCGCAAACATGGCTACGCATTCCGCTATCTTTCATTTCTTGTGAAAAGGTAATACCACTACGGCCGATTTTTAAAGATTCCAAAACTTCTTTGGTATTATTTCCAATACTTGAAAGAATTCCTAACCCTGTTATAACAACGCGTTTCATACAATATTCAGCTCCTAAATTATATGCTTCTAACAAAAATTAGTGTGATTATAGCGTACACTTGTAAGCTCAACAATACCTGAGTAATTTTTTTATCTTTCTTTTTTAATTAATACATTGATTATTAATATATTATTTAGGTAAATTTAGCTTTACATTGATTAAAAATTATTAAATTATTGATAGTTAATGACTCAAGTTTACCAAGTTAATATGATTAAATCGCAACATACTTGCAGAGCTTAATACAGTTAATATATACTGTATATAAATACAGTTTATGGTGATGCAAAATGAATGAAAAAATGGTTACTAAGCTTGAGATATTAGCTGAATCGGCAAAGTATGATGTCTCGTGTTCATCAAGCGGATCAATCCGTGGCAATAAAAATAAAGGCATTGGTAATGCAAACAAAAGTGGTCTTTGCCACACATTTACTGCCGATGGGCGATGCGTATCGTTACTTAAAATTATGTTAACTAATTACTGTATGTTTGATTGTGCTTATTGTATTAACCGACAAAGTAACGATATTCCTCGAGCGGGTTTTACTCCGCGCGAACTGGCTGATCTGACCATTGAATTTTATCGCCGTAACTATATCGAAGGATTATTTATAAGTTCGGGCATTGTGCGCAGCCCTGATCACACTATGGAACGCATGATCCGCGTAGTGAAAATTCTACGTACTGAGTATCATTTTAATGGCTATATTCATATGAAAGCGATCCCTGGTGCCAGTGATGAACTGATTAATCAAGCTGGATTATTGGTTGATAGAATGAGTGTTAATTTAGAAATTCCAACCGAAGAAAATCTTAAATTACTTGCGCCAGATAAAGATCATAAAAGTATCTACCAACCTATGCGCCAAATTCATCAAAATCTACTTGAGAACATTGAAGATCGTAAAAAATTTAAATCTACACCAAAATTTGTACCAGCAGGGCAGAGCACACAAATGATTATTGGTGCAACCGATGAATCGGACAAACAGATATTACAACTAACAGCCAAACTCTATAAGCGACCGAGCATGAAACGAGTCTATTATTCAGGATTCGTTCCTGTAAACGGTTATGATAAACGTTTGCCAGTAGTGCAAGATGTACCGCGCGTACGTGAAAATAGGCTGTATCAAGCCGATTGGTTATTACGATTTTATGACTTTAATGTTGATGAAATTGTTAATGATAGATATCCAGATCTTGATTTAACGGTTGATCCTAAACTTTCTTGGGCGATCCGTAATCCACAGTTTTTTCCAGTTGATATTAATCGTGATAGTTATCAAAAAATATTACGGGTACCCGGTATCGGTGTAAAATCTGCCAAATTAATTGTTATGGCAAGGCGTCATCGTCGGTTAACATTTGAAGCACTCAAACGGATCGGTGTGGTATTAAAGCGCGCACAATTTTTTATTATTTGTCATGATATGAAAAAATTTAAAATACTTGACTCATCAGCCGAATATATCAAGCTATCTTTGCAAGATACACCATTGTTAGAAGATAAAGCAATTTATCAACCACAACAACTCGTAATGGGGTGGTAACGCATGTTAGCGTTTTATTACGAAAAAAGCTTTGAAGGTGTGCTATGCGCGGTATTTGATGCTTTTAAACTCAAAAAAATGCCAGAATGTTTATTAGCTACAGGACAGGTAGAACCACTACTTGTGACAGATAGGCATCATGTAGAATTTTGTGAATTTAAGTATGAACGGGTGCGTGTTGCATTAATCAAAAAATTGAGTAAAACTGCTTTACGACAATTAATGTATGTATGGTTATCTGAATTACCCGATAGCGACTTAATCATCTTTCGATATATTTGCAAAGTGTTTAAAGCCACAAAATCTATCGAAACTGATTTTGCCGATCCCGATGTATTAACCGTGCGTGAAATTGCAAAAAAAGTAAGTAATGAACGTCATCGTATATTAGAGTTTATTCGTTTTAATGCTATAAAAAATCCACTAAAAAAAACTTATAAACAAGCATCAGATGATGACGAAAACGAAGAATGCGAAAAGATCTACTTCTCTGTGATAGGTCCTATTTATAACGTGCTACCTTTGGTACTAACTTTTTTTAAAGAACGCTTTGCTGATCAAAAATGGGCGATATATGACGAAAAGCGCCAATATGGTTATGTCTATGATTTGAATAGTATAGAACAGGTATCATTGATTGATAAAGATGATTTAATTATTAACAGTCAAGTTAATCAAAATTATCTAACCGAGGACGAGGTACTGTTTCAAACCATGTGGCTAAGGTATTGCAATGCAATAACCATCAAAGAACGTATTAATCCAAAATTGCAACGGCAACATATGCCAAGTCGGTTTTGGCGCTATCTACCCGAAATGAAACTTGCCGTAAAAGACTACAACGGCATTTAAAAAGCTTTTACAAGACACAAAAAACCGCCAATCAAGGCGGCTTCTTAACGAATGTAACTAATTAAACTTATTGAGAATCTATATCATTAATTATGCTATTAATGCTTTCTTGGCGTTGCTGTTGTTTTTGCTCGTCAACTTTACCACCAGATGCATTAAAATCATTACGTTGGAAATAAGCATTACGCATAAAGTTATAAGGGTCATCACTACTTTTGAGTAAATCTTCATACTCAATTGCTACAGCACGTGCTTCAATACCATCAAATACGCCACGAACTAATGCCCATTCCCAATCTAACCAGACAAGTGGTGGATACAAGGTATCAACAATATCACCACCTTCTTGGCGAAGGGTAGCTGAACCATAGAAAGGTAACACTACATAAGGACCATAAGGCATATCATAATGGCCTAATACATCACCAAAACTTTGTTTAGAACCTTTTTGTAATTGTGGGTCAGCCATACCGGCTACATCAAATAAACCAGCAACACCAAAAATGGTATTTAAAAAGAATCGAGCTAAATGTTTGCCTGCTTCATGCCCCTCACCTTGTAGCACACTATTAACCATTGATGCGGGTTCAGAAAGGTTAGATGAAACATTAACAACCCCTTTACGTATTGGTGTAGGTACATAATCTTTCCAAACAACTGCGGCAGGTCGCAAAATGTAAGGATCAAGCGCATAATAGTTAACATTAAACATAGTTTTATTGAACCCAGATAATGGGTCACTGTAGCTATTTGTCTCAGGCTGATAGGTTGCACAACTTGTCAGTGCTAAAACCGAAAACATCATACCTATTATTCTTTTTTTCATAATGTTACCGAATAAAAATGATAAAGTGTTGAATAGGCATGATTGTATCATGTTTGTTCAAAATAGAAAATTTTTCATGAATTAAATGGCAATGTTTGTTTAAATTTATTAAAATGCTTGCCACTATGACCTCATAGTTAAATGGATATAACGAGCCCCTCCTAAGGGCTAATTGCAGGTTCGATTCCTGCTGGGGTCAAAACCAGGAAAAGAAGCTACACGATTGAAAACGATATTAATTGATTGAAAACGACAGTATTTTATTAACCTCATTTAGAAAATACCGTAAATGTGAACTGTAAAATCTCAAAAATCTCTAAAAGCCATAAAATCTAAAAACGCCTAGACTGAAAAAGCCTCTATTTATATATTATCCTATTGAAGTCCAAATAATTTATCATTGCTTGTCTCTATTTTAATCATCTTTTTTGATTTTCTGTCAATCATCAAACAGTATATTTAATGAAAAGTGTTTTCATCTCTCTTAGAAAAACGCTATTTATATGACATACCAATTTAATACTTTGTAAGATTATTTAATTTGAAAAAAATTATAAAATAGTAAGCAATATCATAGTGATAAATAGAATCAATAATTCTATAGTTTAAGAAAAGTTGTTAAAAAGAGTAGATAATGTTTATAGGTATTATTTAATGGCTAGCCACCATCGTTTATCAAAGGGAATAAGCAAATTGTTTAATCTTATTTAAAAATAGTGCTAAAGATATTACAAAATAAATATTTTAAGTTTTTGTTTTAATATTTTCTACTGTTAGGAGGATATGAATTTATAAGCAAAATCGTTTATCGTTTTTTTTATCTCTGTAAAGAAATTGAATAATACGTTCTTGCTGTATGGGTAATGTCATAGCAGTAGTTAAAACAGGATATATCGCGTATTAAAAATAATCGTTAAGTAAAAGTACTTCTGCCAAATATGAGAAATTACAAAGCAGGTCAATCATTATTGATAAACGCAAATTTGTGTAATACTCAATTAACAATTATCAATACAAGCTAAATTTAGTTTTGCAAAGCCGATTACTAATTTGCATTAACTTTTGTTGATTTTTTACCCTTAAAGAATGCAGTTAATTGTTGATTAACTATCATAAGGTTAATTTTTAATCTAATTACATGATATTTTAGAGCAGATTATTTTAGTTTTATCACTAGGTTTTGTAATCCTATCATCAAAATTACATATAATTTAATTAATAATATTTAGGAATTTGTTAAAAAAATCAAATAATAGAATAAAAATTATTGTATAGTAATAAGTTGTTAAGTAATAATAAGAAACTTTATTAAATGAGGTGATTAGAAAGAAAAATTCCTCTGATGATAAACACCAGAGGATCATATGCAAGGGATGACGCATATAAGGAGAAAGTGGTTAAATAATAAAATTTTTAAAGATATTTTGTCAAATTTGATCTGATAAGAAATCGTTAAAAAAATTTCAAAATATTGAAATTGATAGCTAATCCATTAATACCTAATGTTCATGTAATTTATAGGGCAGTTATAAGATTATTTAGTTAAATATTTAGCATTAAATGTAAATTAATCGAAAATTAAAGCTAATATTTGATAAATAAATTAGTTTTCGTACAACAAAATTATAAATTTCTTAAAGAAATCTTATGTTAGCTATAAATACTTAATGTAAATTTATTTGTAAAACAGTCAAAATAAATTTCCAAAATTCAGATTTTGTTACCCTCCCTTTTTTGATAGTGTTTAGGTGAAAAATTGTTATTTATATTCTGATGATTTATTAGTGATATCAGTAAGTTATCTATTAAAATTAAATTTATAAAAACTTTAAAAAAATATTGCAAATTGCGTAAAAAAAGGTATTTTATACCTCTTTTTTAGATTGTTTTTGATCTGAACTTATCAAAAGGTTTGTGTGATAATTGTAAATTATCCTAACAATCAAAAAACAATGCAAAAAATTAGTTATAACAATAACAAAATATTTTCAGTAATCATGAAGTATTAAAAAGAGGATAACATGGATAAAGGACTAACCAATCTGGTGAATCAATTAGGCAATGGTTTAAGTCGTGGTTTAAAGAATGGTTTGGTTAATGGCGCGGGTCACAATCGCTATACGTTAAATATTGATGGTTTGCCTGCTGAGGTTTCAATCTTACAGGTTGAGGGTAATGAGCAACTTAACCAGCCTTGGCACTATACGATTACTTTTACCTGCTCGAATAAACATCTTCTTGTTGAGTCATTTCTTAACCAAAATGCCCGTTTGAGTTTTAACCCGGCAAATTCTAACAATTTAAGTGATATTGCAACGAAAGGACTTGATGCACTTAATTCCT
>NZ_JACFPU010000017.1:0-55391 GCF_016101825.1 Gilliamella sp. B14384G12 | reverse complement strand
TACCCATGTGAGAGTAGGGAGCCGCCAGACTTTTAAATATAGAGAGAGCCCAGCAGGAATGCTGGGCTTTTTTGCATATAGAGATTATAAAACTGACTGAAATTTATATAAGTGTTATATTCAAGTATATAACTAAACATAAAAATCAACGTTATATTTATCTTACACATCATACATAACCTTAAATATTTCTTATAAGTATCATTATTTTAACTATATTAATGATATACAATTCTATTCTATTGAAAACTAAAATTTGTTTTTTTACTAAAACTATATTGGTATTCAATGAAAATACATATAACATATTCGTTAGTGATGATAAGGAATTTATATGGATTTATTGGAATTACGCGAACAATATAGAAGTGGTAAACAATACAAATATATATACTTTTGGGGGCATGTAGAAAAGCAACCTTCTATCATAACAAAGAGTTGTTTTAGCCAATGGTATCCAAGTCGTTTTGAGGTTGATAATATTTACTATGCAACAGCAGAACATTATATGATGGCTGAGAAAGCAAGATTATTCGGTGGTGAGCAAATATTATCAAAAATACTTACTGCTAATTCACCTGGATTAGCAAAAGCATTAGGGCGTCAAGTAAAAGGCTTCATACCGGATATTTGGGATGCACACTGTTTAAATATAGTCATAAATGGTAATTTTGCTAAGTTTTCACAGAATCCAAAGTTAACTGATTTTATATTATCAACCAAACAAAGAATATTAGTAGAAGCAAGCCCCGTCGATAAAATATGGGGGATAGGTTTGTCTATGGATGATCCTAATATTGATAATCCGTTAATGTGGCGTGGAAAAAATTTGCTTGGATTTGCTTTAATGAATGTTCGACAACAGTTACAAAAAAAATTATGAAATTATTTAACTAATCTTGGATAAGAAGCAATATTCTGCTAATAAATATTGCTTCTTGATTTATTAACCTAATAATAAGGCATCGTCAGTTACTTTTTCACCACGAGTTTTTTCAAACATAGCGAGCAAATCGTTTACTGTTAGCTTTGAACGTTGTTCTCCAGAAACATCAAGTACGACCTGACCTTGATGAAGCATTACTGTTCTATTGCCGTACTCTAATGCTTGTTTCATAGAATGGGTAACCATCATGGTAGTTAAATGATTTTTAGAAACAATTTCATCGGTTAGGTCTAAAACAAATTGTGCTGTTTTAGGATCGAGAGCTGCTGTGTGTTCATCAAGTAATAATATCTTGGATGGTTGTAATGTTGACATGAGTAGACTGACGGCTTGTCTTTGTCCACCAGAAAGCAATCCCATCATATCGGACAATCGATTTTCTAAACCTAAATTCAGCGTTGCTAGTTTTTCTTTAAATATTCCGCGTAACTTTTTATTTAAAGCAGGAGATAATGTAAAGCTATGACCCCGGTTATAAGCAATAGCAAGATTTTCTTCAATGGTTAAGTTTTCACAAGTCCCAATCATTGGGTCTTGAAATACTCGAGCAACTAAACCAGCCCTTTTCCATGCAGGCCATCGTGTTACATTTTTTCCATTAATAATGACACTGCCTGAGTCGGCAAGTAAATCACCACTAATTACATTGAGTAATGAGCTTTTTCCAGCTCCATTACTACCTATAATTGTAACAAATTCACCTTCGCTTATATTAAGATTTAATCCTCGTAATACATGATTTTCGATAGGTGTCCCTTGATTAAAAGTTAATTGTAATTCTCCAACTTTAATCATGCTTACTTCCTCTTTTCTTTGCACGTTTTTTTAACTGTTTAGGTAAAACTAAAGCAAGTACTACCAAGATTGCTGTAATAAGATTTAAATCTTCGGTTCCAACACCAATCGCTTGTAAAAATTCATTACTGAGTGCAAATGCAATGAATAAGCGATATAAAATCGAACCAAAAATAACCGCCAGCATAACAGCCCAAATACGCTTAGTTGGAAAAATACTTTCACCAATAATAATTGATGCAAGCCCTATAACTATAGTACCTACGCCAATCGTAATATCTGCTCCGCCTTGGGTTTGTACGAATAATGAACCGCCAAGAGCAATTAAGCCATTCGATATTGCCATACCAAGAATCGTGATACCACCAGTTGGAATACCTTGAGATTTAGCCATTCGTTGGTTGGTTCCTGTTGCTCTTAAAGCTAATCCCATTTTAGTATTTAAAAAGAGATTAAGTAATAACCAAAATAGAATTACAAAACCTAATATCATAAGTGGTTGTACAATATATTGGTTACTGTAATCCTCAGCAATAAATGGTGAAAATATTGTTTTGGCATCAAGCAAAGAAAGATTAGGCGAACCAGCCAACCTTGGTGTTTCGTCCATAATATAAGGTCCAATACCTAATATTCTTAAATTGATAGAATAAAGACCTATCATGACGATGATACTTGAAAGTAGTTGTAGTATATTGAGTTTAACATACAATATTCCAGTCATTGCTCCAGCAATACAACCTGCAAACATACCTAACAATGTCGCTATCCATGGATCAATACCTACGTAAATACATAGACCACAAATAGCCCCTCCAAGCGGAAAACTTGCATCAGCGGTAAGATCCGGAAAATCGAGTAAACGGAATGAGATAAAAACACCTAAACTAACCAGTGCATAAATAAGTCCAATTCCAATAGAACTTAATAAAAATTCAAAAGACATGAAAACATCCACTAAAAATTAACCGCCAAAATGGCGGTTTAGTTATCAAAAGTTACAATTATTTTTCAACAATTTTGGCTGCTGATTTTAATACATCTTCAGATAAAGTAATACTTTGGCGTTCAGCAGCTTTTTTATTAATTGTTAATTGAGTAATATTACCAACTTGTGGTGGAATATCCCCCGGTTTTTCGCCATTAAGTATACGAATAACTATTTTACCAGCTTGGCGGCCAAGATCATAATAACTCATTCCTAAAGCTGCAATTGCACCACGTTCGGCTGATTCAGGATTTGATGCAACAAGAGGAATTTTACTTTCATTAGCAATTTTAGCTAAAGCTTCATAAGATGAAACAACGTTATTATCGGTAGTCGTATAAATCATATCAACCTTACCTTTTAAACTTCTTGCCGCTGTTGATATATCAGAGGTTCGCTGTGCAGGAGCTGCGATAATTTTCATCCCTCTTTTTTCAAGTTCGATTTGCAATTGTTTTAATATAATCGTTGAATTAATTTCACTTGGACTATAAACATAACCAATATTTTTAGCATCAGGTTTAATTTTTAACATCATCTCAATTTGAGAATCTAGAGATAAGGCATCGGATACGCCTGTCACATTAGTTTTTGATGCATCCCAACTTGGTGTTAATTTAGCAGCCACAGGATCAGTAACAGCGGTAAAAACAATAGGAATAAGTTTTGTTGTTGCAACTAAAGTTTGTGAACTTGGTGTTGCGATACCAACAATTACATCAGGTTTATTTGCGACAAATTGTTTCGCTATTTGAGCTGCATTTGCACTGCTACCTTGTGCACTGGCAAACTGAAGTTTTAAATTTTCCCCAGCAATATAGCCATTATCTTTAAGTTCATCTTCAACACCTTTGCGTACATTATCTAGTGCTGGATGTTCAACAATGGCAGTAATGGCTACAAATTTTTGTTCGGCTTTTGTATCTGCGTAAGAATAAAATGCAGCGAACGGTAAACTGAGAAGCATAAAAAGTTTTATAATATAATTACGCATAGAGAGTACTCCTGTACTGTTTTTTTTACAACCAAGCTAAATTTTGACTTACTATAAAGCAAAATTAAATATTTTTCCAGAATAAAAAAAGAACTCGCAAGTGTAAATATTTCATTACACTGTGAGTGATGATTGGCTATAAATAGGATGTTATTTGTAATATCACACTCTGCTCATACCATTAAGCAAAATTATTCTATACTATTTTTAATAAAATTTTAATTAATTATTGCCCAATTATTTTATAAGCTGATTGAATAATTTCGGGGGATAAATTTACTCCTTGTTTTTTTGCTGCGTCAGTATTAATTACAAGATGTAAGGTTTGTCCAAGTTCTGGGGCAATACTTCCAGGTTTTTCACCATTTAATATCCGAACAACAAGCTTACCTGATTGGCGGCCAACATCATAATAACTCATACCGTAAGCAGCAACAGCTCCTCGTTCGATTGCATCAGGAAACGATGCTAAAAGGGGGATTTTATTTTCATTGGCAAATTTTACTAACGATTCATAAGCGGAAACAACATTATTGTCTGTTGTTGTATAGATTAAATCTACTTTACCTTTTAAAGTATTGGCTGCTGTTGAAATATCAGCAGTTCTTTGTGCGGGAACAGCTACAAGTGAAATATTTTGTTTGGATAAATGAATTTGTAGATTTTTTAGAACCACGGTAGAGTTAATCTCACTTGGACTATAAATATATCCTACAGATTTAACATTCGGCACAATTTTCTTCATAAAATCAATTTGAGGAATAATTTCTTGATAATCTGAAACTCCAGTAATATTTGTGCCCGTCGGTTGCCAGTTTTTAATTAATTTTGCAGCAACGGGATCAGTAATTCCTGCAAATATAACAGGGATTTGTTTGGTTGCTGCAGCAGTTGCTTGTGCGCTAGGAGTTGCAATGGCTACAATGGCATCAGGTTTTGCTGAAACAAATTGTCTAGCTATTTGAGCGGCAGTGGCACTACTTCCTTGTGCACTTTTATATTGTACCGTTAAGTTTTCGTTTAACTTATAGCCACTATCTATTAATTCATCTTTCACGCCATCACGGATTTGATCTAATGATGGATGTTCAACGATTGCTGTAATTGCTACATGTTTAATCTTATCAGCGAAACTAAGCTGCGGGATAAATAGCATTATTATCAAAAAAATAAAGCGTCTCATAAAATACACTCATAAACTAGTACATTAGTTCAATTCTAACCTTATTAATATAAAATGTTAAGATGTATTTTATTCAAATGATAAATATCGCTAATCAAGGCTCTCGTTTGCAAATAAAATTGATTGTGAAATTAATAATATTGATAAAAATTAGTTTAAAACTATCAATGTCAATTAACGCTGTTATTGCGCAAATATAAAAGGATTTATGCCACTTTTAGCAAATCCTTCCTCTTCTGTTTTGATATCTAAGATCAACGAAGCGATATCATCTGCAATAATTTCAATACGAGGATCTTTATCTTGATCTAGAATTTTTAGATAACTATGGCAAGCATCACAACATTCTGTTTTTGTTGCAGATAGCTCTTTATCCAGTGAAAAATATTGAATGTCTTGCATATTATCACAACAAGTACACTTTATTCGAGGTACGTACCATTCACTTTCACATAAGCTACAGTGTAAATAACGTAACCCATTGTTACTTCCAAGTTGAATAATACTGGCAACGGGCATACTATTACACACTGGGCATAACCAGTTTTTATCGGTGCTCTCTGCGATAGCCTTACCTTTGATTTGACTTGCTAGCTGGCTATAGTAAACCGATAATGCTGACCAAATAAACATAGCTTCATTACCTTCTACACAATTAAATTCACCATTAATTAAATGGGTTGCTTTATCTTGTAGTTGTTCTGAACTATTTTGTCTGAGTTGTTCTATCACTAATCGAATTTGTTCTGTGGTTGCGGTAACTGAACTTAATAGGTCGCTTAAATATGTCTGCCAAAAAGTGGATAAAGTAAAGTTATATAAACTTAAAGGTGGGTGTTGACCATCAAGGATATTAGGTAAATCAATGTTCACTGGTTTTTGTTTTACAATATTGGCTTGTACTTCAGCAATTGTGGCACAAAATTTCAAATATTCACTAAATGAACTACTTGTTGCCAGATCTTTTAAACGTTCCGCGCGATGAATATACAGTGTTTTCGGAGATGGATAAAAGAGTAGTGGAATTTGTCGAATAACTGAATTTGTTGTTTGTTGTTCGAGTTGCTCTTGTGGGATGATTTTTATACTCATTATTGATTACCGTTTACTATCGTTTTATCCATAATTTTTCATAATTAAATGTTATCGGTTAATTGAAATTAACCGATAACATTTATTCGATGTAATGAGTTATTACGCTGGTTTATGCTCTACTTTTGTTGTTTGTTCTGTTTCTGTTTCTGCTTCTGCTTCGGTATTAGCATTAAGTTCTTTCTGATATATTTTTGCCATTTCTTCTTCATACCATGCAGAATGGTTTTTACGAGCCCAAGCACGTGATACATAACCGGTTATCATGCCTTTAATTGATCCTTTAACCCAAAGAGCCATATAAGCATGGCCAATAGCGAGTAAAATTAATCCTATTGCAGCAAGCGAGTGGAAGAATATCGCGATACGGACAATTTGAACTGGAAAATAGTCAGAAACATACCTACGCCACATAATCATTCCAGTGATAAATAACACAGATATCAGGCTCATAATACACCAGAATAAAAACTTCTGACCAACATTGTATTTACCAATTGGAATACCTTCTTCTTTACCCATAATTACATGCTTAAAGTTCTTTATCCATATAATATCTGCTTTATTTGGAATATTATGGTGTGCAAGTTTCAGAAACATAAACATTAATAGTACGAACACAACACAGCCAATCATTGGGTGCAATGCTCTAACTAATTGAGGGGTTCCGAGTACTAAACCAAACAGTTTAATTGATGGAAAAAATAAAAATAGGCCAGATAGTGCAGTTAGAATAAAAAGACACACCATGCACCAATGACAAAAGCGAACAATAAGTGGTGTTCTTAATATCATGTCTTTTTTATTCATGACGATTCTCCTGTTGTGCTGAATTAGTGCTATTTTTACGTTCAAAAATTGGTAATCCTAGACGTTTTCTAGCTTGTTTATCAGCTTCTTTTTCATGCTCTATATCTTCTTCATCAACTTCAATTGCACCAACACCCATATAATGGAATAGTAGGCCCCCAAATGTTGCAATGAATGCAGCTGCGGATAACGGTTTCCATGCACCTTTCCAGAATTTAACAATTTCACTAATGTGAGGATCTTTAGGTAAACCGTGATATAGTTCTGGTTGATCTGCATGATGTAAAACATACATTACATGAGTACCGCCAACACCTTGAGGATCGTAAAGACCAGCGTGTTCAAAACCACGTTTTTTAAGATCCTCAATGCGATGTTCTGCATGACGAATCATATCTTGTTTTGTACCAAAATGAATTGCTCCCGTTGGACAAGTTTTGACACAGGCGGGCTCTTGTCCCACTGAAACGCGATCGACACATAATGTACATTTGTACGAGTGATTATCCTCTTTACTGACTCGTGGAATATTAAATGGACAGCCAGCAATACAGTAACCGCAACCAATGCAGTGTTCTGATTGAAAATCTACAATACCATTTGCATATTGAATGATTGCACCTTCTGATGGGCAGGCTTTTAGACAACCTGGATCAGAACAGTGCATACAACCATCTTTACGAATCAGCCATTCAAATTTACCGTTTACTTCGACTTCAGAATAACGCATTACTGTCCAAGCTTTAGGCTCTAAGTCTGCTGGGTTATCATAAACACCAACAGTATGACCGATTTCTGCACGTAGATCGTTCCATTCGCTACATGCAACTTGGCAAGCTTTACAGCCGATGCAGGTAGTCACATCAATCAGTTTTGCCACTTCCTGTTGATAATCTCGAACTCGAGGAGCTGGAGTTAAAGCATTCGTTGCTGAGCGGCGGATAATATCTTGAGTTTGTAATGACATATCTTTTATTCTCCCTAACTTATGCCGCTGTAGTTACTTTTTCGATATTCACTAAGAAAGATTTGTATTCCGGTGTTTGCGAATTAGCATCACCTAAATGAGGAGTTAATTCGTTAACTAAAAATCCTTTCTTTGTTTGCCCAGTAAAACCCCATACGATTGGAATTCCAATGGTTTCAACTTCTTTACCATCAACGGTTAGTGTAGGAAGGCGCTTAGTCACAACCGCTTTTGCTTTGATGTAACCGCGGTATGACGTTACTTTAACGGTATCACCAAGTTTTATTCCTTTTTTATTTGCTAAATTCTCACTTAGCTCAATAAATTGTTCCGGTTGTGAAATAGCGGCCAACCTTGCATGTTGCGTCCAAAAATGGAAATGCTCTGTTATGCTGTAAGTTGTTCCGACATAAGGGAATTGGCTGGCATCTCCTAAGCGAGCCAAGTCTTCTTTAAATGCACGAGCTACCGGATTGTTGATCTGGTTAGGATGTAATGGGTTATTGGTAATTGGTGTTTCAAAAGGTTCATAATGTTCTGGGAATGGCCCATCGACTAACCGATTCAAACAAAATAGTCCGCCTAAACCATCATTATTCATAATGAAAGCTCCTGCGCCAGAACTTGGCGATAATGTTGCGGTGAAATCGGCAACGTCATTACCATCCCAACTTGAACCATTCCATTTTACTAAGACTCGTTTAGGATCCCATGGTTGACCATTTTTATCAGCAGAGGCGCGATTATAAAGTACGCGTCGATTCATTGGCCATGCCCAAGCCCAGCCAGCGTGAATACCTTTACCTGATGGATCGCTTGGATCGCGCCGAGCCATTAGGTTGCCTTGCTCTGTCCAAGAACCGCAGAATATCCAAATCCCTGATGACGTTGTACCGTCTGCTTTTAATTGAGAAAAACCACTTAATAATTGTCCTTTTTTAAGAATAATATTGCCATTCGCATCAGTCATATCTGCCAGTGTTCGGCCATTACACTCTTTTGCTAGCTCTTCAGCAGATGGCCCTTCAGGATCTTGATAATCCCACGATAAATTATTAATTGGTTCGTGATAAGCACCACCTTCTTCTTCATAAAGTTCTTTGATTCTTAAATAAATGCGCGCAATAATTTCTGGATCATAAAGTGAATCATAAGGTGGTCTTGCCGCTGCCCAGTGCCATTGCAATAAACGTGATGAGTTAACGATTGTACCGTTTTCTTCAGCAAAACAGTTAGCAGGTAGTCTAAATACTTCGGTTTGAATTTTGCTTGGATCTACATCATTTGATTCGCCATGATTTTTCCAAAATTCAGCCGTTTCTGTTGGCATTGGATCAATGTTAACCAGAAATTTTAGCTTAGATAATCCTTCACGAATACTATTTTTATCTGGTAGCGCAGCAAGCGGGTTAAAACCTTGACAAATAAAGCCATTGGCTTGACCATCACGCATCATTTTGCTGAATCTTAAAACATCATAGGTTTTATCCCATTTCGGTAACCAATCAAATCCCCAATTATTGTCAATAGTGGATTTATCACCATACATAGTTTTCATGAAACTGATAAAAAATTTAGGGTAATTCCCCCAGAAATTAACTTCATTAGGACCGAGTGGTTTTGGTGTTTTTTCATCTAAATATTGTTGAAGTGAAACTTGAGAATCTTTAGGGAGTTCAAGATAGGCAGGTAAACGATTGGATAATAAACCAACATCGGTTAAACCTTGAATATTCGAATGTCCACGTAGGGCATTAATGCCGCCACCCATCATACCAATATTACCTAAAATTAGCTGGATCATCGCGGCCGTACGAATAATTTGTGTACCGTAGCTATGTTGCGTCCAACCTAATGCATATAAAAAGGTTGCAGCTCTGTCATTTGTTTTGGTACTCGCTAAGGATCGGCAAACATGTAAAAATCCTTCAATAGGACTACCAGTTACTTTATTAACCATTTCAGGTGTATAGCGACTTACGTGCTGTTTGAGTAGATTCCAAACACAACGAGGATGATTTAATGTTTTATCACGAAGTGCAAAACCATTTTCATCTTTTTGATATGCCCAACTGGTTTGATCATATTGTTTGGTTGTTGCATCGTAGCCACTAAAAAGTCCACTGTTTGCATCAAAATTAAAATCATCACGAATAATTAAACTTGCGTTACTGTGAGTAACTAAATAATCATAATTAACTTCATTATGTGTAATAAGATAATTAATGATACCGAGCAGAAACGCAATATCCGATCCTGCTCTAATCGGTACATAATGATCAGCAACAGAAGCAGTTCGGTGAAAACGTGGATCAATGGCAATTAATTCTGCGCCGTTAGTAATTTTCGCTTCAATCGCCCATTTAAAGCCAACCGGATGTGCTTCTGCGGCGTTCCCTCCCATGACAATAACAACATTGGCATTTTTAATGTCATTCCAATTGTTGGTCATTGCTCCTCGTCCATAAGTTGCTGCTAAGCTTGATACTGATGGGCCATGACAAACTCTTGCTTGGGTTTCAAGACTTAACATACCTAATGAACGTGCCACTTTAAATGCTAGCCAACCTGTTTCATTGCTAGCGGCAGAAGTAACAAGCCAGCCTGTTGTTGTCCAACGGTTTACTGTTGTACCTTGTTCATTTTTTTCAATAAAATTTTTGTCACGATCTTCTTTCATCAAACGAGCAATGCGATCAATCGCTTCATCCCAACTAATACGTTGCCATTTATCCGAGCCGGGTGCACGATATTCTGGATATTTAACGCGTTGTTCACTTTTGATGTAGTCAAGTACTCCTGCACCTTTTGGACAAAGCGAGCCACGACTAACAGGATGGTCAGGATCACCCTCTACATGAAATATTGATGATTCGGCATTTTTGGCGCCATCTCCCCGGCTATAAAGCAACATTCCACATCCAACAGAACAATACGTACAGTTATTGCGGGTTTCTTTTGATTTTAGTAATTTAAATTGGCGCGTTTGTGCAAGCGCTACATTCGGCATTAAACCCAGTGTAGCTACAGTTGTTCCTGCCATGCCACCAGCACAGATCTTAAAGAACTGCCTACGGTTAAATAGCATATAGACTCCTTAGAAAGCAGACATTACATTATTAAATTTATTGTATTGGAGGCGATAAATATCCTTATTGCTATTAATAATAATCGTTTATTGAACAGAAATAAAGGGAAAAACAAATAGTAATTGTTAAAATTTGATGTTTGTCAAAAAATAAATTGATGTATATATTTAATACGATGAATTTAAGAAAAAGAAAGGTTATATCCTAGTGAAAAAGCTTTAGGAATACATAATGGTTAAGCATATTTATCGCTACTTATTTAATAGTGTATCAAATAAAAATAATTATATATTCCTAAAAACAATACATTTTTAATCTTTTATTAATGGATTGATTTCATCAATAGTTTGCATGACTCGCGCGGTAATTAAAGGTTTAAGTATTTTGTTCATAATTTCAATTTTTGGCAAATTGGCTTCATCTTTATCATCTAAGTAGCCTTGTTCACGTAGTGATGCGACTAATATTGAAAATACGCCTTTGTCAAAAAATTCAGGCGCATTAATACCATGTAAAACAGACAATCTTTCAGCAATTAATCTACCTTCTTTTTCCAAAGTAGCACGACTGATAGATGGATCCTTTTGTAACAAAGAGAATGCAATCATATAGCGCTGTAATGTATCTTTCGATGATGAAGCAAGTAATTGCAATCCTAAAATTTTTAAATAGTTTAACGTTAATTTATCCGGTGAATAATTGATTAAATTTAGTTCAGCATAAGTTGCAATTATATTATTCACATATTCAGTGAGCTGTTCATCATTGTGGTAAAGGAATAATTCGGATTTTATCAATGGGAAAAGTAATTTTACTTGTTCAATGACCTCTTGTGATGAAATTCTATTATGCTTTAACAATATTCTGGCTACTATTGCAGGAATAATGAGTAAATGTTGGATATTATTACGGTAATAGGTCATTAATACCGCTTGTTCGGGTGTAAGACCAACCATTTCACCAACTTCATCTGTTGTGATAATAAATTTTCCCATCTGTTTTGCATGTTCAAACAGCTCTTCGGGAGTTTGATCTGGGATAGTAACTAAATCAGAATAGGGCACTTTGTTTAATAATTTTATGAGATAACCAATATGTTCAATTAATCTAACTTTCGTTAATGCACACTGATCTGCTGCTAATAATATTGAGCTACATAAATTCATTGCATTAATTGCTGCTGATGAATTAATGCGTTCCATTATCTCCTTGGCAAGTAAGTTGGTTGTTGGTGTTAACCAGTGTGGGCGTTGAGAGCCTGTTGGTTCAATTTCATCACGCCAATTAGGGATATGTTGATTTAAAAATTGATTTAATGGGATAGGTTGCCCAAAATTAACATAACCAAAACCTAATTTTTTTAGTTTAAAAAAGGCTTTAATGGTCCGCCATAAACTCTCTTTTTCTTTTTTGGCTCCTCGCAATTCATTTGCATAGGTTGCAACTTCTAAAACATGTTCATAACCAATATAAACAGGAACAATCGTAATTGGTCTGCTATCGCCACGTAATAAGGTCTGTACTGTTATTGTTAACATGCCTGTTTTAGGATCGAGTAATCGTCCTGTACGAGAGCGACCACCTTCAATAAAATATTCAACAGAATAACCACGAATAAATAGTTCAGCTAAATATTCACGAAAAACAGCGGTATAAAGTTTATTTCCTCGAAATGAACGACGAATAAAAAAAGCACCTAAACGTCGAAAAATGGGACCAGCTGGCCAGAAATTTAGGTTAATACCTGCGGCAATATGTGGAGGAACTAATCCTTGACGATAAAGAACATAGGATAACAACAAGTAATCCATATGACTACGATGGCAAGGCGCATAAACAATCTCGTGCCCGTTTTGTGCTAACTCCCGAATTGGGTCCGCATTGGTAACTTTTAATCCTTGGTAAAGTCTATGCCATGCCCAAGTCAGAATAAAGTCAGTTACTCTGAGCATACGATAAGAAAAATTAGCTGCAATTTCATTTAAAATGGATAAGGCATTTTTTTTAGCTTTATCAAGATTAATGTTTTTGCTTTTTGCTTCTTCTTGTATGGCTTCTGAAATGTTTGGATTATGTAATAATTTATTAAGCATTTCTTGTCGAACAGGCAGTTTTGGCCCAACTGATGCTGTTCTTTGTTTAGCAAAATGAATTCGAGCAACACGTGATAATTTGCGTGCTAATGTTGAAATATCTTGGTTATTGTCAAGTTGGAGCGTTTTAAATGAAACGGTTCGAGAAAAGTGAGTATAACAATCTCGCCCAGAAACAATTATTTTATATAACTTATACGTTGCACCCACCACTTGCAGTGATGGCATTTTTTTGCCTTCTTTATCTGGTCTTCGCCCAAACATTACCGAAACTGGTAACATTTGCACATCCAGATCATGATTTTGCTGATGTGCAGAAATATAATCTCTTAGAATCTCAATAGCTTTAGTTTGTTGTCGATAAGAGGCAAAAATACCCGGTCCTTTATCAATATAAATATACGACGGTACGATCTTTCCATTGATTTCAATGCCTGTCAGGGGATCAGGTAAATGATATTTTAAACAAAGAGATCTAACGACCATCAAATCAATTTGTGAGTTATAAGGAAGTACATATAAAATAGGTTTACTTGAATCCAGATTCAGTTCTTCTATTGGATCGGTAGGAATCGGTTTACTTTTAACAAAAAGTTTGACTAAGATTTGGATAAGCAAAAAATAGACTTTAGTCCACCATGAAAACATAAAAAAATAAACCTCAGAATTTTACACTATTGATATACTTAAATAAATTTAATTATAAGCTTGTTAATTAAACAGAACTATTTGTTAATCTTATAAAACTAAACGTTTTTTAAATAAAGAGATAACTTAAGTATATACTCGTTACTAATTAATTGTTAGCAATTTTGCACGATCTTTAGGCTATGCGATTTACTGAACGTAATTAATTTTTAACGAAATATAAACTTATTATAAGTGGTTATTAATCTCAACTCTACAAATCAAATCTATTCGGTACTATTTTCAGAAAAATATTGAAAAATATTAAATTTAACTACCCATGTAACCACACTTAAATCATTATTTAAGCCAAACTCACTTAACCTCATAAATATGACGATTTATTCTATTTTTAATGATGTTTACTTAAACAGTATTTTTTATTGATTAGATTGAATTACATAATTTTATTAAGCTTTACTTCGATACAAGACATTTAAAATATATCGTAACTCTTTCACATCTAATTGACCTGGCGCGGATGCATTTTTAGCTGCACCAAATGTCATTGAAGATCCAAAGGTTATTCCAGACACTCGACTGATTGCGCCAAGACCTGCCATCGACATAGTAATAATAGGTTTTTCAGCGTAGTTTTCGTTCATTTCGGTTGTTGCAGCAAGTAATGTTAAAACATCATCCGTTGTTTTTGGCATAACTGCAATTTTGGGAATGTCTGCACCTAAATCTTGCATTTTTCGTAACCGGTAGATGATATCGCTTTTAGAAGGTGTTTTGTCAAAATCGTGATTGGATGCTACTACAAAAACATTGTGCTTATGGGCAACATGAATCATCTCTTTTACATAATCATCACCAATAAACACTTCAACATCAATAAGATCGATTAAACCACTATGCACCATTTGTTTATTTAACTCGATATATGAGGTTAATGGCCAAGGTTTCACGCCACCTTCGTTTGCGGTTCTGAAAGTAAATAAGATCGGCTTATTAGGTAAAAGTTCTCGAATTTGTTTTGCTGTTTGTTTTACAGCATTGATATCGTCAACTTGAGTAAAGTGATCAACACGCCACTCTAAAACATCAAAATCGATTGATTGTAAAAACTTTATTTCGTCAAGTAGTTCTGCTTCGGTTTTACCGACAACAGGAACGATAATTTTAGGTGCGCCTGAACCTATTTCAAGTCCTTTAATATTAATGGTTTTCATTTTATATCCTGTTAGTAAAAAATCATATTAATTCAAACTAGTTAAATAAATTTTATCACCAATTATGGTGGTGGTATTTAAGTCTAAAAAACAAGTTTAATTATCTATTAATCATTAAATCCCATTTTTTCTTTTACATATTCAATCGGAGCTTCTTCGCCAGTCCAAATTTTAATTTGTGCAGCACCTTGCCATAGCATCATGCCAATACCATTGAGTATCTTACAACCTTGTTGCTCTGCTATTTCAAGTAATTTTGTTTTTCTAGGACTATAAATACAATCAGTTACCACAAGATCAGTTCTTAGCATCGTTGGATCGGTTATTAAACTTTGGCCTTCTAATGGTTTCATACCTACGCCAGTAGCATTACAAAGTACGACACTTTCGGCAATCTCTTTACGTAATTGCTCTTTATCATCAAGATCCGTCACATAAACTTTACATTGAGTATTTTGGTTTAATTTTTTTGCTACTGCTTCGATTTTTTGGTAACACTCGTCTTTTTGGTTAAATATGGCAATCTCTTTTACACCATCTAATGCCGCTTGTACAACAATCGCTGTTGCCGCACCACCCGCCCCCATAATTGTCATTTTTTTACCAATAACCTCAACGCCAGCCTCTTTGAGCATACGCATATAGCCTATACCATCGGTGTTGTAACCTGTTAGCACGCCATTGTCATTTGAAATTGTGTTACAAGCACCGCTCATTTCGACCGCTGGGGTTAATTTATCTAAATATTGGCAAACCAATTGCTTATTTGGCATCGAAACGGCACTTCCACGCAGCCCTAATGCCCGTAAGCCTTTTATTGCGCCGGGTAATTTTTCTTGATCTACTTCGAAAGCTAAATATACATAAGGTACATTCAATTTAGAATAGATTGTATTTTGCATTTGTGGCGATAAACTGTGGCGGATTGGGTAGGCCATTAATCCGATTAATAAAAAATGACCGTCGATATTATCTCTCATTGAAATTCTCCAGAATAACCTTATTGATACGCAACGTTTTATAAAATAGATATTTTTATACAAATTGTGTAAGTCATGCGCAAATATTTTCAATATACATTATAGCGCGTTTAATGAGTGATTTTGACAGGGATAGTTCATCATTACAACATTCAATTTAACTAGTTATTTAAATAATGGTTTTAATAATGACACAAGATCAATTTTTATAAACCCCATTAATAAATGATAATTACGTGCTTGGTAAAGTCATTCTTTTCTATCTTTTATTTTTTTATGTCATGGTAACGTTGCATATATCATTGATAATGATTTTTTTAGATTTTTAGGTGAGTTTGCGTCATGATGAAAATTAAGTAAATTGGTTATCATGCCTCAATTATGGTGGTATGCTTCTTTCAGTTGTTCATTACTGGTATTAATATTTGGCATATCTTTCTTCTTAATTAAAAATTTAATTCATATAAAATATAAATTCTATGTAATTTTTAAATTAGCCTAAGTATGATTTGTCATGATATTTGTATAAATATTTATTGTTTAAATTAAAGTGATATTGTTCACTTAGTAAGTTAAAAAAGGAATTTTCATAAAAATGGGGTCTATATCAAAAAATTAAAAATCAGTAGATTAAAAGTGATGTTGCACAAATATAAGACAATCTATTGATTTTATTTTTAATTAAAATATTTTTAGAAATGTTGCAAATTTGTTCAAAAGTCAACATGTTTTGCGTTAACGTTATTTACAATCTATGTATTACGCTATCAATTGCACTTTCCATATCTATAGCCTAAAATGTTAAACTTTGCTTCTTAACCCAGAATCTTCTTATGAATACAGTGCTTGATTTGTTCTCGTCCATAAATGCAGTTGTGGTCGCGGTAATTTGTATGTTAATTTTGTCTCTTTGCCGTGTTCATGTGGTAATCAGCTTAATTATTGGTGCATTTGTCGGTGGATTATTTAGCCATTTATCATTGAAAGAAACGATCGATGCCTTTAATACTGGTATTAGTAATGGTGCCAATATTGCGCTTTCTTATGCTATGCTCGGCGCTTTTGCTGTGGCGATTTCAAAATCAGGCTTACCTGAATTATTAGCAGATAAGGCGATAAAACAGCTTACAACCAGTAGTGCCAAAAAGCGTATTAAATGGTTATTAATTATCATTATTGCACTAGTTAGTATTTCGTCACAAAACATTATTCCTATACATATCGCTTTTATTCCTCTCTTAATTCCGCCACTTTTATATGTAATGTCGCGGTTGCAATTAGATAGAAGAATGATTGCTTGTATTATGACCTTTGGTCTTATTACACCTTATATGTTCTTACCAGTTGGTTTCGGTAATATCTTTTTAAATCAAATATTATTAAAAAATATTATTTCATCGGGTATGGATGTCAGTCATGTTAATGTCATGCATGCGATGGCGATTCCTGCATTGGGCATGTTTCTTGGCTTATTATGGGCTATTTTTGTCAGTTACCGCAAACCAAGAGAATATAAAATTATTCGTGAAGAAACCAATTTAGACGCACTAAACAATGTGAATAAGCGTTCACTTATTGTTTCGTTATTAGCGATTGTTTTATCGTTCACGATTCAACTTTACACAGGATCAATGATTTTAGGCGCATTAGTTGGTTTTATTTGCTTTATTGTATCAGGCTCTATTAAATGGGGTGAAGCAGACGGCGTATTTACCGATGGCATCAAAATGATGGCAATGATTGGTTTTGTGATGATTTCAGCCCAAGGCTTTGCCGAAGTTTTAAAACAGACTCACGAAATTGAACCTTTAGTTATCAATAGTGCTGAGTTGTTTGCGGGCAATAAAGTTATTGCTTCATTTATGATGATGCTCGTTGGACTGGTTATTACCTTAGGTATTGGCTCTTCGTTTTCAACTGTACCAATTATTGCCGCTATTTATGTACCGCTTTGTGTGCAACTTGGTTTTTCTCCTATTGCTACCGTTTGTTTGATCGGTGCATCTGGAGCGATTGGTGATGCGGGTTCTCCACCTTCCGATACCATTTTAGCAACATCAGCAGGTTTAAATAGCGATGGTCAGCATGATCATATCCGTGATAGTGTTATTCCAACATTCACCCACTTTAATATTCCATTATTTATTGCGGGTTGGGTTGGATCATTAATTTTATAATCATTTAGGTAGATGAGTTAAGGTCATTATTAGTTATGAATAAAAAGTTACACTCAAATATTCGAGCTATTTGTGCGCAAGCGATTTTTAATGTACTTGAAGATGGGCAATCGCTAAGTACGGCCTTAACGTTATCGAGCCATAAAATAGCGGAAAAAGATCGCGCATTAGTACAAGAGATCTGTTTTGGTGTGATGCGAGTTTTGCCTGAACTTAACTTTTATATTCATACTTTGATGAGTAAAGTACTTACTGGCAAAAATCGAGTTCTTCACTATTTATTGTTAGTGGGTATTTACCAAATTTTATATACCCGAATACCTGAGCATGCTGCAGTAGGTGAAACGGTTAATGCAGTAAATGATTTAAAAAAGTCAGCGCTCAAAGGGTTAGTAAATGGTGTATTGCGTGAATTTTTACGCCAACAGGCATCATTACAGCAAAAATTTATACAGGATAACAAACAACAGACAAGTCAAACCTTGCACCCAAGTTGGTTACTTAACCGTCTTAAGCAAGCTTATCCACAGCAATGGCAAAATATTATTAATGCAAATAATCAAAAACCACCAATGTGGTTACGGGTTAATCTTAATCACTATTCTGTCAGTGAGTACCAACAATTATTGGCTGAACAGCAAATTGAGTCAGAAGCTTTTGCTGATTTGCCTTGTGCAATCCGGTTATTGTCACCAGTGAATGTAACGAAATTACCTTATTTTGCTGAGGGAGCGGTTACTGTACAGGATCTATCAGCACAGTATGCTGCATATTTACTAGCACCAAAAAATGGTGAGCAAATTTTGGATATGTGTGCCGCTCCAGGTGGTAAAACAACTCATATTTTAGAAATTGCTCCGAAAGCGAATTTATTAGCGGTAGATGTTGATGCGAGTCGTGCCAAACGTATTGAAGAAAATCTGGCTCGCTTAAAACAAGTAGCAGAAGTTAAAGTAGGTGATGGGCTTACTCCTGAAAAATGGTGCTCAGGCAGACAGTTTGACCGAATTTTGCTTGATTCACCATGCTCGGCAACTGGCGTGATTCGTCGTCATCCTGATATTAAGTGGTTACGTCGTGATAGCGATATTGCGCAATTAACTGAGTTACAACACGCTATTTTAACTAATATTTGGTCATATCTAAAAACAGATGGCACTTTAGTTTATGCCACCTGTTCAATCCTACCCGATGAAAACAAATTACAAATTGAGCGTTTTTTAAAAGAAAACAACAATGCTCAACTCGTGGGTGACATGAAGCAATTTTTACCAACGGCACAAGGTGGTGATGGGTTTTTCTATGCTGTTTTAAAAAAGAGTAGTTAGTACATGTTAAAAATGTCATACTCTATTAAAAATGATTAACCTATTATCTATCGTTGCTCTACTTACTATAATTTTTAATCAATTGAGCTAATTGCTTACTGTGCTGTGATGCTTTTACTTTTATCGTTGCTTTTTCTCCTTCAATAACAGGTGATACACCATATAAAAGTATTGGAGGAAGATATTTCATTTGTGTGTAGAGTGCTGAAACTTTAACGGATTCAAGTAAATTATTTATTAATTCAGAGCTATATTTTTGGTAATTCTCCTCTACTTGTCCTACTGTTAAACTTTGTAATAACTTTTTATCTTTCAATTTATCTCCCTGCGAGCCATAAGCAAATTGGTAGGTTAATACCTCATCAAACCATAATTTAAGTATTGCTGGCATATTAAACCAATACATAGGGTATTGTAGAACGATAAGATCATGTCTAAGTAAAGCGGCTTGTTCTTCTTGTACATTTATTTTGTAATCTGGATAAAGCTGGTGAATATTACGAATTTCTAAATCAGTAATATGTTCTTGCAATGATTCTATGATGGTTTTGTTTGCAATAGATTGTTCAATATTGGGATGACCTAACACGATTAATGTCATGATAATTCCTTTTTAATTTATGCTATAAAAATTTGAGTTACTATAATTAGTTTATTCCTTAATGAGGTTATGGCAATATCTATCAAATTAGATAGTTATAAAAAAATAGTTAGGTAAGTTAAATGGAACAAGACAAACAAAGACTTTCAAAAATTTATAAAAATAAAACGTATTATTGTCCTATCAGTCTAGCGATGGATTTAGTTGGTGGAAAATGGAAAGGTGTAATACTTTACTATTTACTTTCTGGAGAAAAAAGATTTAGCGAACTAAAAATAGTGATCCCTGAAATTACCGATATGACGTTAAGTATTCAACTAAAAAAACTTGAAGATGATGGTTTAATTACTCGCACAGTTTTTGGCGATAAGCCCCCGTTAAAAGTATTATATAAATTAACGTCACTCGGTGAACGAATTGGTCCTGCATTAGAACAACTTTGTTTGTGGGGATTAACTGTATAGTGTTAAATGATTATATCAGTATATGTTTAAAGCTTTTTCGAAGATCGATGTTTGAATATAAAATTAATTTTTTGTGATAATTCTTATATAGTTAACATTAATTTAAGAATGACCAATATTATTATATTTAGGGAATTGATACTCTTCTGGAATGCTATCTAAATATTCACCTGAATAAGCATTTGGCATGGTAAAAATTAAACTTAATAACATAAACAGTACTATTTTATATCTCACTGTAACTCCTTATTTAAAAGAAACAGAATTAAAAATTTTTGCTCTATTTAGTTTTTCTAACCAACAATTTTATATTCTGTTTTCATTCTTGACCTATTTTATAGAGATTGAGTGTTGTTATCATACAATTTTGTTCATGATGATATTCCAAATGATTTAATAGTACTATTATTAGATAAATTATTACCTACTTTTCTCTTTATCAAGATATTTTATTAATCCCTCTTTCGTTGAAAATTCACAACGTTCATCGGTTTCAAAATCATCAATACAAATAATTTTTGATAGGAGTTCATTTTCACCTAAAAAAAACAACACCCTTAGTATACCATCTTCTTCTATAAATAAAGATAATTCAGTAAAGTTATAACTGTACGATTTGTTTGGTGTTATAGTATCTTTAAATAAAATATATATGTATTTGTCACCTGTTTTTTTATCAGCATATTCAAAAGCGCTTACTAGTTCCTGATTACCATATTGATATGTATAAAGTTCGTATGCTTTATTCAATTCTTTATTATTATTTGTTAAAAAATAAACCTCTAAATTACGCTTTCCATCTTCAAAAGTATTACTAAGAAACATCGCTGTTCCTTTATGGCCTTTATATTCAACATTAATTGGAGGATGGGCTATATTATTATATTTAGGAAATCGATATTCTTCTGGAATGCTACCTAATTCAAAATATTCACCTGAATAAGCATTTGGCATGGTAAAAATTAAACTTAATAACATAAACAGTACTATTTTATGTCTCATTGCTACTCCTTATTTGAAAGAAACAGAATTAAAAATTGTTTACTTCATCTACTTTTTTATATAACTTACAATTTACCCATAGATAACTGTTTGATGATAATGAATAATTTTTAGCAACAAAGTAGGATTTGCAAGAGAAACATTTATTTTAAATGTTTCTCTTGCCGTTTAAGATTTATTTTATTAATCAGAAATACAAGCATTAATAGCAGAACAGTGAAGCCATTTTTTAATTATCTTATTTTTTTTTGTTGTATAATTAATCTCATAAAAATTATTTTGTGATCGTACTAAATCAACGATATCTCCCTTGATCAAATACATATTTGTCATATTATTTTTATCGGGTTTATCAAATAGGTGGGATTTCATAATAATATTGTAAGAATTTTCGTAACCAACTACTTTTTTGCTCACAATACAATTCCCTTTTACTGTACCATTTTCCCATCCATAATAGGTAGGCCGTATTTTATGAAACCAATCATCATCATTCATTAACTCATTTAACTCTTGATTGATTTGATGGTAACAATAAATAGTGGTTACATCTGTATCCGATGACCACACTTGTGATTCGAAACTTACTTTATTTAGCGTAAATAAATTTCTATTTTTATTAAATCCTATATCATAATATATTTTATAATGACCTCGATCAGGGAAACGAGTAATTACCCTAATGATATTATTTTCATCATAGCGGGTTAATATTTTCTCGACACGATTTCCACCATCCTCATCAAAAAGATAGTTAATATTAATTTAAATTTCATTATTGTATTTACCTCGATTAAGGTATTTACTAATCCTTTTTTAGTTAAATAGTTGCCTAGCTTATTTATTTTAAATACTTTATACGAATAATTTTTAATTTCTACTATTCAAATAATTCCGTATAAGATTATTTTTATCGACGGGACAAAGTTTATTAACTGATTCAAGTTTAAAATATTTTTCATTACTCCACCGCTATGCAGTTCATTCATATCTTTCTTCTATTTTTTAGATATTTACTTAGTTAATAATGTGATCAATCACAATTTTAATTAAGTTCTTAATAAGTTAATTATCTTAAACAAGTTAAATATTTTGTTTAAGGCTCATCTCCAACCTCTACTACAGCTTTTTCACAATCCAGTCTTTCTTTTTTGGTACATTGTCTTAAATAATAATTATCACCATCAGGAATAGCTTCACAATACTTATCTATATAAGTATATTTTTTTCTTTATTATTAAAATAATATAATTTTTTTAATAAAACATTAGATGAATAAATAACTACATCACCACATGTTTTTGTACTGGTTGCTGTTTTATTTTCTGAATCAAACTGAATCGAATATCCTTCTAAATTCGCTTCAATATATTTATTTTGTGTACTTCCTAAATATAAATATTCTTTATTTGAAGAGTCAATAAATACTTCTTGAGCTAATAGTAATTTAGGAAAATCAATAAAATTAAAATTTTCATAAAGTTACTTTATTTTTTATGAGGATTACCATCTAAAACAAGGGAATATAGATAATTATCCTTTGTATATAATTTGTTAGATTCAGCCTTGTCACCAACAACGTTCATAATTAAATTGTTAATGATTATTCATAAATATTTTTTTCTCAAGTTGGATTAATCTCTAGAAATATTCACCTTTATCCGAAAATCAAATAGACAATTATCTATTTTTAGAGCGTATTTTTTTTGTCTTAATCTTAGAAGCCAGTTGACAAGCATCGGTTAAATCATTTTTGCAAGCTTGATTAAGCCACAATAATGCTTGTTGGTAATTTGATTGAGCCATTTGAATAATACCTAAGTTAAGTTGAGCAAACGCATTATTCTTTTGTGCTGCTTTTTCATACCAATAAACTCCTTTTTTGTAGCTATCTAAATCTGAACCCAAATCGAAAGTTGTTAAATATAAATTACCTAATTCAACTTGCGCAGGAATATAATCTTGTTGAGCCGATTTTTCTAAAAAATATAATGCTTTTGAACTGTCTGCTTCAACACCAAATCCAAATCGATAATTTATGCCTAATTTATATTGAGCTTTTGCATGATTTTGTTTTGCAGCTTTTTCTAACCAAAACAACAATTGTGGAAAGTTACTGCGCTCTGAATAAATAACCGATAAAGCAAATTCAGCTTCAGCATATCCTTGTTCTGCTGATTGCTGATACCAATAAAAAATTTTATCATTATATTTTCCATCAACATTTTTCGATAACAACAAATTTGCTAAATGATACTGAGCAACCTTATCTCCATTTTCTGCTTTAATGATTAAATTATTTTCGTTATCGATATCAGCCTTTGCAAGATTTATTACCAACAAAATGCAAGTTAATCCGACTGCTGTAATAAATTTTTTATTGAGGTATTTCATTAAGTTCTTCTTCCTCTGTTTCATATAAATCATCATAATTATATATTTTTTTAGTTAATACCTTACCATTTTTATCATAAGTTGTAATAATCTTATAATCTTTGCCAAACTCATCAGGATGATAATAATTCGTGCGAACAGGCATACCTAATAAATCATATTCATACCAATTACCTACAGAAATACCTGTCGCATTATAATGCCCTTGGCAACCCTGTTCTTTAGTTTGACCATTTGGATAATAAATAATGCGTAAAGAGTAACAAAAAGGACCACTATGATTAGCGGCTGACCGTGCTGCACGAATATCAATGTGTTCCTTTTGATTATTGGCAAAAACATTATTAACCAAAAATAGTGGAATGAGCGATAAAAAAATTATTCTTTTCATTATATAACCTTTAATGATATTTTTTTAAATTCTTTAGTAATCCTTTATATAGCTGATGAGCAATTAAATCAATATTTGAAAATAAGGCTTTTGCATCTTTGGGTGATGAAATAAATCCTAATTCAATGAGAACTCTCCGTTTGGTTTTATTTGAATTTCTTAATACTTGAAGACCTCTTACATCTTTCTTAGGGGAAGATGGCTCAACAGGAACCACAGTATAATAACTAAATATATCTTCTGCTAATTCTTTACTAAGTGCAACAACTTCGCTGTTTGTTATATTAGGATATATTACGTGAGATCCTGAAATAGAATAATTTGGAACGTCATCAGCATGTATGGAAATAAAATAATCGGCATTATTTTTATTAGCTAGATCAATTCTAGCTTGTCTAGTCTCTTGATCATCTTTTCCTTCAATTCTCCTCTCTGTTCGGGTGAGAATAACATTATAACCGTTTGCTTCGAGTAATTGTTTGAGTTTTATTGATACATCAAACACTAAGCCTCTTTCATTTCTTTTCAAATCCTCTGAAGAATTCACAATTAAATTTGTGTTATCAATAACTTTTTGTGGTAAATTTGTGATATCTGCTTTTGCTGTTTTATTTTCATCTATTTTATATTCATAAATTTTAGCTGATGCACCTGTACTTCCCTGTGTATATCCATGACCAGGATCAATTACAATTGTTAAATTATTCTTTGTAAATTTAAACATTTCCATTATTATCGGATTAATAAACCATGCTTTCCCCTTAGAGCAAAATTCAGCTGGAGGTTTTACTTTGGCTGAACTCGATGATTTATTTGCTGAATTGCTATTTGTAGCATTTGTATTATTTTGTTTCGCTAAACCTTTTACGACATCATCCCACCATAACATTTTTTTTATCTTTTCTTTTTCATTATCCCAACGTGCTACTTGTAGTTTTAATTCTGTATAAAATGAGTCTTCAATTGTTTTATTATTATTGATTCCCTTTTTTTCCAATTCTTGACGTTTTAATAGTAATCCTCTTTTTACTGATTCTTGTTCGTTTTCGGGTAATGTACTTATATAAGCATCACATTTTGTAACATCACCATCTTCTAAATAACCCAAGACTTTTTTTGCTTTCTCGTTAAATTCACTGTCTAAGGCATCCCATTTGGGCATTTTTCCTTGCGCATCAATTTCACTATACCATTCACTTTCGCTCTTAATCAGTAAACGTGAAAGTGCCGATGATAATTGTGGTTTATCTTTGATTCCGTTGAAACTTTTTGCATCTATCTTGGCATATTTTTTTTGGTCTAAATGATATTGCCTATCTAAAATTGTTAATGTCTCTTTTAACGTCGGTTTATAAGCTTCAAGAGATGCATTGTCTCGAGATAAAGACTTTTTCACATCTAAATAAAACTCTTTTGTAGTCGCCTTTTCTTCGATCAGCTTAAAATCAAACCAATCCCAACAACTCACTTTTTTTACATTTTCTTTATTTATAACTAACCAGCCACGGATAGGAGCATTATTTTTATCAAGAGCATGCTCAATATAAACCCATAATGTTCCATCTTTATCAACAGCCCGATGACTCAACTTTTTAAATACTCCATTATTAATATCAAGTAATAATGGAGTATCAATAATCGAACTATTATTCGCTAATTCGCTTGCCTGTAATGGATATTCACTCCAGGCTTTATTATCAGTCGCTAAAGTGATATTACCCTTTGAGTTTATGTTTTTTGATATCTCTTCACTATTTTCTATCCATACCGTTTTTTTCTTAGTTTTGGATTCTGTGATTTCGATTTGTAACCATTTGACATTGATATCTTTACTGATTACTTTAATCTCAGTATGTTGCCCCACGTCTGTGTCTGCATCTTTCGGTGATTTAAGTAGTTTTGCTTGTTTCGAAATACCTAATAAGGTCTTCTCTTCCTCAGGAAGTTTACTGGCTTCTGCTTGAGTTAGTGCAATAAAATTAGGCAGGTCATCACAAGTAAAACATTCAACATGCAAGTTGGTTTCGCATTTAATTTCAGTACTGTTCTGGGAAAGTGATATCTTAGGGGTATGGTCATGCCCAATATGCCCAATCAAATCACCTGCTTTTATTGGAAATGGTGTATCTAATACAACCACTTCATTGTATTTTTTACCTCGGGAAATTCTTTCAAGGCAATCAAACCAAATTTTTGTGTTTCCCTTTGGTAAAGGAATGGTGGGTTTACCATCCCGAATCACTTCAGTTAACTCAACAAAATGTTTTGCTTTTTTATTTCCCGATATTTTAACTTGGGTTCCTCCAGGTAGCATTGATAAGATTTTTTTATCTTTTCGAACTCTTAATCCTTTAGATTTCACCCAATTAGTATTAAATTCTTTTGTTAGTATGCTAATTTTTTCAGACTGATCAGAAAGAAGTTTTTCGTGCGCTTTTAATTCTAAAATTTCAAATTCTAGCGAAGTCACCTCTTTACCAATAAAAATCCAACCTAAAATGTCTATTTGACTTTCACCTTGAGTGTGTTTGATTGATTTTAACTCGGGAATAGAGGAATAACCTTCCGCTAAACTTGTAACAGCATACCAGTTATGATTTTCGTCATGTAAATCAAGATTTAAATTTACTTTGGTACCGACTTGTAATACCGCTAATATACTGTCATTTTTTGAATTGTCCGCTTTATCGCGAATACATAACCCTTCGACCTTATTCAACTCCTTATGGTTAGGTAATACACGATAAATATCTTGTTCCCAAAATGCAGGTGTTGGCATTTTAGAATTTTTATCATAAAAAGCAGTATCGGCCAGATGCATATAAAGGCTATAAAAATAGAGTTGATGCGGCGGCAGCTTTTCTTTTTCAGCTTCGGCTGGTTTGTTTTCTGATTCAGTATCAGCTTTATCTGCCGTTGAATTAGTAGAAGTTGCAGTATCATTTGCCTTAGAAGCAGAAGATGCGGGAGAATTATCTTCAGCAGGTTTTTCTGTTGTTGAACTATTTTCGGTATTAGGCTCTGTTGGTTGTTTTTTTTCTTCAACTCGCTCCATTTCGAGTAGATGACGTACCAAAACAAAACCTGTTGAATAGTAAGCAACTGTATCTCCGTAGCTAATAGTTTGATAGTTACCATTAATTCGATAAGCAACTACTTCACCATCGGCAATACAATGAACCTTTCGTTCGTTTTCATCACCTAATTCTTTAAGTACCGTTTTATCAAAGTGAATACCCATATGCATAAGATTAGTGACGCTAACTGGATAAAATCCTGTTGAAGTTGACATTAATGCTGCATGATAGTCATCAGCAGTGAGAGGTTCTTTTTTACTATTAATGATAACTGGAAATGTCCATTTTTTTACTGGTGATAATGTCATTGTTCATTCCTTAAACTATGAAGTTATTATAATAATTATTTATTAAACGTAATATGGTAACACTAAAGACATCTTTAAATTTAGGATTATTTTTCTCCTCCGATGCCTTACACGCCATTAAGCTAAACATGAACATCACAAATATAGTCCATAAGTTATAACGCTATGAAATTAACTCGTGATAAAAAATAATATAAAGTCGTTTGTAAAAATACATTATTCCGCATAATTTGCAATCTTTTTTAAAAAAAATTTTAATTTAAATTAGATAGATAACTTATTAATGACTGTAATAAATTAACACAATACCAGTTAAAAATTGATTTCCAAGCGGCCGCAAAAAAGGTTGAATAGAATTTATTCGTTACGGATTTGTATAAATTGATATTCAATCATTATCTTTAAAAATTAATTTTTTACTGAAACGTATGCATAACCTGAAACTTTTTGACAAAAATAGTCATCTATTCATGATAAAAATAGGGATATCTAAAAAATTATTGAAAGGAGTTGTTTAAAATTTAGATGTGATTGGATAGTCAGGTTTAGATTGACTTAAAATATAATTATAATAGATTTTTTGTAAAAAATATTCAGGAGTCTATACCGTTTCAAATTTTGTGTGTATTGATATTTGTATTTAAACGTTGAATGAAAAATAAGCTAAATCCCAATTTGGACAATCTTTTATAGATATGTTAAATTTTGGCTTCGTTTTACGTTATAATGATTTTCTGATATGGCTTATACACTCACCTATAATGATTTACCTGAGAATATTCAAGATTGGCAAGGATTACCACTTTCTTTAAATGGCTGTGAGGTTGTTCCACTTGATTACAATGCAGGTAAAACCGGTTGGATTATTTATGGAAAGAAATTAAATAAAACAATATTATCAACATTTCAAAATAAACTGGCTATGCCAATGGTGATTGTGTCATCTTGGAAAATTAAAACCTATCAAATTGTTCGAATCGCTGGGGTGATGCCTAAAAAAGCTAAATCTATTTCACTTACTTTAGGTATTGATGTTGCACCCATTGATAATTTACCAACGTTGCATTCTCCTGGTTTACTTGTCATGGATATGGATTCAACTGCAATCGGTATTGAATGCATTGATGAATTAGCCAAACTGCATGGGGTTGGGGAGCAAGTTGCTGCCGTTACTGAACAAGCTATGCGCGGAGAGCTAGATTTTTCAACGAGTTTACGTAAAAGAGTTGCAACATTAAAAGGTGCTCATCAAAACATCTTACAAGAAGTGAAAGATAAACTACCACTTACGCCAGGTCTAACTTATTTAGTTCGTGAGTTATACAAAAAAAATTGGCATGTTGCCATTGCCTCTGGGGGCTTTACCTATTTTGCAGATCATCTCAAACAAAAATTAAAATTAGTTGATGTTTATGCAAATCAATTAGAAATTAAAAATGAAAAATTAACCGGCAAAGTAATTGGTGATATTGTTGATGCTAAATACAAAGCAAGAACATTGCAGCAATTAGCTGCCTCGCTTGATATTCCAATCGAGCAAACCGTAGCAATTGGCGATGGGGCAAATGATTTAATGATGATCCGCATTGCAGGTCTTGGGGTGGCTTATCATGGTAAACCCAAAGTTGTTGAAAAGGCGAGAATTAGTATTAATTATGCAGATTTAACTGGTTTATGGTGTATTTTATCCACCAGTTTATTAAGTGAAGGTTAGGAGAATAATTTGGCAAAATCCGTTAAACGTGCTTATGTGTGTAATGATTGTGGTGCAGATTATCCGCGTTGGCAGGGGCAATGTAGTGCGTGTCACGCTTGGAACACGATTACTGAAGTTAGGTTAGCAAGTACTTCATCACGTAATGACAGATTAACAGGTTATGCGGGTGGGGCAGGTCAAGCTAAAATTCAAAAGCTATCAGAAATAAGTTTAGAAGCCTTACCAAGATTTTCAACTGGATTTTCTGAATTCGATCGCGTATTAGGTGGCGGAGTTGTACCGGGTAGTGCCATATTAATTGGTGGTAACCCTGGTGCTGGTAAAAGTACTTTATTGCTACAAACCATGAGTAAACTATCAGCCCAAATGAACACTTTGTATGTAACAGGTGAAGAATCACTGCAACAAGTTGCTATGCGTGCACATCGTTTAGGTTTACCAACCGATAATATTAATATGTTATCTGAAACCAGTATTGAACAAATTTGTCTGCTGGCTGAACAGTCACAACCTAAACTTATGGTCATCGACTCTATTCAAGTGATGCACCTTGCTGATATTCAATCTTCACCAGGTAGTGTTGCGCAAGTGCGAGAAACGGCAGCCTATTTAACACGCTTTGCCAAAACGAAAGGGATTGCCATTATTATGGTTGGACATGTGACTAAAGATGGCTCACTAGCAGGTCCTAAAGTCCTTGAACACTGTATTGACTGTTCTATTTTATTAGATGGCGATGCCGATTCTCGTTTTAGAACACTACGCAGCCATAAAAACCGTTTTGGTGCAGTAAATGAACTGGGTGTATTTGCCATGACAGAACAAGGTTTAAAAGAGGTCAGTAATCCATCGGCGATATTCTTAAGTCGCGGTGATGAGATGTTGCCTGGCAGTTCTGTTATGGTACTTTGGGAAGGCACGCGCCCACTGTTGGTTGAGATTCAAGCGTTAGTTGATCACTCTATATATGGTAATCCTAGACGTGTTACCGTTGGACTTGACCAAAATAGATTAGCGTTATTATTGGCTGTCTTGCACCGTCATGGTGGGTTACAAATGGCCGATCAAGATATCTTTGTTAATGTTGTCGGTGGTGTAAAAGTTACCGAAACTAGTGCTGATTTAGCCTTGATTGCTGCATTAGTATCAAGTTTTCGTAATCGTCCTTTACCGCAAGATGTCGTAATTTTTGGTGAAATTGGCTTAGGTGGTGAAATTCGCCCAGTACCAAGTGGGCAAGAGAGAATTTCTGAGGCCGCTAAACATGGCTTTAAAAAAGCGATTGTGCCGATTGCCAATATGCCGAAAAAGAAACCTGACAATATGCAGATTTTTGCAGTGAAGAAAGTGTCAGAAGCTTTAGATATTTTGAGTGACTTTTAAAGTTACGTTTAATAAAGATTTTTCCGCCGATTCTATTTTCGGCGGAATATTATAAAAGATGTGTTTTGACTTTCTGTTAATAACAAATCTCATAACATGGTTGGTAAGCGGTTCCTCCCGGCAGTTTCATACGATCTTGTTTTACAAAGCTTCTTAATAAATTATCGAGTTGTTTCATAATTTCAGGATCACCTTGTAATTTATATCGACCATGTTCGGCTATTTGTTTCATCCCGAATTCTTTTACATTGCCAGCAACAATGCCCGAAAACGCTCGGCGTAAATCGGCCGCGAGTAATTCGACAGGTTGATTTCTATGCAGATTTAATGCAGCCATGTTTTCATGCAGTGGTTCAAAAGGACGTTGTAGGGATTCATCAATTTTCAATAGCCAGTTAAAACCATAGGCATCACCCGTTTTTAAGCGCGAAGATTTTACGTGTTTTACACCATCTTTCATTATACGAGCAACTTGTTCAGGTGAGTCGATCACTATTTGATAAAGCTTGGTTGCTTCTTCACCTAATGTATTACGTATAAAATCATCAATGGCAGCAAAATAGCTTTCACACTCTTTAGGACCAGTTAAAATCAGTGGAAGAGTTTGGTTTTTATTGGCTGGGTTCAACATGATACCAAGAATATAAAGTAACTCTTCAGCCGTTCCCGGCCCACCTGGAAATATAATAATACCGTGCGCCATTCGTACAAAAGCTTCAAGACGTTTTTCAATATCCGGCATAATAATCAGTTCATTGACTAAAGCATTTGGTGGCTCAGCGGCGATAATAGAAGGTTCGGTCATACCAATAAATCGACTATCTTTATAACGCTGTTGTGCATGACCAACAGCCGCACCTTTCATTGGTGCTTCCATAATACCTGGACCACACCCCGTACAAATATTGAGTTCACGTAACCCAAGTTGCATACCAACTTGACGAGCATAATAATATTCGTTTTCATTAATTGAATGTCCACCCCAACAAACAATGAGATTCGGTTCTTCACCAACATGGAGTGCATTAGCATTACGTAAAATAGAAAAAACAAGATTGGTGATGTAATAGGAATGTTCTTTTTCAAGTTTGTCATTAGGAACCAAATGTTTTATTGCCATTATTTGACTATTTAAAAAAAGAATATCACGTAAAACCGCAAATAGATTAGCTTGAATTGAGCGAATGATTCGTTTATCTACAAATGCACTTTCGGGGGCATTAATAAGCTCTAACTTAACCCCACGTTCTTTACTAATAACATTAATTTCAAAAGATTGGAATCTATCTAACAGATCTTTAGTATTATCGGTTTTACTGCCTGCATTGAGTGTTGCTAAAGAACAGTTTCTAAACAATTGATAAAGATCACTATTGGCTGATTTTTTTAAAATATCGACTTCAGCTTGAGCAAGTAAGTCCATTGATCCTAATGGGCTAATATGGGTAATCATTACAACCTCCATTTGACGGTTTTATCGGCAAAAAATCGTTATATATTCAAACAGAATAAAGAATAAGTAAAGCTGATAATAGCTTAATTTATAAATAACTTAATTAATACCAAATGAAAAAATACAATTGTTCTTCTTTTATCCAATTTTTTCAATATGATATTTAACAATGACTTAAAGGTAAACGCAGTATAAAATTATTTCAATTTTAGTTATTAAGTAATGATGTTATCAATGAAAACTGATTTTTGATTATTTAAGTGGATGGTCAGTCAGCTAATAAAGGATTTTTATTATTCTTCATTTAAACAATTGGAATCAGGATCGCCAGTAGCTGATAAGATTTTTGCAACTTTAGGCTATGTTAATCCTAAAAATTTTGCAATCAAAAAAGAATATGATTTTTTTATTGATAAATTGAATTTTTTATATAAACAATATAAAGCTAGCTATAGTGGTTCATTAACAGATGAAGAAGAATTGTATGAAGAGTTTACCGATTATTATAGAAATCAACAATCGGATAATGATACTGAGGATGATATTTTACTAAAACGATTTTTAAGTGACGAGCCACCAGGAAAAATGTGGGTTTATATTTATCGAACAGCAACGGTTATTCCTAGCTACATAACGGTTATTCATACCGAGGATAATAATGACAAAGTCGAATCTTAGGTAAAAAACAAATTGATTTTTATTATTATGATATTAAATAATTGCTCATAGTCAATAAATTAAGACTGTGCTAGACTTAACCAAACTCTGAAGCTATTTTACCTAAGTGATAATGTTACTCATATGGTCAATTAGCCGCGGTATAGCACAGAAATGGCTATGCTTCCCGACTTGGATAAGGTGTTTAAAGTATATATATGCAATTAGTTGATAATTATCAACGGCGATTTCAATATTTGCGTTTATCGATTACTGAGCTGTGTAATTTTCAGTGTCAGTATTGTTTACCAAATGGTTATCGACCTAATAAAAACCATACGTTTCTTTCGCTTAATGAAATTGATAATGTAGTATCTACGTTCACTGAACTTGGTGTGCATAAAATTCGTTTAACTGGTGGAGAACCCACATTACGACGCGATTTTGTTGATATTTTGTCAATGATTTCCTCTTATTCTCGTGTTAAAGAGCTGGCAATTACCACCAACGGATCGCGTTTATTAAAAAATATTGCACATTGGCAACAAGCTGGACTGAATGCGATTAACATCAGTATTGATAGTCTATCTCCACATTTATTCAAATTAATTACCGGCCAAGATAAACTCAAAGAGCTAATGCAATGTATTGAAAAATCATTGGAAGTTGGTATAAAAAAGGTCAAAATTAATACCGTTTTGATGAAAAATATGAATGATAATCTCGATGATTATTTGTTATGGATTAAACATCGACCAGTAGAGTTGCGCTTTATTGAGTTGATGGAAACAGGTGATAGTAATGATGTGTTTAAACGATATCATACCGCAGGTAGCATAATTGAATCACAGCTCATTGCTCAAGGTTGGCAGTTACAGCCCAAAATGCCATTGTCAGGACCTGCCAAAGTATATGTACATAACGATTACCAAGGTAAAATTGGGTTAATTATGCCGTATTCTAAAGATTTTTGTAAAAGTTGTAATCGATTGCGAGTTTCATCGGTTGGTAAATTACACTATTGCCTGTTTGGTGATGCCGCCGTTGATTTACGTGATTTGTTGGTAAGCCCTGAGCAAAAAACACAATTAAAAACCAGAATTTTTGCTTCATTAATGATCAAACCAGAAAAGCATTTGCTACATGATCATCAGGTTGGCATCACGCCAAATTTATCCTATATCGGTGGCTAATTGGGTATTTTGTTTAGGGACATTTGTGATCTGCCAATGTTGTATTGCCCAACCTAAAAGTTGTTGTTGGGTTGCATCTTGCCAATCTTTTGGCACTTTTTGCCCTAAAAATTGCAAAGCTTGAACTGTTAAGGCTTTAAGGTTGTTTAAATCGATAGGGCGGGCATGATTTTGTTTTGAAAGCTTATTACCATTCTTATCTAAAGCTAATGGTAAATGGCAATACGTCGGTACACTAAAATCAAATAGCTGATAAAGTGAAATTTGTTTGGTTGTGACGGGTAAAAGATCCGCGCCCCGCACTATTTCTGTAATGCCTTGCTCATGATCATCAAGTACTACCACTAGATTATAAGCAAATAAACCATCTTTGCGATGAATAATAAAATCTTCTAAGGCATCTGCTAGTTGGGCAGTTTGTTCGCCTCGGATTTTGTCAGTAAAAGTTAAAACTGGATGATTTTGTTTTATACGAATAGACAATTGATCTTTATCTTTAACTGACAATAGTCGATTACGGCAAAAACCGTCATAAATTCTATTTGCTAAATTGTGAATTCGTTGCCTTGTGCAATTACAATAATATGCTTGTTGTTTATTGAGTAGCGATTGCAGGACAGCTTGATAACGCTCACTACAGTTTGATTGATATAAAATCTCATCATCCCAATATAAATGAAGAGCTTCAAGCGTTTTTAGAATGAGAGATGATGCCCCTTTAACTTCTCTAGGTGGGTCGATATCTTCAATGCGAACAAGCCACTTACCAAAACAGGATTTGGCCTGTAAGTAGCTACCTAAAGCCGTCACCAACGAACCAAAATGTAATGGTCCCGAAGGTGAGGGGGCAAAACGACCAATATATTGCATGGGCGTATTAAGTAAACAAGTAGATTAAATGGAATTATATACCCATTTGTTTTTCACGAAGTTCAGCTAATGTTTTACAATCGATGCATAAATCAGCCGTTGGTCGTGCTTCTAAACGGCGAATACCAATTTCAACGCCACAAGATTCACAAAAACCAAAATCATCTATTTCGATTTTCTTCAATGTTTTTTCAATTTTCTTAATGAGTCGACGTTCTCTATCGCGAGCACGTAACTCAAGACTGAACTCCTCTTCTTGAGTTGCTCGGTCAGCTGGATCTGGAAAATTTGCAGCCTCATCTTGCATGTGAGAAACAGTTTTACCCATTTCACCTTGTAATTGTGAAAGCCATGCTTCTAAGATAAGTTTAAAATGTTTCAATTGGTTAGGATTCATATACTCCTCACCTTTTGCCTCTTTATAAGGCTCAAGTCCTGCAATTGAAAGCAGGCTAAGCGAAGAGGTATTTACTTTTTGTTCCTTTTTCAAAACAATCCCCTTATGTACAGATTATTTGCAGGCGGTAAACTATAGCAATAATTTAGCCTTTGGCAAATTTTTTTTAATTATTTTTTGCGTTAAATAGGGGTAAAATAAAACAACTCCATGTTATTAAACAAAATAATTAATTATTCCACTTTATTAAACCATTGAGGGGGCATTTAACCACTAACTCGTGCAGTTTATCGTTATCAGGTAAAATTAAATCCGGTGCGATATCAAACAGTGGATAAAGAACAAATTCTCTATTTTTCATATGGTAATGAGGAATGGTTAATCGATCACTATCCATTATTAAATCATCATACAATAAAATATCCAAATCTAAGGTTCTTGCTCCCCAGCGGTTGTCTTTACGAACGCGCCCTTGCGATTTCTCGATTGCTTGCAGTTCGTCAAGTAAAGCGATTGGTGGCAAATTTGTGGACAGTTTAATAACCGCATTGAGATAGTCATTTTGGTCTTTAGGACCTAATGGTTTGCTACGGTAAAATGGTGAAACAGCTAAAATATGAGTATCTGGTAATTGTTTTAATGCGGTAATAGCCTGATTGGCTTGTGCAAATGGATCATCCAAATTGCTACCTAAAGCGATATAACAAATTGACATAATGGATTTAATTTTTGTGGTGTTAGATGTAATGTTATGCTCATATTTTAACATATAAATTAAAAGTAAAAAAAGAGATATCCAAAGTCTAAAAGTTATGACTAAAAGTTATTAAAATATAACCATATAGTCTTTAACTTATTACTTTTTATACGTTATGGTAATTAAGATCAGTTTCTTATATAACGATATATTTTTTGAGATGGAAAATGAATTTAGGTCAGCAATTGAGTTTTTTAATAGCAAATACCCCCATCATTAATGATCCTAAGACGATTGAATGTGCAATCAATGGTGTGATTGATTATTTTGCGAGTAGTTTACAAGCTCGTCATGAAGTCGATATCCATCGATTGCTCAATTGGATTGATAACGAAGGGGGCAACGCTAAAGCTTGGTTAGTGGGGCAAAAAAAATTAGTTACAGCTCGGCAAGCGGCACTATTTAATGGTTTTCAAGCACATTGTTTAGACTATGATGATGTCCATTCAGATGTGCGTGGACATCCATCCGCCGTTATTTTATCAGCACTATTTGCTAGTGTTCAATTAGATAAAGTTCAATATTATATTGATGGTAAGCGTTTTTTAACCGCTTATGTTATTGGTATTGAAGTTATGGCGCGATTGGGCAAAAGCGTTAATCCTAAACATTATGAGAGAGGATGGCATACAACCCTTACCTTAGGCGGTATCGCTGCCACAGCCGCCATTTGTTACCTTTATAATGAACCTTTTTTGTCGCAAGCTTTGACATTGGCGGCGACTCAGGCATCTGGTCTGCGTTTGGTTATGGGTACCCCTATTAAGTTTTTACATGCAGGATTAGCCGCTCAGCATGCGATACAATCGATTGAATGGTTACGCGTTGGAATAACGGCTGATAGAGACTTTTTAGATGATAAGTTAGGATTTTTAGCTGTTTATGGACAAGGTAATAATTTCGATTTAAGTCAGTGGGGAGTTGTTTGGAAAATTGTTGAGCCTGGACTATGGTTTAAAACTTACTGTTTTTGTTCTGCTGCTGCGTATGTTGCTGATGCAGGTAAGCTACTTTATCAACATCAACAATTGAATGTTCACCATATTAGCCGTATTACCCTATTTTTTTCGCCAGCAAACAGCGATGCCGCATTAATCTATAATAATCCTTTATTGGCCGAGCAGGGGCGGTTTTCAGCCGAATATATTTTAGCGTTAACTCTACTAGGTATTCCTCTTACTTTTGAGCAATTCAGTCCAAATCCTATTCCAGAACAGATTCAAGCACTGATGCAAAAAATGCAGCGTAGTTATCAAATTAATCTTGTGCCCCATGCTGACGCCTTTAACAGTCGTTATGTTGTGATAGAAATTGAGTTAGATACAGGGGAAAAAATTAGACAACGTATTGATGTTCCCAAAGGATCGCCTAAAAATCCTTACAACCAAACAGAGATGTTATTAAAACTAACGGATGCAATTAAAGAACAACAAAAAGCGATGAATTTATTAACTGATATTAAAGAATTAGCCTCAGGTTTAACCGTTAATCAATTTCTAGCACGACATTATTTAACATTGTAAAATGATACATGCTAAATGAGTTCAATGGGTTTACTTGTGCTAACTAAATTTCAAAATCTATTTCATCAGTAATTTGGCGTAAAAAGCGTTGTGTCAGTTCATGTTGTGGATTATCGATAATTGATTTTGCTGGCCCTTCTTCAACAATGACGCCATTTGCCATAAAGATGATACGATCGGCAACGTATTTAGCAAACTCCATTTCGTGCGTGACAATGATCATCGTAATATGTTCTTTAGCTAGCTGTAACATCACTTGCAGCACTTCATGGACTCGTTCGGGGTCGAGTGCTGATGTCGGTTCATCAAATAATAGTACTTTAGGTCTAACGGCGAGTGCTCTAGCTATGGCGACACGTTGTTGCTGGCCACCTGATAAAGTGATTGGATATTGATTTGCGTACGGCAGCATACCAACGCGCTCCAGTAAAGATAGCCCTTGCTGTTTGGCTTTGTCTTTACCTATTTTTTGTCCAACAATTAGTGGGTAGGTAATATTTTCTAATGCAGTTTTATTTTTAAATAAATTATAGTGTTGAAAAACCATTGCTGATTGTTTGCGTAAATTTATTTCGTCTTTACTGCGATATTGTTCACTATTTAAGGTAACCGATCCTATTTTGATTGTCCCTGTATTTGGTTTTTCCAATAAATTTAAACAACGCAACAAGGTTGATTTACCTGAACCCGATGGACCAATAATGGCTACCACTTCGCCTTGTTTAATATTTAAATTAATGTCCTTTAACACTTCATTATCAGCAAAGCGTTTAGACAAATGTGAAATAGAAATCATCACCTTTCTCCTTAACGGTGATAGGGTTTACTGAGCTTGTTCTCAAGCTTCTTTTGTATCCAAGAATAGATAACAACAGTAAACCAATAAACAATACCGACAGCCAAATAAGTTTCAAAATAGAGGAACGAATTGGCCGTTAACATTTTCCCTGCTGCTAATAACTCTTGTACGCCAACAAAAAAAGCCACTGATGAATCTTTAAGCAATGAGATAAACATATTGCCTGTATTGGGTAGGGCATTAACCACTGCTTGTGGCAGAATAATGCCACGATAAACTTGAAAAGTACTAAGGCCTGAGGTTAAGCCAGCTTCTTTTTGCCCGTGATCGACCGATGCTAAACCAGCACGAAAGATTTCAGCTAAATAAGCCGAATATTTTAAACTAAAGCAAATAATCGCCGCTGTCGTTGCGCCCATCTGTTTCAATATCGGGAAAATTTGCGGTAATCCATAGTAAATAATAAACAATAACACAACGGAAGGAATACCACGAAATAATGAAATAAATAGCGCGAACATAGCATCAATCACGATAATCTTATGATTACGTAATAATGCAATAGCTAACCCAAAAACAATGGCAAATAGGATCGAAACGATAGCAATAAAGAGTGTGACTGGCAGATAAGGTAATATCTGCGGGAACACACTAAAGAAATAAGTTACATTAAAATTCATGAGGTAATATCTTCACCAAAATATTTAATTGCAATGTTTTTCAATGTGCCATTGGTGCGAAGTTTTTCTAAAGCCTGATTGAACTTTTCACGCAGTGCTTGGCCTTTTTCATCTTTACTAAATGGGAACGCTACTTGTTCAATAGTAATAGGATCACCGACCAATTTAAACGGTAAGCTTTTGCGTTTAATTTCGGCAAGTAAGATAGGTTTTGAATTGATATAACCATCAACACGTTGATACTCAGTATCATACATAGCACCATCTCGTGTTTCATAGGTTTTGATTGTAATATCATTATTTGGAAAAGCGTTTTTTAAATTATTAATATGATTTGAACCAAGCACACCAGCAATGATCTTACCCTTAAAATCAGAAAGTTGGGTGATGTTTTCATTGTCTTTATGTGTAACAATTTGACTGCCATAAAAGCTGTAAGTATTGGAAAAATCATATTTGGCTTCACGTGCAGGGGTAATTGCAACTGCATTGGCAATGGTATCTAAACGTCCTGAATCAAATTGCCCCATTAAACCGCCAAATTCAGCAATCACCCACTCAACTTTATAACCGAGCTCTTTGGCGATAGCTTCAGTTATCTCAACATCAAATCCTACTAATTTATCGTTTTGTTTATAACCATTAGGATAACTTTGTCCTGTGGAACCTACTTTTAGAATATTTTGCTCGGTTGCTTGATTACTGGATTGGTTATCACAACCGACCAATGCTAAACCGGTTAATATTGCAGCAGATAATAATGTTATTATTTTATTCATTGTCTATGGCTCCTATTTTTCCATTCGGTATAGCTTTTTTGATTAAAAATTTTTTCAAAATAAACAGTAGTATGGTCTTCGGTTAAATCGGCTTGTCCAATTGGACTAAAACCTTTTTTGATATACATTTGTGCCAACCAAGGGTGATTTTGTGCTGTACCTAAAGTGACGGCTGGTAGTTTTAATTGATTAATCAGGATCTGTTGTTCTACCCAATCCCACAACTGATTGCCATAACCTTGTCCTTTATATTTGGGATCGGTTGCAAACCAACCTAAATGCGGTAATCCATAAGGTCCTGGATTATTTCCCCATGGAAAACGAATGCTTAAGGTGGAAACCAATTTACTTTCTTTTTCAAATAGATAAACTGCATTGGATTGTATATGATGATTAATTTGCTCATCATTTACTGTGGCAGCGGCAAAATGAATTCCCAAATTCGTTGTCATTTGATAAGCATTGTGTAATAAAGCCTGATACGCAGGAATATCGGACTTTGTAATTAAGCGAAAGCTCATGCTAGTACTCCACTTTGCTCAGCATAATTGATAACTTGCTGCACTTTTTCTGGTGCTGAGCCAAGATAGTTGATTGGTTCAAGCCAGCTATCAAGTTCTGCTACAGAAAATTCTTTATTCAATAATGGATCATCTAACAGTACATCTTTAAAATCTCTGTTTTGTTCAAAAGCTTGCATAGCACAGTTATACACCAGATGATGAGCAGTTTGTTTGCCTAAACGCTTACCAATTTCAAACATGACTTTTTCAGATAGCAACAGCCCATTTTGCATTAATAAATTTGTTAACATGCGATCACTATTGACTTTCAAACCTTTAAGAATAGTGAGTGCGGTCTGTAATTGAGCAGAGATGTATAAATTAATTTCGGGTAAGGCAATCCATTCTGCCCGCCAACTCATGGCATCGCGTTCATGTTCAACTTTCATCGATTCGTGGATTAACGCAACACTTTTTAATAGGGGCGCAGTTAAGCTTGCCAAACCTTCTAAAGCTGCTGGATTACGTTTGTGAGGCATGGTAGTTGAACCGATTTTCCCTTCCGAAAACGGCTCTTCGACTTCATTAATTTCAGTACGCATTAAGTTATAAAACTCGTTGCCAATTTTGCCTAGTGTGCCACTAATTAAGGCGATGACAGAGCCATATTCCGAAAAACGGTCGCGAGCTGATTGCCAACCGATATTTGGGGTATTAAGGCCAAGGCTCGATAATGCACGTGCTTCAATCATAGGACCAAAATGCCCCATTGATGCATAAGTGCAAACCGCACCACTAATATTTCCAACTAAAACACGCTGTTTTATTTCAGTTAAACGTTGTAAATGGCGTACAAACTCATCTAACCAAACCGCTAATTTAAAACCAAATGTAGTCGGTAGGGCTTGCATACCGTGAGTGCGTCCAACCATAGGCAGATATTGATATTGTTTTGCTAATCGTTTAAGTTCAATAGCAATAAGTTTGGTATCACGTTCAACAATAGCGAAAGATTGTTTTAATTGTAAAACCGTTGCCGTATCAACAATGTCTTGAGTGGTTGCGCCGTAATGGATAAATTGTCCAGCTTCGCCCACCTGTTTTTGTAGTGCATTAATCGTCGACATTAACGAGTGTTTCGCTTTCGCGGCTTCGTCAGCAATTTGTTGTAAAGATAATTTCGATGCATCTGCTTTTTTTACAATTTCATCAGCTACATCCGTTGGGATCACACCTAATTCACCTTCGGCTTTTGCCAAAGCGACTTCTACATCGACTTGCTTTTCTAAACGATTTTGTTCTGACCAAATGGCTCGCATTTCACTGGTGCTAAAGTTATTCCCTAAAATTAAAAAATCTAAAACATGTGATGCCACAACAGCCCTCAATTATTTTCTATATTTCATAATTCAATTATTAATAATTAATGGATTAGCGTCTAATAATCAGTTTGTATATTGATATAACTAAAAGGAATAAAAATAGGAAATTAAAATAGAGAATTAAAGAAATAGAGGATTATCCAACATCAGTTAAAAATGAAATTATTTTTATTTAATGGGATATTGTGATTTGAGTGGATTAGGATTTTTATTGTTACTCGCAATAACTAAGGAAATTTAATCATTCCCTTAGTTTTTATTTGAGATTTTGAATCATTATTCAATTTGTTAATGAGTTTTATAATACTTCAACAATTGATTCACAGAGTCTGGACATATTATCAATAGTCATTCCTGCAACATTGATTCGTCCTGAATTAACAATGTAGATGCCATAATCACTGCGTAACTTTAGAACTTGCTCTTCACTTAAGCCACTAAATGAGAACATCCCATTTTGTTTAGCAATAAAGCTAAAGTCTTGATTTGCACCTTTATCTTGTAACGTTTTAACAAATAATTGTCGCATACGATGAATGCGTTGACGCATGTTGGTTAATTCATCAATCCACTCTTCTTTTAACTCTTCATTATTTAGAATATAAGAGACAATTTTAGCTCCATGAGCTGGAGGATTAGAATAATTCGCGCGAATAATGGTTTTAACTTGACTAAAAGCACGATCGGCTATTTCGGCATTTGCAGCAATTAATGTAAATGCCCCCACTCGTTCGTTATATAACCCAAAGTTTTTTGAATAGGAGCTTGCAATAAGTAATTCAGGTTGATGATTAGCAAATAATCTTAATCCATAAACGTCCTCTTCAATACCTTGCCCAAAGCCTTGATAAGCTAAATCAAATAGAGGCAACCAACCATTTTTTAACGCTAAATCAGAAATAGCTTGCCATTGTTCTGGTGTTGGATCGATACCTGTTGGGTTATGACAGCAACCATGGAATAGTACTGCTTCGCCAGCTGCGACTTGACTTAAACTGCTCATCATGGCATCAAAATCAAGACTATGTGTCTGCGGGTTATAATAGTTGTATTCTCGGACTTCAAGACCAGCGGTTTGAAATACACTACGGTGATTAGGCCAAGATGGATTACTTATCCAAATACGTTTGACTTTGGTTCGGCGAGATAAGAAATCAGCCATTATGCGTAGCGCGCCCGTTCCTCCAGGTGCTTGGGCTGTTCTTGCGCGTTCATTTTTATTACCAAAAAGTAACGTTTGTGTCGCTTCATTAAATGTACTGGAACCATCAATCGGTAAATAACTTTTAGTGGTTTCGTCGGTTAATAAAAATTGTTCCGCCTTTTTTACACTTTCTAAAATAGGTGTTTTGGTGGTTTCATCCTTGTAAACACCAACACTTAAATTAATCTTATTGGTGCGTTCATCTTTATTATAAAGATCTGCTAGCCCTAAAATGGGATCGGCTGGCGCTGCTGTTAAATATTCAAACATAATTCACCTATCTAATCTAATGACTTTTAACGCATTATATACACATTATTTTATAAGTTACAATTTAGAAAATATTTACTTTTATGGATCGACATCAGTATTGAGTTATCGCTTGAGTTATAGCTTACTAATTGTTATTTAATTAATAACAATTAGTTTATTTAAAAAAGATGTTAAATCTTGAGTAAGTGTAGTTAACTCTCCTGTAATCAAATCTTCTTTTACAATTTCACCAGTTAAATTGTTCAAAGAAATTATTTCAGTACTTTCATCTGTTACTGCTATAAAAATGGTTGGAACACGTTTTAATTTTTTTTGTTGGGATAAATGGGCAATTAAATTTTGTTCTAAGTTAGAAAAATCATCATCATTCCAAGCTTGGATTAAAGTTAATTTGATGTCAGCTAATTTAGCTGTCATATTGCCAGCATATTGTGTGCCATAAAAAATATGTGAAGAGGGATGTAAAGTAATACCTACAACTTCTTCAACTATGGATAAATCTCTTGGTGGCTGTAAGGCAAACGATTGCCAAAATACGGTAAGTTGTTCGGTTTTTAAAATACAAGGTGACGGGATGGCATGCAATTCTTCACTTTGTGGGGCGTAATCAAATTGATTTAACCAACGAGTAGTAAATTCAATGAGTGCTGTTTTTTCAGATATGTCCATAAATTGTTTTTGTCTCTTGTTAATAGTTTTCCTTAATAATTATTATACTGATTAAGATTAGCGTTGCACCATGTAATTCATTGCTTATTTTTAATTATGTGAGATAAGCATCAGGACAAAAATTTGTAAAGAAGTTTCAGGTTAACATGATGTTTTAGTATAAAGTACTCATATCAGAAAGTGAGATTTTCTTTTTTAGTTGAACAAGAATTATGATAAATACAAAATACCTTGATAACCATTTATAAAATACCAATTTTAATTTGCTTGCTATCCTTTGCTGAAACGTTAAAATAAGAAAGGATTTTTTTATCCTTGTAATGCAGCAATGGCGTTAGACATTACAATTTTTTTAAAAGTAAAATAGCGTAAGTAGGATTATTATAATTAAATAATATGTTTATTTTGAACAATCATGTAACGATTTAATTTGGTAGCCAAAGTCAAAAAACTTTAGTTTATAAGTTAACCATAGAAATAATATCGATGAGTTATATGTTTAGGGATGGTTCATAAAGTGAGTGAAACTTTTGAACATTGATAATGCCTTAAATTTTAAAAAGATATTGTACAAATAATATCGGTTTCACATAATATAATAACAAAAATAACACAAATAAAATAATGAATACCATATTTGAATATTTAGTTAACAACCATTATTTATCATTGTTAAAATAAACGTTTATTATTGATAATAATATTCTACCTATAATTAATTAAGATTAATAAAGAGTGTAGAATAATGAAAAGAATGCTAATCAACGCAACTCAGCAAGAGGAGTTGCGCGTTGCGCTCGTTGATGGACAACGCTTGTATGATTTAGATATTGAAAGTCTTGGGCATGAGCAAAAAAAAGCCAATATTTATAAAGGCAAGATCACTAAAATAAACCCAAGTTTAGAAGCCGCTTTTGTCTCTTATGGTGGTGAACGAGATGGATTTTTACCATTAAAAGAGATTGCTGAAAGTTATTTCCCCGCTAATATTTCGGGTCGTCGTAGTATTAAACATCTACAAGAAGGGCAAGAAGTTCTAATCCAAATTGAAAAAGAGATCCGTGGTAAAAAAGGTGCAGCATTAACGACTTATATTAGCCTAGCGGGTAGCTATTTGGTATTGATGCCTAACGATCCCCGAGCTGGTGGTGTTTCACGCCGTATTGAAGGTGAAGATCGAGCGGATTTAAGACGCATTATTGATGCGATTGAAAAACCAAGAGGAATGGGGGTTATTGCTCGAACCGCCGGTGTAGGTAAAAGTCAGGAAGAATTACAACAAGATTTAGATGCCTTAGTCAACTATTGGACAGCTATTCAAAACGAAGCCAAAAACTACCCAGCTCCAAGCTTAATTCATAAAGAAAGTGATATCATTACCCGTGCATTTCGTGACTATTTGCGTGATGACGTGGGCGATATTTTAATTGATAACCCTAAAGTAATGGAAGTGGCTAAAAAGCGATTGGTTGATTTAGGTCGCGTTGAATATGTTAACCGTTTAAAACTTTATGAAGGTGATGTTCCATTATTTAATCATTTCCAGATTGAAGGGCAAATTGAGTCAGCATTCCAACGTGAAGTTCGCTTACCATCTGGTGGTTCAATCGTTATTGATACAACCGAAGCATTAACTGCCATTGATATTAACTCTGCTAAGTCAATTCGTGGTAGTGATATTGAAGAAACAGCGTTTAACACCAATCTTGAGGCAGCAGAGGAGATCGCTCGTCAATTACGTTTACGCGATTTAGGTGGTTTGATCGTTATTGATTTTATTGATATGACACCAATTCGTAACCAACGTGAAGTTGAAAACCGCTTAAAAGAGGCGATGAAAACTGACCGTGCCCGTATTCAAACTACGCGAATATCGCGCTTTGGTTTGCTTGAGATGTCTCGTCAACGTTTAAGTCCTTCATTACGCGAAGCAACCCATCATATTTGTCCTCGTTGTCAAGGTACGGGTACTGTACGTGATAACAATTCATTGTCTCTTTCTATTCTTCGTTTGATTCAAGAAGAAGCAATGAAAGATAATACCGTTCAAATTGATGTGATAGTCCCTGTACCAATTGCCAGTTATTTACTTAATGAAAAACGTCGAGCGATCACAAATATTGAAAAAATGCATCCTGATGTCAAAATTGTAATTGCTGGTGACGAAGAGATGGAAACCCCTCTTTATAAAGTTATTCGTAAACGTACCGGTGAAGAGACAGATATACTCAGTTATAATCTTCCTAAACTGATTCGTGAACTTGAAGAAGAGGAAGAAGAGCAAACGACAGATGTTATTGTAGAACAAGCTATATTATCAGGGCCTAAAGTCGAAGCTTATGCAACACCAAAAGTTAAAGCTGAGCCAAAAATTAAGAAATTATTTAACTTATGTAATACTATTTTAGGTAAAGTAAATAAATTATTTGCTGCTGAAAAACCTAAACCTGAGCCAGAAGTTAAACAACCATCACAAAAACGACGTGATAATCAACGTTCTAATAATCGACGCCAGCGTAATAATCGTAACAACAATGCTGTTAATAATATTATTGCTATGGTGACGCCGGCAACAGAAACCAATACGAAAGAGACGCCAAATAGAAGCAGTGGACGTCGTACAAGGCAAAACAATAATGCAAATGCATCAAATACGATAAATGCTACTGCTAAGGTAGATAAAACGGTTAATGAAGCCACAGCTATTAAGCCAAAAGAGCCTAAACCACGACGTCAACAACGTACTTTAACTAAAAGTGTCCGAGTTAAAAATAGTGAAATGATCGATCATGTTGTCGATGAAAAAGTTGTTATCCCAACTTTATTATTACCAATTATTGTTGATCAACCAATGAGTAACAATGTTGCTGATATTCAACCAAAACGCCAACGCCGTACATCTAGGCATTTGCGTATGAATGGTCAGCGCAACAAGCGACGCGTAAGAAATACTGAACAAAAACAGTCACCAATGCCATTGCCATTTGCTGCTGCATCACTCGAACTGGCCTTAGGTCGAGTATCTATTGATTATAGTCAATTGAAGCAGGAAGAACCAAAAATGACAACACAGGTGATTCCGTCGTTACTAGTACCAGTTATTATTAAAGATAATGAAGTTGTAGCGACCAATGACATTAAAGATAATACCGATATGACGTTAAGTGATACCTCAGCAAATCAAGTAAACGTTGATATGCAACCTGATTTTGAAGAGGTTAAACAAAGTAATGACAGTGAGAAATCAGTTAATGGAACTGAACAAACAACTGGTCATTCTTCGGCTGTAATGACCAAAGCGTCAGCACCAGAATACGAAGTATCGAATGAAAGTATAAAGTCGCGTGAAGAGTCAGACTATCATTTTGATGGTAAAGGTAATGCTGGTGGTTTAAGTGCACAAGATCATGCATATGCAGCTGCTAGTAAACCAGTAATATCAGAAGATTAATCCTTTAAATAGCTTAAAACACGGTAATAGAGATTTGTTACCGTGTTTTATTTACTTATAATAGCGATAAAGATAAATATGATTATCTATATTTTCAAAAAAATAGTAACGTTTTTATTTATTATCTGCGTATTGACTCAGATTTGTTTCTGTTTAGTCTATTTTGCTCCACATTCAATGCTTAACTTTAATAATCTCAGTTTTGTTGATGCATATAGTGCTTTTTTTAAGCAATTACTGCAAGGTCAATTCAGATTATTATCAGGTGAAACCGTTCCATTTTTTCACACTTTATTAGCGACTTTTGAGCTTTGTATACTCGCTTTAGTGGTTGCTTTAGTAATTGGATTACCGTTAGGAATATTTCTTGGTTTGAGTAATATTAATTGGCTAAATAGTACAATTCGCTTAGGCTCGTTATTTCTATATTCTTGCCCTATAGTTATGCTTGTTGTTATTGTTATGCATTGGTTATCGCCTACTTGGACGATATCAATGAATTTTGACGTGTCGCCGTCAGTAGCTGGGACATCGTTACTTGATATTTTAATTGCATCAAAAACATTTAAATTACAAGCGCTATTTGATCAACTTCATCATTTGCTTTTGCCTATTATTATTTTAGCCATTCAACCAAGTATTATGACAATACAATTAGTGAGTCAATCAGTAAAAAGTACCTCACGTCAAAACTATATTAGAATGGCGATTATTCGTGAACGATCCCCATTTAAAGTTTTACGTCGTCATTTGTTACCTAATTCTATTCCTGCAACGATTCCACAGTTAACATACAATACGACAACGTTGCTGTTTTCGACAATGGTAATTGAAATTTTATTTAATCGTGTTGGTCTAGGGCAATGGGTGATGATTGCTTATCGCCATCATAATTATTCTATTATTGCTATTGCTATTTTGGCATGTGGTACGGTTATCAGCCTATTAACATTATTAGGTGAGATTTCCGCAGTTGCTATTTATCCATTACGCCATAAGGTAAATTATGTCTAGGGTAACTAAATTAGTTAATACTATTGTATCTTGTTTTAATAAGCTACATAGTAATGTATATTTAATTATTAGCTTTTACGGCATATTAGCAATTGCATTTGTAGCATTATCGACTAAATGGTTTTTTCATGCTCATTTAAACCCTATTTATCCCGCCTCATTACCACCAGCTTGGTGGGCGAATGGTGATTTGAATCATATTTTAGGTACTAATGCTAAAGGACAAGATATTTTCGATTATTTATTGATTGGGTATCGTTCGACCATATCCATGACATTAAAAGCCGTATTTTATGTCATTGTTATTGGTGGGCTAATTAATTACTTAATGTTTTTTATCTCTTTTTTGCGACCGTTAGTTTTATTTATTTTTAAGTTTTGTATGGTTGTGCCACCGCTACTCGGTGTCATTGCCATTAGCATGGTATTTGAAGATGATATTACCAATATGTTATTAGTGGTAGGATTATCTTATACACCACGCTTTATCTATAATATTCATCAACGAGCGATTAATGAATGGCACAAAACTTACATTACCGCTTATCGATTGGATGGGTTGTCACCATTTTCAATTTTTAATCACTATATCTTACCTAATATTTTACCTGTATATTTGACCGAAATTGTCTCTTTATTTGGTTCGATTATTTTGGCCATTACTACCATAACTTTTTTAGGTTTTGCCAATGATATTTCTCGTCCCGATTTGGGTATGATGATGTTTAAAATGAAAGATATTATCGGTACTAATTATTTAGCCTTTCTTGCTCCAGGATTGGCTGTGGTCGTTACCATTACTTTGGTCTATTTATTCAATTTTGGATTATATGGCCGACGAGCAGGGCATTAATTATGGCTTTGTTAGATATTCGAAATTTAACCATAGAATTTATTACACCTGATGGTTTGCTTCGTGCAATCGATCGTGTAAGCTTAAAATTATCTGAAGGTGAAATTCGTGGTTTAGTTGGGGAGTCTGGTTCAGGAAAAAGCCTTATTGCTAAAGCCATTTTAGGGGTGACTAATCACAACTGGAAAATTTCGGCTGATCGTTTTCATTTTAATGATATTGATCTATTAAAACTGACTCCTAAACAACGTCGAAAAGTGATTAGTGATAATGTTTCTATGATATTTCAAGAACCACAATCATGTTTAGATCCCTCAATGAAAATTGGTCAACAACTCATAAATGCCATTCCAAGAAGAACATTTAAAGGGCATTGGTGGCAAAGATTCTTCTGGCGTAAAAATCGTGCTATTGAATTGTTGCATCGGGTAGGAATTAAAGACCATAAAGAGATATTGAAATCATATCCATTTGAGTTGACCGAAGGAGAGTGCCAGAAAGTAATGATTGCTATTGCTCTGGCTAATCGACCTAAATTATTAATTGCCGATGAACCTACTAATTCAATGGAAGCAACAACTGAGGCACAAATATTTAGACTTCTTGCAAGTATGAACCAAAATATTGGTACCACTATTCTTCTTATCAGTCATGATTTACAAATGGTGACACGATGGACAGATCGTATTAGTGTATTGTATTGTGGGCAAACGGTAGAAGTTGCTGATAGTGAGGATTTAATTAAATCACCTTATCATCCTTATACCCAAGCTTTAATTTATGCTATTCCTGATTTTGGTAAAGCGATGCCCCATAAAAGTCCCCTCAATACTTTACCGGGAGTGATTCCATCTCTTGAACATTTGCCGATAGGTTGCCGGTTAGGACCGCGTTGTCCTTATGCTCAAAAAAAGTGTATTCAAGCCCCTGAGTTAATACCGATAAAGGATCACTCGGTAGCTTGCCATTTTCCGTTAAATACAGATGAGTAGTAAATAATAGGAATATATCATGAGTCCAATATTAAAAGTGCGTAACTTATCTAAACAATTTAAAGTTCCTAAAGGTCTCTTAGGGCATTTACGGATTGATGCGGTTAAGCCATTGTCGTTTTCTCTAAGTGAAGGTAAAACATTGGCCATTATTGGACAAAATGGCTCCGGAAAGTCAACCTTAGCGAAAATGTTAGTTGGTATGTTAAAACCTGACAGTGGCGATATCTGGATTGATGGTAATAAAGTTGAATATGGTGATTATAGTTACCGTTGCCAACTTATTCGCATGATATTTCAACATGTCGAAAGCTCTTTTGATCCAAGATTACGTATTGGTCAATTGTTAGAAATCCCATTAAAACATAATACTAAATATAATGCTCAAGAACGTGAAAAGTTAATTAGTGAAGTCTTAAAGCAAGTTGGATTGTTACCTGAACATGCTTCTTATTATCCTTCGGTAATGGCGACGGGACAAAAACAACGAGTGGCATTAGCTCGAGCATTAATTCTGAAACCTAAAGTGATAATTTTAGATGAAGCTTTAGCTGCTCTAGATATTTCAATGCGTTCGCAAATTGTGAATTTAATGTTATCGCTGCAAGCGGAGCAAAATATTTCTTATGTATACGTTACTCAAGATATAGGGATGATGAAACATATCAGCGATGAAATTTTAGTGATGCATAATGGCGAGCTAGTTGAATATGGTAATACGGCTGAAGTGTTAGCTTCACCGTTAAGTGATATTACCCAAAAATTAATTAATAGCTATTTTGGCGAAGCATTAACCGCTGATACTTGGCGTACTGACACTCGTGCTTTCTAAGATTTCATGTCTCTAACAGCCATTTTACTGTGACAACCATTCAAGTATTATCTCCTATTGAATTCGCTACTATACTGATTTTTTAAATCTTATTTCTATTATTGTTCAATAAAAATCTCGACAAATATTATAAAACCCACTATATTTAGCTATACAGATATCTAGACGTCTATTTTAACTGTTCAAAAATAACTGATTATTTTAGGAGCTGTTGTTATGCCTATTTGTATTCCAGACTCATTGCCCGCTGTTGATGTATTACGCAATGAAAATGTATTTATTATGACTTCATCGCGTGCCAAAACCCAAGAAATTAGACCTCTTAAGCTTCTCTTTCTCAATTTAATGCCTAAAAAAATCGAGACTGAAAATCAATTTTTTCGGCTTTTATCGAATTCACCTTTACAAGTGAATGTTCAATTATTACGTATTGATCAGCGCGAATCAAAAAATACACCAATGGAACATTTAAATAGCTTTTATTGTGATTTTGATGATATTCGACATCAGAATTTTGATGGACTTATTATAACGGGAGCACCATTAGGAAAAGTACCTTTCTCTGATGTGGTTTATTGGCCTAAATTAGCTGAAATTATTACTTGGGCAAAAGAACATGTAACTTCAACAATGTTTGTTTGTTGGGCTGTGCAGGCTGCTTTAAACGTTTTGTATGATTTGCCAAAATTTACTCGCAGCCAGAAATTATCAGGCGTTTATCAACATCACATTATTAAGCCGAATGCGATTTTATCTCGAGGATTTGACGATACCTTTTTAGCACCGCATTCACGTAATGCTGATTTCCCCAAAGATAAAATTATAAATTACACCGATTTAACAATCTTAGCCGAGTCCGATATTACAGGACCTTATCTAATGACCACGGCAGATAAACGCATGGCATTTGTAACAGGGCATCCGGAATACGACTCTTTCACCTTAGCCAACGAATATTTTCGTGATATTAAAGCCGGTATAGACCCCAATATTCCAGAAAATTATTTTCCTGATAATAATCCAAATCTGACCCCTAAAGCCACTTGGCGCAGTCATGCCTATTTACTATTTAGTAATTGGCTTAACTATTACGTCTATCAATTAACACCATATGATTTAACAACACGTAATATGACGGTTGATGATTAAAAGGAAGTTAATTTACAAAGCTTGTTTGTATATAGATGTGGAGAATATCGATTATGGAAAATAACTAAAAATTTATAAATAAAACATGCTGTTCACTTGTTAGCGTAAAATAAAAAAGAAAACCATTTAATAGATAAATAAAATTCTAAAATATAGATATTCTTCAATCTATTATTGATTTTGTAGTATAGGAAATAAAAATAAGATTAATGAAATATTATAAACTCAGTACTCAAAAAAAATGGCAATATTGGCAACAATCCGTTTCCGAAAATCATTTAGTTAGATATAACTTTATTGATTTATCCAGAACGCAATTACAAGAATCTAGTTTTGAAAAAGCTCGTTTTGATTATAGTTCTGCTTAAGATGAAGTAATTAAATATTGCATTAATTATCCTAATCAAGTTAACAGATCTATGGAATGCTATATAAACTATATTTTTATTATGGCTATAGTCACTATCGTCATGATAATGCCAAAGTTATCCAAGCGTTAAAAGAAGCGCTCACTAACGATAGAGCGCTATTATTTGATTTAGTGGTATTAACTTATGAAACTAACTTGGCAACATAATTAGAAAATAAAATCCCACACAAATTAATATCAACTGAAATACGTGAACAAGAACTGTTTTTTATTGATGAAAAGAACTAGAAAGAATTTAACGTAGAAAACTTACCGAATAAACCCTCTACATTATTTCATATCGGAACTCAAAAAGTTATTTATCAAGTTTACACTGATAGTAAATACATTTATGACTCACGTTACATAGCAACCGATACCAAAAGGGGATTAGGAAAAACACATTAAAGCAATCAATCCTAATGAGTTATAATTTCAGATAAATTATATGTTTTTTAAAAGAGTAAATAAAATGACTACATATAAAATACTTAATCCAGAAAGAAATCCACTCAACATAATAGAAGAGATTAGCTCTTGAATGGAGGCATTATAGGTAACGATATCCAGAGATAAGAGTAAATAATCAATTAGAAAAAAACTGTTCAAATATTCCGTCATTTGTTGCATTTCGGTTTGAAAACGAATCAGTAGAAATAATTAATAAATTAAAACTATTTGCTGATTAATAATTATCAAGGCGATCTTAAATGGGAACTTCATGAGCATAAATGGGCACGTCTACCCGCAACAAATTTGGTGATAATGCTTTTATTTTATTTAAGAAACAATAACTTATAAAAATATCCAGTTTTTATATCCAGCAAATTTGAATTTAGAGTATTCTTTTTGATATTTATTTTGCCGAAAATAAGTAGTTTTTCTGACTGTATACTTATAGGCGATAGGAAATTACCGATTTGGTCGCCTTATTTTGACTTTTTTCCGCATATTAGTATTTTAAACATGAATTCATTAAACGAAAAAGTATGAAATCAATCAATTTAAAAAGCTAAGGATAAAATCTTAGTAATTGTAAAAAACAAAAGATAAAATCCTTATCTTGCATCATGTTAGGCATAGTTATATTATGGATAGCAGTGCTATATTAATTAAGGAATTAAATATGTTAAAGTCAATTGATCCAACTACCACTTCTTCTTGGAAATCCCTTCAAGCGAGTTATGAAAAGCATCATGAAAAGACAATTGCCCAAATCTTAAATGATGAGCCTAAGCGTGTTGAAAAACTGAGTATTCCTTTTGAAGATGAGTTTTTGGTTGATTTGTCAAAAAATAGAGTGACACAAGAAACTTTAGAGGTTCTTTATAAACTTGCTGATGAATGTGATTTAAATGGCGCTATTAACGCCATGTATAGCGGTGAGAAAATTAATCGTACCGAAAACCGCGCTGTATTACATGTTGCGCTCCGTAATGTTTCAAATACGCCGATTTTTGTCGATGGTAAGAATGTGATGGATGATGTCAACACAGTATTGGCTAAGATGGAATCGTTTAGTAAAAAGATCATTAGCGGAGAATGGAAAGGTTATACAGGTAAAGCAATTACCGATGTAGTTAATATTGGTATTGGCGGTTCAGATCTTGGTCCTCATATGATTACCGAAGCATTACGCCCTTATAAAAATCATTTAACAATGCATTTTGTTTCGAATGTCGATGGTACTCATATTGTTGAAGCGCTTAAAGGTTTAAATCCTGAAACCACTTTATTCTTAGTGGCATCTAAAACGTTTACCACACAAGAAACCATGACAAATGCTCAGACTGCTCGTAAATGGTTACTTGATGCAGCTAAAGATGAAAAAGCCGTTGCTTTGCATTTTGTTGCACTTTCAACCAATGCTAAAGAGGTCGAAAAATTTGGTATTGATACTTCCAATATGTTTGAATTTTGGGATTGGGTTGGTGGTCGTTATTCTTCTTGGTCTGCAATTGGCTTGTCAATTGTTTTATCAATTGGTTTTGACAACTTCAAAGCGTTTTTAGCTGGAGGTCATGCTATGGATAAACACTTCCAAAGCGCGCCAATCGAGAAAAATATTCCAGCATTACTCGCGTTAATTGGTATTTGGTACAATAATTTCTGTGGAGCAGAAACCGAAGCAATTTTACCGTATGATCAGTATATGCATCGCTTTGCAGCTTATTTCCAACAAGGAAATATGGAATCAAACGGTAAGAGTGTTGATCGTAATGGACATAAAACGTCTTATACTACAGGCCCAATTATTTGGGGAGAACCAGGGACTAATGGTCAACACGCATTTTATCAATTAATTCATCAAGGTACTAAATTAATCCCATGTGATTTTATTGCACCAGCAATCAGCCATAATCCAGTGGGTGATCACCATCCGAAATTACTGTCTAACTTTTTTGCGCAGACCGAAGCTTTAGCGTTTGGTAAAACCGCTGAGCAAGTTGAACAAGAATTCATTGCAGCAGGTAAAACACTTGATGAAGTTAAATCAATTGTACCGTTTAAAGTTTTTGAGGGTAATAAACCAACAAATTCAATTCTCGTGAAAAAAATAACACCTTATACTCTTGGAGCATTAGTTGCTATGTATGAACATAAGATCTTTACACAAGGTATTATTCTTAATATCTTTAGTTTCGATCAATGGGGTGTAGAGCTTGGTAAACAATTAGCTGGTCGCATTTTACCTGAATTGGCAGATGATAAACCTGTTACTTCTCATGATGATTCAACTAATAATCTAATTAATCAATATAAGAAATGGCGTTAAGAAGTTTAAAAGATTAAATTTGCTTAGCTAAAATAAAAAACCTTCAGTTTAGTGAAGTGACCCCATAAAGTTGGACACTTTTATTAAGCGGCTTGTAAGGCCTGATTTCGATATTCAACCGGAGTCAGGCCTTTT